>PWHR01000065.1 GCA_003554965.1 Thermoplasmata archaeon | reverse complement strand
TCGATACTTCCAGGTTGATCGTCTCAGTAACGTCTCCCGTTACATCTTCTATCAACTCATCCACAAGATCATAACCCTCTTCATCGATCAGGTAATCCACGTCAGAGCCGTGTTCCACATCCTCAAGCACTGCTACACCATTCTCATCGGTTATCAGATCTTCATGATCCGTCAGGACAATCTCTGCTCCCTCGTAAGGCTCGTCATCCCCATCAAGCACTTCAAACGTCACATCATAAGTCTCCACTTCACCAGTATAGAATTCCCAAATCTCACTTGTAACGTTTCCTCCGGCGTCTTCAGCTACCACGTACCACTCATATGTTTGACCTTCTTCAAGATCGTCCCACATCACGTCATCGGTTCTCTCACCGTGAGCTACTTCATCATCCGTTCCGATCACGCTGCCATCAGAAGCGTCGTAGAAAGTGACCAAATCAGTGATCTCCTCCTCACTGTGTTCCATCAGCACGCTCAATTCGACCTGTTCTGGATCGATCTCTGTTGCTCCATCTTCCGGCATCGGCTCAGTAGGCGCTAATGGTCCGGGCTCACGCTCGGGACCAGCTCTCTCAGAAGTCTGTTCGAACTCGTCTTCTGCTTCAACTTCATAGTACCAGAGAGTTTCATCGCCGGTGACTGCGCCTTCGTCTATATACTCGTATCCATCCGATCCGTCTGCTTCCACATCACCTACAAACTCATAATCACCATCTTCTTCCTCAGACCTGTAAACATTGTATTGACTCACCTCATCTTCATCGTCGTCCGGACTTGCGTCCCAAGTGACCAAGTTGTCTTCATCGCCTTCTCCTTCTCCAAGGGTGTTAGCTTCCCATTCGACTGCACCGTATTCGACCGTGTTTCTATCTGCCGGGGGTCCTCCAGACCTATCTCCTATAAATCTCAGTTCTAAATTTTCTCCCAATGGATCTTCTAAGTCGTCCGCTTCAAAATCTAAATAATATATCTCTTCGGCCGGATCCATTATCTCTTCTCCATCGAGCAGCGTATCTTGTTCATCACCATCCTGCCATAATTGGACTGTGAGATCGGGTTCTTGCTCACTGTTATCGGTTCTCCTGACTAGAATACCTATAGTCTGTGTCCCTTCGAGTTCTGCAGACGGGTCGTCTAACTCTACATCGAGCTCAGTATCTTCTCCTCCATCTTCCGCTTCATACCAGTTCTCCAGTGCATCGTCGTCATCAGGATCGTGCTGTAGATACTCGATCTGACCTTCTATATTTTCGGTTTGAAATTCTTCCACCGGATAGATATATTCTTCTTCACCATCTCCAACACCGTGATGCTCTACGTCTAAATTCTCAGGCGGCTCGAGAAGGGAAACGATAGTGAATTGATCGCTCACGTTTTCATAAATTAGATCATTATCGTCATAAACAGTTCCGCGGACCATAGCTTCGTCACTCGGATCGTCTGGAACTGTCCACGTATAACTACCGTCGTCTTCGATGCCCTCGACTATCACATTCCAATTCTCACCATCATCGATTGAGTATTCTAAATCAACCTCGTCTATATCCCCGTCTCCCTCCTCAGTAGTCCATTCGATGTCTTCTTCGTTTCCCGCTTCCCACTCTTCATCGCCTTCAGGTCTAGTTATAGTTATCTCAGGAGGCGTCACCTCCTCAAAATGAGCAGTGACATCCTTATCCTGATTCATCTCAATCTCTATCTCTTCTTCTTCCCTCCCACCATCTGGATAGTCTCCTGTCCATTCACTAAACTCCCATCCCTCATCCGGTACCGCTTCCACAATCGCTTTCTCCCCTGGATCATATGTATAATTGCCCGGCTCAGGCTCAGTAGTACCTCCTTCTTCCGCACCTATAGTCAGGTCAAAGTCATCTACGTCGAAATATTCTATCGCCGTGATGTTATCTATCCGCCATCCCTCTCCTACCGGGGTCTCCCCATCTTCCTCAATACCGGCGGTCCAGTTCAAATGTACTGAGTTTCCTGCATATTCTGTCAGATCAAAAGTCACTGTCTCCCAACCGACTTCGTCACTCCAAGCTTGTTCTCCACCTAGAGGGTTATCATATCCGGGTAGAATTTCTCCATCGTATCCTTCTTCTGGAGTTATCAGATCGAAATCTCCATCTACTCCTTCCGTTGATATCTTTAAGTTTCCCCCATCAGCTAGAAGGTCTTCATCAAAAGTATAAAAATCACGCCAATGTTCGAAGGTTAAAAAAACTTCGTCAGCCTCTTCCGAGATATTTATCTCAGGTGAGATCAACCAACTCATGTATCCATAATCGCCAGTCTTATAATACTCTCCATCTCCAAAATCCCAGGAGTTATCGCCTATCACTGATCCATGATTTCTTATGTCCCATTCACTCCCCCCGTTAGATATACCCGTGGTATAACCCTTGTCCTCCGATACATTGTCATGAAATATCTCATTTTCTCCCGTCGTAACCTCAGAAATTTGATCGTGATTTGCCTCGGTGAAAATAGAAAAGCCAATACCTGATACCGCTGCTAGTATCAGAAGGTTCAGGCATAGTATCGAAAAAATTTTTTGAGGGGTTTTCATCTTAGTCAATTGTTATTCTGTTTGCATGACATATAATCTTTTTCCAAATATTTGAGTGTAAATGGTTATATCTCATAGGTGCCCATACCTTTAATATCGATAAAACTCATCAAAGGACCCAAAAATTCTCTTTCAATCTTTGAAAGCGTTCTTCACCTATACCTGGGATTTCTTTCACCCCATCCAAATGAAAATAAGGTCTGTTTTCAACCAACCTTTTATAAAGTTCTTCACCGAAACCTGGAATAGAGGTAAAATCTTCCTCGCTCACTAGATTGATCTCTTTTTTCAATTCTTCATAGCCCGGTTCATCCTCCCATATATCTCCATCTTCGCTCGCCTTTTCATGGGCTTCTCGAACATCATAACCTTCCGCCCTGTACTTGATCTCCTGCAGCTCGTGATGCAATATATATCTCTCGTAGGGTCTCAACTTCTCTGATATCCATATCTCGTTAAGCGAGATGTCGTACTTTTCAACTATCGGCGGAGATATCTCTTTTCCCTCATATTCAACTCGGTAAAATGCCATATGTTCGGCTATTTTTTTATGGGGTTTATAGATAAGATCATAGCCCAATCTATCCAATTCTTTTATGGGCTGGAGTTTTTCTTTTATCTTATTCCTCTCCTTGTGACAATATCAGCTCAATCGCTTAAATATTTTCGGATCGTGATTCAGTCGAATCTCAGTGCTTCAGCAGGTGAGACTTTACTTGCTTTGTGTGCGCTCGGTATCGCAGTAAACAGCATCGCTACGTAAGCGATTATCCCTATGCCTAGGATAGATGCCCACGGTATGTAGAAATCCCAGCCCATCGGTCTGAATCCGTCATACCATAATATCCATCCCACTCCTATCCCTAGTATGGAACCCAGGATAATACCTGTTACAGTTATGAAGGAGTTCTCTACCAGGAACGCATATTTTATCATCCGTCTCTTGAAACCTATAGCTCTCATCATACCTATCTCTAGACGTCTTTCATGAACGGCTCTCAAACTTATTATGCCTAGACCAGCTATACCTACAACTAAGCCCAAACCCATGTAACCGCTGAAGAGATCGAAGAACATGAATTGTGCGGACATGACTTCTCTGAACAGGGTATCTATCACCATCGGTTGAAATCCGAACCTAAACAATTCTCTTTCTAGGTTCCGACCTAATTCATCCGCATCTACACCTTCTCTCAGACTGATGAAGAAGAGAGAATTGGATTCGAGAGCGAACTCGCTGCTGAGGGTCTCCTTTGACATGAAATATCCATCGACTATGGCCTGATTCATCAATCCGATCACTCTTTTCTCGACCAAATTACCGTTCATATCGATCAAAGTGACTGTATCGTTCAATCCTAATTGTTCACGGCCCATGGCGCCCATATCGAACGATTCGTCCGGGGGAGCATTGATTATCATGAGATTTGGGTCGTTCATGACCGCTTCCCATACCTCACTTTCAGATCCAAATTCTTCAAGGTATGATGTGAATTGAAATAGATTGTTATCGACAAAGTTTTGATCTACACCTATTATAGATCTTCGCGTTCTAGTCCCATCTTCATCTAAAGAAGGGACCATACCACGATAAGCCGAATCTATATGATCGAAGTCCTCTATATCTAAATTCTCATTGCTGATTATTTCCTGCTGTATATCGTCTATAGGTCTGTCTTGATCGCTTAGTCCAAGGATTTCATAACCTCCCGACTGTTCTTCTATCATAGTGTCTAGATTGGTATTGAAGATCCCAACGATCATGCTCATCACTATGATGGCAAATATTATCAGAGCGAAGATGAACATGGTCATCCCCGTTCTGAACCTTTCCTTTAAAGGATGAGAGATTCCAGACATCACGACCGCCTTTGAACCTTTTCCTGATCCTACTATCTTTTCAAAGAGACCTGTTATTATAGAACCGTTCAGCATAACTATCATCACACTAGCAGTCACGACGAACAGTCCTGATAATATGAACATCTCTATGTCCGCTGTATAGTCTTCAAGCACCGGCAGCACATCTAAAGGCAAAAACCACCATATTAGCAGAAAGATCCCTACAGAGGTGTAAGCGGCTCTGTCTCCAACCCATCTTCTAGCTATAGTTCCTATACCTATTATAACGAGTGAGACTCCGGTTACAGGAAGCCACAGCTGTTGAGATCCCATCCCTGCAAAAGTCAATAATGCCCCCAATCCTAGGCCTACGAGGGCTAGGTAGAAAAGCTTTCTACTTTTCTTAGAAATCGGCGGCTCTGGTATCTCTCTTATAGCTCTTATTATATTCAATTTGGATATACGCGTCACTGCAAATAATATAGTTCCCATGGTCAGCAGGAATCCAGCTCCAAAAGCCAAGATCAGACTTTCCTGAGTAAAATGGAAATAAGATAGTAAAGAGGTATCCTCTCCGAACGTAGCAAAAATATCTTCGAGTAATAAAAATATCACATAAGTGATTCCTATTCCTACGAAAGCTCCAATAACCGAAGCTCCCGCCGCGTAAAATAATCCTTCATAGGAAAATACACGTCTTAGATGCGATCTTTTCATTCCTATGGCTCTACTCATCCCCATCTCGGACTTTCTTTCTTCTCCCAGCATTACGAAGATGTTTATCGTCAATATTATAGCAGCAATTATCACAAAAGTTCCAAAGATGAAGAAGATATCAGTAAACATAGCCATATCCTGCTTGAAATTTTCTAGATTTTGATTTTTATTTTCCTGAACTTCTAAGTCAACATAGGCTGAATCACCTTTCAAGATCTCTTCTATATCTTCAAAAATTTGATCGCTGTACTCTGCCCCTTCCTCGACTCCAGCGATCGATGTTACTCTAATGTAATTTATCTGGTCTGGAATCCCTAAAGCGGCTTGCCCATCGCTCAAAGACATCAAAACCTTTCTAGTTCCTCGAAAAGCTGCTCTACCTTCACTATCTACTATCTCAGCGATGGTATACTCTTGACCTTGAGGATGACCGCGGGTATACAAAGTTAAATTATCATCTAATTCAGCCTCTATGTCTTCGGCTAACTTTTCATCTATTATTATCTCCCCTTCGGCTAGATCTATTTGAGTTGTTTCTCCATCCTTATAAAATGGTCCGAAGGCATCACTTTCATGGAAATCCATACCTATTATCCTGGTCTCAGAACTAGAAAGACGTGAATTAGGATTGAAAATAGAAGAGGTGCCGTGGACTTCTCCGATCACACCGCCTACATTATCGACCTCTAAAATATCAGACTTCAAACTAAGATAAGTTTCGTAAGGAACAGGAATAAAAGTACCTTGATCAGTGGTATTGAAGACCGTAACGTCTGTTTCGCCCCATTCTTTGTATATTTCTCCTTCTACCATATTATCCATGGTATCTCCGACGCCGAATGAAGAAGATATTATAGCTGTGGCTATCATCAGACCTAGTATCACAATCACCGTGTGGTTCTTCCTGCGGAATATGTTTCTGAATCCCATCTTGAACAGTACCTTGTGTCTTACCCCGTCTATCAACAACAAAGATACGACTAAAGCGATGATCAAGAGTAAAGGTAAAATCATCTTGCTCACGTCCCGTTGTTTTGATCTTTCTCTATTAAACCGCTCTCCATATGTAATATTCTATCGGCTCTTTCCGCCACTCTATCCTCGTGAGTAACCAATATCATGGTATGGCCGTTTTTCTCGTTCAATTTACAGAGTATATCCATTATCTTGTCGGAAGTTTCAGTGTCTAGATCACCCGTTGGTTCATCGGCCCATATTATGTCAGGCTCATTAACAATAGCTCTTGCTATAGTTACACGCTGCCTTTCACCACCAGATAAAGCAGAAGGTCTATGATCATACCTATGACTTAATCCTACGAGATCCAATGCTTTCTCGGCCTTTTTTCTAGCATCTTTGGTCTTTCCAGCAAGTAGCAATGGTAATTCTACATTTTCTACCGCCGATAATACAGGTAATAGATTATAGAACTGAAAAACGAAGCCCATACTCAATGCCCTCATCTCTGTTTTCTTGTTGTCGGAAAGCTCATTCAGGTCTTTCCCACCTATCCAAACTTTCCCACCGGATATATCATCTAGACCAGATAAGGAATTCAACAAGGTGGTCTTTCCACATCCTGATGGCCCCATTATGGCGACCATCTCTCCTTTTTTGATGAATAGATCTACACCCCTTAAAGCGTGGACCTTAACTTCCCCTTCATAGTATTTGTGCAATTTTTCTGATCTGATGATATCTGCAATCATGATATTCATTCTCCTTAGAGTCGGATGGTAGTAGACCTTTATAAACAGATGTTCTGAAATAAGGTGAAAAAACTGTTATCACAAAGAATCTAGTGTCCTTTTTATCAACAAAGAGATTCAAAAAAAAGAACTTTAAATTACCGGATAAAATTCTCAACAGAATCCGTTTTCTATCTTGAGATCTATGTAGGTTTCTATCTAAGTTTTAATCATCACAACTATCCGAATAATAGCATCACGACTGTTATTATTATCAACCCTATAATGACGAATAACAAGACTTTTCCCTCATCTCGCTTACCATACTGCTGCCTAAAGATTAACCTTCTTATCAATCGGGACAAACTACTCATATCTTATCAACCATCTAAATATCAAACCGATATAGAACCCTCATATCCTTCTATGCGGATAACAACTTCTTCGATGTCCTCTTCTGTTATCTCTGCTGTAGATATATCGTCCACATCAAAACGACTTTTAGACACGACTTCTCCGTCACTGAGGGATAACCAATCATCTTCATCGATATAACCTCCATCAAGTTCTTCGTAATCTTCGCCTAACACCGTTATCTTCACATCCTCTGGATTTGCACTACTTGGTACGGTTAAAACTGACACCTCGAAGAGGGTACCATCATGATGCGTTATCGTTCCGGTTAAAGGTTCTATTATGTCATCACCTATATCTCCGACATCTTCGTAAAGGATGATACTAGTACCCTGGAATGATAAATACCACTCATCATCGATTTCAAGCATGCTGAGCATCTGGTCCATTTCTTCCAATTCTTCAGGTTCGAACCATTCTTTCAGTATGGAATTTTCCTCGATCGTAGCTTCCCAATCGTACTCTATCAAACAAAAATCGTCAACTGTCGCGTTGAAATATTCGTTTTTATTGAGAGTTTCCCTTAAATTCTCGAAATTTGTTTTATTCTCCTCATCCATACCTTCAAGATAAGTCACATCGATTTCATAAGAGTCAATTTCCATTTCTCCATCGTCGATAGCATCTTGAAAATCATCTATTGTCTCTTCGTATTCTTCTTGTTGTTCTGGTATCTCATCCCAGATATCGTCGTCAACAAATTGTGTATCTGTCAATTCAATCACTCCTTCGCCGTCTTCATTATTTATACGGTCGACTAAAAGATCAAAAGTATCCTCTGGAGATTCTTGACTCTCTTCTTCGATACATCCTATGAATAGCACTGAGAGCAGAAGGATAGAGACCAACCCTATAGCAAGCATCTTACTAATCTTCCCCTCCAAAGTTATCGATCCTGGTGATATATTTGACATATATCATCTACCCGTTTCTAATAACGAGACAGTTGTATAAATATCTTTTTTTTAGTTGGAATTAATTTAATGTATATCATCCTAAATCAACCAAGGAGGAGGCTTCATCAGAAAATTCTTTTTCAAACTCGTGTAATGATTTGAATCCCTGAATTTCCTCCCGGGTCTGTAATATTTGACGTGCTTTATTGATATCCATCTTTGTGATGGACATAAAATCGATCAATGTAGCAGTGTTTAGATCAAATCTAAAGTTCATTTTCCTCTCTAACATCCAAGGGCATGGAGGTATTTTACACGAGGTATTTTCCACCCATATTTGAGATGGAACGGCAGCATCAAGGGCTAATTCATCCGAGAGGACAGCATTTAAAATCTTTTCTTTGAATCTCATGATATCTTTGTATTGAGCTTTGAATTTTTCTATCTCAGCTCTTCTCCCAGTAAGGTAAAAATCACTGAACAATTTCTGC
>PWHR01000023.1 GCA_003554965.1 Thermoplasmata archaeon | reverse complement strand
TTCTCTATTTTTTTTCTTACCTGTCTATCGACCTTTTCGCTTAAACGTTCGATATCTTCATCGGTCAATTCACTATCTTTTAAAAGTTCATCCAACATCCTGATCGATAGTCTTTTTCTGAACTCCTCCATAACCGCTCTTTCAGCTATCTTATCCCAATCGACCTCGGGGAATTCTTTCAAAACTTTTTGAGGTACCTTCACCTTAAGATTGGACATCTTTTATCAGCACCATTATCATCTGTCTATACCTTATTAAGAATTTCGGTAGTATTTAGGGAGTGGATACACGGACTCTCTCAAAATTCAATCAAACCTTTAAATCAGGATCCATCTTCCTTCTAAAGGAGGAAAGCCTTCTCCTAGATCACCGTAGGAATAAGATCACTGCGGTATCTACATACCCCACTCTCTTCCCACCGATCCTATCCTCACAGCCATACAGGCTCGGTCCAGATCGGTAAGTGAAACTCAAGGACCGTCAAACCATCTTTTTTACTAAATCTCTGATCGGAACTGGTATTTAGTACCTAAACTTTTACCTGTAGTCCCTTCTGTGGGCGTTGATTATCGCGTGTAAGATCAATCCTGTCATGCCTGCCCCCATACCACCGATCAACAGTAGCAGCGTCAATATACCCGTACCTACAGGAAAATGACCATACTCCTGAAATCTGCTCAGGACCCTGAAACCCATCAAGATTCCCAGTATGAAGGCGATCAGTCCTGGAACGCCAAAAGTCAGCAGCGCGTGCTTCGTCTCTATGTACCTGATTATCGAGCCTATAACGCTCAAAGTGTGTTTAACCGGTCCTTTATGTGAGGTGTCTCCTTCGTAAGACACCGTAGCCGGTATCTCGATTATATCCAATCCCTTTTTCTTCCCTTGTATCAGTATCTCCGAGTCAACACCGATACCCCTCTCCCGCGGTGTTATCTTTTCAACCGCTTTGCCAGAATAGGCTCGAAAACCGCACTGAGTGTCTTTCACCTTTGATAGAGGGTTTTTCTCATCGTTCTTCGCCTTTCCTGAAGGTGTCAGTAAAGACAAAACCTTGTTGCCGAAGCGCCTGTAAGCCGGGACTTTCTTTTTATGTTTCCTAGACAAAAAACGAGAGGCGATAGCGATATCGGCTTCTCCTTTCAAAACCCTGTCCAAAAGGTTCGTTATCTCACCCTCAGGATGTTGACCGTCGCCGTCCAAAGTGACCATCGCCCTTACACCCTTCTGCCGCGAATACTGGAAGAGCGTCTTCATCGCCTCGCCCTTCCCCAAATTCTTTTCGTGATCGATTACGTGGGCACCGGCCTTCTCCGCCAATCTAGAAGTGTCATCTTCGCTGCCGTCATCTACCACTACAACTTCATCGACATGGTCCAAAGATTTCATCACCACGCTCGCTATCGTCTTCTCCTCATTGTAGGCTGGAATACCAACGATGACGCCGTCCACGCTATCTTTTCTCCCTTCATTCAAATTTTCCTGCTCCGTCCGACTTCCGAAAACACTCTCCAAGCCCTTTCAGCTGACTCAATGGTATCATATACTCCCTAAATATACTCCCTATTAAGATTAACGCTTTTTCAAGCCTCTGTCAAGGTCCTATATAACACAATACATCACTCGCCCCAAAGATATTAAAATTTTTCGAACATATACTAGGCTGTCAACTTTTTAGGGATTTCACAAATATGCAAGATACAGTAAGCTCAATCCAGTATATTATATAAGTTTGTAAATTATTTAGAAGTGATCAAATATCACTAAAGACTTGACGCGCTGATATATTCACAAAATATAAGTACACGTTATGAAGATTATCCCACCCTAGCAAATTCATCTTCGAAAAATGGTTTGATCACGGTGAAATAAATATCAGAGGTAGGTCGATATGAAAGAAGGTAAGGATATGAAGGATTCCGAAAAAGGGAACCCCGATTTTGAAAGTATTACCGAACAAGTCGGTATGCTGTACAGGAGCGAGGTCGATGATAAATGGACCATGAAATACCTGAGCAAAGCTTGTAAGGAACTTACCGGTTACGAACCAGAGGAACTGATCGACAACAAAGAAGTTGCATGGATAGAACTCATAGATGAGGAGGACAGAGAAAGGGTCAGAAAAAAGATTCAAGAAGGTTTAGAGGAAGGAGATACCTTCAAGGTGACCTACCGTATAAAAACAAAAAGTGGAGATCAACGGTGGATGTGGGAGCAAGGTAGAGTTGTAAAAGATGAAGAGGATGGAGTCAAAGCCCTTGTAGGATTCATCACGGACATCGATGAAATGATAGGGGCAAAAGAAGAGATGGAGGAAAGGGAAAAAAAAGCTAGAGAGCTGTACAGCGCCACCACCAAGATGGAGCGCTGCAGAAGGAAAAAGGAAGTATTCGAGGTAGCTTCGGAAGCGGCTGAAAACATCCTCGGATTTTACACTCACGTTATCTTTATCGAGGATGAAGGTGATCTAGTCGTTGAAGAAAAAACCGAGAAGAGCGCCTTCTCGATAGGAGACCGGACTCCAGTAGAGAAAGGTATAAGGGGCAGAGTTTTCAGAGAAAAAGAACCACTGCTGATAAAAGATGTTTCCTTATACGACGATGTCGCACCGACCCAACCCGACCTGAATTCGGCTGTAGTTGTTCCCATCGGTGAAAGAGGCGTACTAACCACCATCTCGGACAAAAAGGATTACTATGATGAATTCGACCTCGAGATGGCGAAGATCTTGACCTCACACATCAACGAAGCTTTAAAAAGGATAGAGTCAGAAAAAAATATATCGCTCATAATGGATACAACTGAAGAGCAGATCATATATATAGATAAAAACCTCAAAATCGAATGGGCCAATAAGTCCACTGCAGAGTACGTGGAAGGCACAAAGGAAGAGATCAGAGGCGAGATATGCTACGAGATCGCCAAAGATAGAGAAGAACCTTGTGAGGAATGTCCTGTTCTGAGATGCATGGAGACAGGAGAAATGGAGGAGATGGTGGAAAAGATCAACGGAGAATACCACCTTCTTAGAGCGACTCCTGATATAGATGATCATGGCAACGTCAGAGGTGCGGTTCAAGTAGTACTAGATATAACAGAAAGGGTGAAAGCGAAGAACAGGATAAAGCGAAACAAGGAGAAGATAGAAAAACTGCTCGAAGCCACCTCTGAAATCGAGATAGAAAATGATCCAAAGAACATCTACAGCACGGCCGTCGACGCTACTGAAAACATCCTCGGTATAAAGAGCGGTGCGATATTCGTCGATGAAGGGGATAAACTCGTCCTCAAAGCCAAATCTTCCGGTGTACCGGACGATTACGACCCATCTCTCGAAAGAGGGATTAAAGACAGAGGTGTGTTAGGAAAAGCATGGAAGACTAAAGAGACAGATATCACCCCGGACCTCGAAGATTCAGAACACGCGGAACCTCTTCTAGGCGGCTTCAAATCCGGCATAACTGTGCCCATCGGGGATAAAGCTGTATTTCAGGCGATGGCGAGAGAAAAAGGTTACTTTGACGAGGACCATCTGAGCATGCTCGATCTTTTATTTTCACACGTCAATGAAGCGGTCGAAAGAGCCGAACTTACCGAGGAGTTGAAGCTGAGTGAAAAGAGATACATGCGCCTGTTCGAAAAATCGCCTATATCGATATGGGAGGAGGACTTCACAGAAGTAAAAAAATACGTAGACGGTTTAAAAGATTCGGGCATCAAAGACTTAGATTCCTATTTCGATGAAAATCCGGACGAGATAAAAAAGTGCGCTGAACTCCTTGATATAGATGATGTCAATGAAGCCACTCTTGAGAACTTCGAAGCGGATTCTAAGGAAGAAATGATGGACAACTTCGACAAAATATTCAAAGAAGACTCGTTACAAGGTCTCAAAAAAGAGATCCTAGCAGTCGCAAACCAGGAGAAGATCTTCGAGACCGACGAGATGATCAATTACACCTTGAATGACGAAAAAAAACATTTCTACCTGAAATGGGTGGCTCTGAGAGACGATTATTCCAAAGTCATCGTATCCCTCGTGGATATATCCAAACTGAAAAGAGTACAGAAGGAACTAGAGATGAGTGAAAAGAGGTACAGGACCATTTTTGAAAATACAGGTACCGCCATGGCCATGATAGAGGAGGACATGACGATCTCCATGGTCAACGAGGAGATGGAGAAGATCTCTGGCTTTTCAAAAGAGGAGATCGAAGGGACCATGAAATGGACCGAACTCGTACCTGATGAAGAGGAAAAAGAAAAGATGAAAGAGTACCATAAAAAGAGAAGGAAGAGCGATGAAGACGTTCCCGACCGCTATCCGATACAGGGAGTTACAAGATTCGGTGATGAGAGGTCTTTCCTTGTAGAGGCAAGCATGATACCCGAAACCGGTAAAACCGTCGCTTCCCTGATAGACGTGACCGACTTCAGGAAAACTTTTGGAGCGCTGAGAGAATCTCAAGAGTCTTTCCGAGTGCTTTTCGAAAGTAACAGGGAACCTATCATCATGCTAGACGAAAATATGAAGATAAAAGAGGCCAACAACGCGTTCTTCAAGACTTTCGATCTTCCCTTGAACTGCATAGAAAATGAAAGATTGGACGAATTACTGCATCCCGACACTCCTAAAAAAACCATCCTCCAGATATCCGAGACCCTCTCGGGTGAGAAAGACCACTTCACATCGGACGTCTACTTACAGCTCGAAGAAAAATATGCCGCAGAATTGGACCTTCACCTGATAAGAGATAACGTCGGTGAACCTATCTACGCGATAGGTTTAGTCTCTCCAAAACAGTGAGTTCAATCGGGAAGGCTTTCCAACGCATCTTTTGCCTTATTTTCAAATTTTTCTGTGGCGCCTATCTCAGTTATCGTTTCATAGGCTCTCTCTATCTGCTCCCTAGCCTTTTCCACTTCACCATTCTCTCTATAAGCCAATCCCAGATCTAAGCGATATTCTGCCGTGTTGAAAGGTATCTCAAAAGATTCCATCGTTTTTAACGCTTTCTTGTACCGTTCGATAGCTTCGTCCAACTCACCTTCCTCATAATGGAGTAGCCCCTTTTTATGATGGACCGCTGCAAGGCCGATCTCGTCGTCTATCTCTTCCATCAACTCCTCTACACCCTCGATATACTCCCATCCCTTTTCGATTTCACCTTTCTTCGCGTACGCTTCTGTAGCGTTGAAAGAACCCCATCCAAGGAAGTCCTTATTATCTATCTTTTCCGCATACTCTACACACCTATCGAAGTACTCTATAGCTTTGTCCCATTCTTCCTTCTTCATGTACTGATCACCGATGTTGTTATGTGCTCTAGCCAATTCCCTGTATATGTTCCTCGCTTCCAGTGGAGGAAGACTTTTCTGGTAGAACTGGATCGCTTTTTCGTGTTCTCCTTTCTGGGCGTACACGTTCGCGAGATTGAGATAGTTAAGGGCCAATTCTTTGTCGTCATCAGCCTTTTTGGCCTTTCTGACGCCCTCACGATAATGCCTTTCCGCTTTTTTGAAGTCCCCCTCCCTCCAGTTAACGTATCCCAGGCCTCTGTGGCTCTGAGAGATACCGCTGAGATCGTTCAGTTCTTCACATATCTCTAAACCCGCGTTAAGATACTCTTCAGCTTCATTGTAATGTCCCATGTACTTGTAAACATGCCCTAAACGCACCAAGCCTCTTCCTTCCTCGTACTTTTCATCGTGCTTTCTAGCCTTCTCCACTACTTCCTTGTATATCTCTCGAGCGGTCTCCCAATCGGGTATATCGTAATAGATACTCCCGATCATCTTCATCAGTTCGATCTCTTTTTCCGTAGAGTCCTCTATACCTCTAGCATTTCTTAAAGATTCCAATGCCTTCTGTAGATGATCTATCCCTTTGTAGATATCCATGCTCTGAAGAGATTGTTCTCCAGCATTCTTGGAGTACCTGTAGGCCTTATCATATACTTTTGCCTCATAAAAGTGTCTGCTCAGTTCAAAATAGTGCTCTTCAAGCTCATCCTCATAAAAATCCTCTAGTATCTCTCCGATCCTTCTATGGGAGACCCTTTTCCTGCTCCGGCTCATATCCTCGTACAGTATTGTCCTGGTCTGCATGTGATGGAACTTGTATATCTCCTCGTCGACATCCTCGACTTCATCGATTATACCCTGCTCCTTCAGGCTGTCGATCACATCTAAAAGCGTGATCACGTCCATATCAACGACTTCCTCCAAAATTCTAAAATCGAATTCCGTACCTATCAATGAGGCGAACATCAGTACTTTCTTTTCATCCTTATTTAGATCGTCTATCTTTCTGGTAGTTATGTCTTTTATAGAAGAAGGTATGGTTATATCGGTTAATTCCTCGTGTGGATCCCAGGTGAAAGAATGGGGATCGATCACCCCGTCCTGTATCATCGAATCGAGTATCTCCTTCACGTAGAAAGGGTTTCCCTCGCTCACCCGGTAAAGGGTCCACACGAATTCTTCCGGCAGATCTTGTCGCTGGAGGCGGTTCTTGATCATCTCAGAAACCGAAGGCTGATCCAACCTCGGCACATCGACTATATCTACTATCATTTCTTCCTTCATCCTGCTGAGAGTGTCCTCAAGCGGAAGTCTGTCCTCTTCATGGAGCAGTTCATCCGGCCTGTAGGCTCCCAGGATCATCACTTTATCGTCGGTCAAATTTCTCACCAAGTGATGCAACAATTGTGCAGAGGAATCGTCTATCCATTGAAGATCATCGATGAAGAAAATAACAGGGCATTCCTCAGATATATCCCTGAAAAGCTCGGTTATCCTTGTGAACATAAGGTCCTGCTGATCGGAGAAAGAAGTCTCCTCATCTATCTCCTGATCCTCCTGTTCTCCCATGATAAAACTCATCGTCGTGGTGTCCGTCGAATCGGTCTCTATCGGCTGACCGATGAATCCAGGTCCAATCCCCTGGGGCTCTGTCCTCTTTTCTTCACGTTCCAGGTAATCATCTAGAGCTTCGTAAAACGGAAGATAAGGGTCTGTGCTTTCATAGTAAAGACACCTACCTCTCAACACCTCGAAACCGTCCTCCTTACATCCCCCTAAAAATTTTTCAGCCAATATGGTCTTGCCCACACCGGTCTCTCCTTTCAAGAAGATGCACAATGACTCTCCAGACGCAACTACATCTTTATAGTGGTTGAGCTCCGTGAGTATATCATCTCGACCGATCAATTCGTCAGAATGGCCATCATCCCTCTCGGTGATCTTGGTGGGCATCTCAATAGAAAGAAGGGCTTATTTTATTAAAATTTATCCTTGGAGGAGGCAGTATATTCTAAAGTAACTCCCAATCATCTCCTCCGCCAGAATTGTGTCTGACAGGTCTATTGCCGAACGACTGCTCTTGTTCAAAACTGACGTTCGGTCTTTTTTCTGATCGAGATTTAGATCTCTTATCCCTTCTTCCATTTGAAGCGGATTTAAGTTTTACCGCTCTCATGTCCTGGAGGCTTCTGCTACTGGTCGGTACACTTCTGCTGGAAGTCGACGAAGAACTAATACTACGGCTTCTTCTCCTCTTCGCTTTATTTTTTAAAGCTCTAAGACCGCGGAAGTATTCTTTCCTCTTCTCGAGTGAGATTATACCACCGACATATGCGAAGATTATGGTCAACACGTAGCTGTTGGCTTCGAAGGGAAGTCCTCCGATCACCCTAGCGAAGAAGGCACTCCAATACTGCTGAATAAATTCAACATAAGGACCTATGGTTGAGTGTGCTTCTAGTGTAGATACCACAGCTACCGGATAACTGATTATCTGTTCCAAACTCACCGGCAAAAGTCCTTGGGTCAGTACGTAATATATGGCGCCGATTATCGAAATGGAAACGATCGAAGCGAGCAGCCCTTTTTTCGGACCACCGGTCCTTCTGCCTCCTACATAACCAGCGATCATGGGTCCAAATAGCGGTATCCACCAAAGTAAAACAGAAAGCACTAAAATGTACTTGACACCACTCCAAAAATCAAAAGTCACTCTTCCGAACTTCCTCAATTTTTCCTTGTTGATGCGGCTTTTCTTATCTGTTCTTAATCTCAGAAGGCCTTCATCTTCCAGCTTTCGGGTCGCAGGATCCTCCTTTTTTCTTCTCAAATACATCCTATCCCATCATCCGTCCGACATAATGTCGGACATACATAATAGGGATGGTCTTCTATTTAAAATTTATGACGTTTTCGGTCTATCTGTCATACAACTGATCCATATCCTCGATGGTTTCGTGCACTATCTTTTTGTGAGATCCGACCATCTCCTCCGCTTTTTCCTCTTCCTCAGCCTCGCAATAGACCCTGTATTTGGGCTCGGTACCAGAGGGTCGGATCAATACCCATCCTCCCTCATAGTATATCTTCAGTCCGTCGGTATCATCTAAATCTTCATCTTTGAATTTTTTCTTCAGCTCTTTCAGAAGAGGCTCCTTCAACCTCTCCGCGCAGTGAACACCTTCCTTCTTCAACACGTATTCCGGTAGGTCACCAACGAGCTTTGAAAGTTCACCTTCCTTAACTATCATCTCGACTATCTGTGCAGCGCTCATGGCTCCGTCCCTGCAGTACTGATGATCTGCGAAGATCAAACCGCCGTTCTCTTCGCCTCCAAATATAGCTCCTACCTCCTTCATCTTCCTAGCCACTATCGGTGATCCCACTTCCGTATAGATCAACTCGCCTCCATTCTCCTCGACAACATCTTCTACACTTGTCGAAGAGGCTACAGGAGTTACGACCTTCCCCCCTCCGTTCTCCTTAACGAGTTTTTTAGCCACGAGCGTAAGGATGCGGTCTCCGAAGATGTAGTTGCCCTTCTCATCTATGAAGATCGTTCGGTCAGCGTCACAGTCGTGCGCGATGCCAAGATCAGCATCTGTCTGTTTCGTCATGCGGACCAGGTCCTGCAAATTTTCTTTCTTAGGTTCGCTATCATGGCCCGGAAATGAGCCATCCGGCTGAGCGTTCAAAGTGATCACTTCACAGCCCAGCTCTCTCAAAAGATACGGCGTAACATAACATCCCGCACCATTACCGCAGTCAACCATCACAACCGGACTCTCTTTCTCGATCGCTTCGATATCGATCTTCTCCTTCACCGCTTCTTTGTACGTCTTTAACGCATCGTCACTTCTCACTCGACCCACTTCGTCCCACTCAACCAGTCTGAAATCTTCAGAAAAGTATATCTCCTCTATCTCCTCTTCCATCCAATCTATCAATTCTGTACCGTCGTGGTTAACACACTTTATCCCGTTGAATTCAGGAGGGTTGTGAGAAGCGGTGATCACCACCGCTAGATCGATATCGTCCCTGCACTTGGTATAGAACTGTACAGCAGGGGTAGGAACTTCACCTAAATCGATGACCTCGCAGCCTGTTGCCATCAATCCAGAAGAAACAGCGTTCTTCAACATTTGATTCGATATCCTGGTGTCGCTCCCTATAGCAACCACAGAACCATTATCTATCCACGTGCCTGCGGCCTTGCCGAGTTTTAATGCCAGGTCCGTATCCATATCATCGTTGACTATACCTCTGACGCCGTTGGTCCCGAAAAGCTCAGTCATTTGTATTCCTCCTCCGGTTTTAAGTTTTTATCTTTTATGATCTTACCATCCTCCACATACGATCCATCAGCCACTATAGAACTTTCGATCCGCACATCCTCCTCAACCACTACGTCGTTGCCCAAGATACTGTCTTTTATCAGAGAACCACTACCGATCTTCACTCCATCAAATATGATGGAATCGATCACCTCGCATGCCTCCAGTTCACAATCATCACCCACTGAAACGTGACCTTTCAACTTTCCCTCGACCGAACTGTCCCCTACCATCACTTTTTCACTCATCACGTCGAGCAGCGTCCTTTGAGCTTCGAACAGACTTTCCGGTCTACCGCAGTCTATCCAGTAACCTTCAAACTCGTAACCAAATAGTCCGTCAGACAAAAGCCGTGGAAAGATCTCGCGCTCGATAGAGACTTTCCTGTCAGAAGGTATCATATCTAAAACTTCAGGCTCCAAGATATAGTGACCAGCGTTGATGACGTTTGAAAAAGCTTCCTCGAGCCCCGGTTTTTCCTGGAACCGCTTTATCCTTCCACCTTTCTCCAAGTCCATCACGCCGAATTCGGATGGATCTTCGACTTCCCAGGCCGAGAGCGTTCCCACACCGCCTCTGCGCTCATGATATTTCAAAAAATTGCCAAGATCTATATCGGAAACTATATCTCCATTGACGACGAAAAAAGTATCGTTTATGTGGTCCTCAACATTTTTAACAGCTCCTCCGGTCCCTCTAGGCTCGGGTTCATCCACAACATGCACTTCTCTTTCCATCTCGACCTCTTCGAAGTATTCTCTCAGCTTATCGATCTTATAGTTCGCTGCTAAAACGACTTCGTCCACTCGCTCCGGAAAAGAATCTATTATGTGCATCACTAAAGGTTTATTAAGTAAAGGTAAAAGGGGTTTTGGAGTTGTGTAAGTCAGAGGGCGCATCCTCGTTCCGAGTCCACCTGCTAATATGACGGCTTCCATCGGAGCGAATTATCAAAGGTGTCTTAATAAAGATTACGCCGCTCTCACATCAGTTCTTTTGTCCTCTCGTAGCCCTTTTCGAAGGCCTTCAGATTAATATCCACGAATCTCTTCGGCACGTTCTTTTCTACTGAAGTCTCCATCTCCTCTCTATCCATGGGCAAGACGTCGGTCGCGGTCAAAGCACCTATCAACACGATGTTCTGTGTTATCGCTGCGCCGGCCTCCTTGGCCAGTGTCTCCGCGTTCATAGTGACTAACTTGTCCGTAGCCTTTTCCAGTGACGGTATGATCTCTTCTTCCACGCTCGGATACTCATCATCGCCGACGGAAACGGTGAAAGGCACTATCGGTGATGTGTTCGTTACAACCCAGGTCTTCTCAGAAGCCTGTTCTATGGCCCTGTACGTCTCAACCGGTTCAAAACCAAGTACTATGTCGGCTTCTCCTTTTCCTATCAACGGGCTGTAAACTTTTTCGCCTATCTTCACCGTCGTTACAACCACACCGCCTCTCTGGGCCATACCGTGCACTTCACTCATGTAGACGTCCAAGCCCTTCTCGAGGGCGGCATCGCCTATGACCTGCGAAGAAGTCAAGATTCCCTGTCCACCTACTCCGACTATCTCAAGGTTGACTCTTTTCATTCTTTCTCCTCCTGTTTGATCGCGTCGAAAGGACAGACTTGAGCACACTGTCCACAGCCTACACACAAAGTTTCATCGATCTTTATCACGTCGCCTTCCCGCACCAGTGCTATACACCCGAACTTGTTGGTGCAGATATGGCACTGTTTACATTCTTCCTGATCCACCTGGTATGGAGACCAATCAACTTTTCTCTGCTCTATCAGGGCGCAGGGATGTTTTGGTACTACAACGGAGATACCGTCGTGTTCTATGGCTCTTTCAAATACCTCTGTGGTCTCCTCTATATCGTAGGGCTCCACGGTCTCGACGAACTCCACTCCGGCTCCTTCTGCGATATCCTCTATGGAGAGCATCGGAGCAGGGTCACCCATGCCGGTCTTTCCAGTACCTGGATGGGGCTGATGTCCCGTCATAGCGGTAGTTCTATTGTCCAATATAACGTAAACGAAGTCGTGCTGATTGTAAACGCCGCTCACCAGCGCATCTAAACCAGAATGGAAAAAGGTCGAATCTCCCAGGAAAGCGAATACCTGTTGATCCGTGTTCTTTGAAAATCCTCCTGCCGCACCGACACTGGAACCCATGCACAGCTCGAAATCCGCCGCATTCAATGGGTCCTGTATACCCAACGTGTAACAACCTATATCGCTGGAATAGACTCCATCCCTATCGCCCAGAGCCTCTTTGACGGCATAATATGTGGCTCTGTGGGGACAACCAGGGCACAGTGAAGGCGGCCTCGGCGGTAGATCGTACTCCTCCGCCTCAAGCGGTTCTTCTTCATACTCGAAGCCTATCAGATCTGAAAGTGCTTCTTTTACCCTGTCGGGATTGTATTCATAGAGCCTTGAGAAGTGTCCTGTTCCCTTTCCGTATATCTCCACGTCGGGATTGGCTTCTTTTGCCAAAGCTTTAACTTTCTCTTCAAGGAAGGGTTCGAGCTCCTCGACGATCAACAACCTTTCAGCATCCTTTATGAATTCGCTGATCTTCTCTACAGGTAAGGGATTCGTCATGCCGAGCTTCAATATAGATATCGGAAGGTCGTGTTCTTCTTTAGCTTCTCTGATGTAGGTGAAACCTGCACCGGATGATATGACATGAAGTTCCGGATCTTCAACTGATGCCTCATAAGTGAAATCGGAATCCTCGGAGATCTCCTCCGCGATCTCCATCCTCTCGAGCAGTCTCGGATGGTTCTTCATGGAATTCTGAGGCACGGCAACAAACCTCCCAGGGTCTTTTTCAAAATGCCCGTCGGTATCCGGCTCCTGTATCTCATCGAATGTTACAACGCCTCTAGCGTGGTTGACCCTCGTAGTGGTACGGACCAAAACAGGAAGTTCCAATTCTTCTGAGAGTTCAAAACCGTATTTGACCATCTCTTTAGCCTCTTGTGGTGTAGTAGGCTCCAACATCGGTATGGTGCCGAGTTGAGAATAAAACCGTGTATCCTGTTCGTTCTGACTGGAATGCATCGAGGGATCTCCGGCCGCTACGATGACCATCCCGGCTCTGACCCCAGGATACATCAAGGTCATCAAAGGATCGCTGGCCACGTTCACCCCAACATGTTTCATCCAGACCATAGCTCGTACTCCAGAAGCCGCTGCTGCAGCCGCTGTTTCCAAAGCAACTTTTTCATTGGCTGAATATTCAAAGTACATGCCGTAATCCTTGGCTATCTTTTCAAAGGTATTACCTATCTCAGAAGAAGGCGTACCAGGATAAGTAGAGCCGTGTCCGATACCCGCTTCAAGTGCGCCTCTGACTATAGCTTCGTTGCCCAACAGAAGTATCTCTTTACCGGGATCATCTTCCAGGAGTTCTTTCATGTTTACTCCTCCTGTCTACTCATACAGTTCTTCCTGAGTGAATCTTTCCTTCTTTTTGAGTTGCTCCCACTTAGTATCCACTCTTTTCTGTATCTTTTCCACCATCTCTTCAGGAAGGTGTCTGAACCTGCCCTGTATCTTGAGGTACTCCTTAACTGGAATGACCTCGTCTTCTTTTGGTTCTTTGTATATGTTGTATTTACCGTGCTCTATCTCGAAGAGCGGGAAGAACCTTGATTTATGAGCGAGTCTTCCGAGCTCTACCGCATCACTGGGTCGGGCTCTCCAACCCGTCGGGCACGGCGCGTAGATGTGCATGAATCTCGGACCGCTGAACTCCTTAGCCTTCTTGAACTTTTCAACAAAAGAATCCGGATATGCTATGTTGACAGTGGCGGCATAAGGAACGTTGTGACTTTCGACGATCTCCATCATCTCTTTCTTAGGCTGTTTTTTCCAATCGCCTTTACTGCCTACCGGCGTGGTGGTTGTCCAGGCACCCTCGGGAGTGACTCCACTCCTCTGGATACCGGTGTTCATGTAGGCTTCGTTGTCGTACATCACCTGTATCGTGTCGGTGTTCCTTTCTATAGCTCCGGAAAGAGCCTGTATGCCTATGTCGGCTGTTCCGCCGTCTCCTGCGAATCCAACTACCTCTACCTCCGCGTCGTCAACATCATCTCTCTTCTTCAGCGCCGCTCTTATACCTGATGAGGACGCTCCTGTTGTCTCGAAAGCGGTGTAGAGTAAAGGCACCTCTAGATTTCTTGACGGATAAACACCAGGTATGACTGCCCAACAGCACGCGGGTATGTTAACGGTGGTGTTCTTTCCAAGAGCTTTTAACATGTAGCGCATGGCGTGAGCGGCACCGCAACCTGGACAAGCGTTGTGACCGGAATTCATCAATTCTTTTTCGGGAAATTCTGCCATATTTATCGCCTCCATTTATTTCGATCGATTCTAAGATCTACCCATTCGACCTCGGGATCAAGTTCGTCTTGATCGGGATCTTCATCGAGCAGTTCTAGTGAATCCTCCATTATCAGTTCTAGGACTTCGGGTGTCAGGTCTCGTCCACCTAATCCCACTATGTAATTTTTCACAAGCGGTGAGTTGTAACCGTATATCGCTTCTTTTATCTCTCGTGCAGCGTCTCCTGCGCGACCGAATGAATAACTCCTATCGAGTATACCTACAACATTGACATCCTTTGTCAACTCCCTTATCTCTTCTTTCGGGAACGGTCGGAAAGTCCTCAATCGTGCGAGGCCTATGTTGTGGCCCTCGTCTCTCAACTCATCTATCACATCTTTTGAGGTCCCGGATATCGAGCCCATCGTGATCATGAGCACGTCTACACCGTCGGTCTTGTACTCCTCGATAAGACCGCCTGGATCTCTTCCAAAGGTCTCTTTGAATTCCTTGTTGACTTCCTTCACCTTATCTTTCGCCTCCATCATCGCTTCTTCCAACTTTTTGGCAAAGTCCATGTACCAGTCCGGCATAACCAACGATCCGAATCCTTTTGGATCTTCGATGTCGACCTTCTGATCCATATCTAAAGGTGGTAAGAAGTCATCAACTAATTCCTGGTCGTATATCTCCACGGGCTCTCGAGTATGGCTCAGTATGAAAGCGTCCTCGACGACCATCGAAGGAAGCATTATATCTTCATCTTCTGAGATCTTGTAGGCCATCAATATGCTGTCAAGGACCTCTTGATTGTTTTCACAGAAGAACTGCATCATACCGCTGCCTTTCTGAGCTATGGTATCAAGATGATCGGCCCATACGCTCCAGGGAGGACCCATCGCTCTGTTGACGTTGGTCATGACTATGGGCAAACGTGCTCTCGCGGCCCACATCAACATCTCGTGCATAAGAGCTAAACCGTGGGCTGATGTGGCTGTATAAGCTCTCGCTCCGGTAGCCGAAGCAGCTATACAAGACGCCATCGCGGAATGCTCACTCTCCACCTTGACGAATTCGGCGTCCATATCCCCATCTGCAACGAACTCCGATATCTTCTCCACCACCTCGGTCTGAGGCGTTATGGGATATGCAGAAACTACTTCCGCTCTAGCGAGTCTAGCTCCGTAAGCCGACGCAAAATTTCCAGTGACTATCTTATATTCAGACATATTTTTCCTCCTTATCCATCTCGATAGCATCTACGGGACATTCTTCTGCGCAGATACCACAACCTTTGCAGAAATCGAAATCCACTACGGCACCTTCTTCTTCGACGAAGATCGCCACGTCGGGACAGAATTTCCAGCAGATGCCGCAATTTATACATTTATCCTTATTTACTATCGGCCTAACAGTTCTCCAGCTCCCCGTCTTGTTAAGGTATTCAGAATCGCAGTCAGCGATCGGCGTCCGAGGCAGATCCGTATGATCTTCCGGATCCCTGCACAGCAGATCTTCGCTCTTAGGTATATCGGTCTGCTGAGAACTCAGCTGTCCTTCTCTCCCTTCCAATTTCTTTCCAGGATAGGGGCCCTTTATCTCATCATGAGCTTGCTCTGCCGCTTTAGCGTTGGCTTCGTTCTTCGCGGGAGCGTGTTTCAAGATAACGTCGGAAAGGGTGTCTATATCCACCATGCCCGTCGCTTTACAGACAGCTCCTAATATAGCTGTGTTCACGATCGGGGCCATCTCCGAACCCAAACCATGCTCTATCGCGATATCACTAGCGTCCACAGTATATACATCGGCATCCTTTTCGATATCGATCTTCATCTCGCTGGGATCCTTTCCTGTATTTATTATAACGTCGCCGTCCTCTTTCAAGCCCTCTGTCACATCAACAGCGTCCAAAAGAGCCGTATCCAAGATGATCACTATATCGGGCTCGTGTATCTTGGAGTGATCCCGGACCGTTTTCTCGTCTATCCTAGTGAAAGCTGTCACTGGTGCACCTCTTCTCTCCACACCGAACATCGGAAAAGCCTGTACGTCTTTTCCCTCTTCAAAGGCGGCCCGGGCTAGAAGCTCCGAAGCTACAACAGAGCCCTGTCCACCTCTTCCATGAAAGCGTACTTCGATCATTTTTAAAAGCACCGCTAACCTATTAAAGAGTGGTATAAAGACCTTTTTGTAAACCTATCTTTCTATCTTTGGAAAGAGTTATAAAACAGCAAAAGGGTTAAATAAAAAACCGTGTTGTTCTAGATCGTTTTGAAGGTTTTAAGCCTTCAAAAAAACAGCGCAACTTCATGGGCCGGTGGTCCGTCGGAAGCAAAGCTTTCAACTCACCACCGACTCACTCGCTCGCATACGCTCCTTTATGGGCCGGTGGTCTAGGGGTCATGACGTCGCCCTTACAACCGCTTCAAGGCGGTACGAAAGGCGAAGATCGGCGGTTCAAATCCGCCTCGGCCCATCTTTTTCTCTCCGGAAGCAAAGAAAGATTTTAATGCTAGGATTTCTTATCCTCTTGACGTGAAAAAGATGCCCCCAAAACAATCCACTAGTGCAGAAGGGATCGAGTGGGACCTTTCAGACCTGTACGATGGCCCTGAAGATCCCAATTTGAAAAAAGATATGGAAGAAGTCGTAGAGAGGGCCGAAAAATTCAGAAATGATCATAGAGGAAATATAGAAACTGGAGAGCTTGAAACAACAGAGTTCAGAGAGATGATAGAGGAATACGAGGAAATCATGGAACAGGTGGGAAAGATAAGTTCTTATGCGATGCTTTACCATTCTGTAGATACACAGGACCCCGGAAGAGGTGCCCTTCTCCAGAAGGCAAAAGAGATACAGACCGAAGTAAAGAACGATCTTATATTCCTTGAACTGGAATGGCAGAGCTTATCCGATGAAGAAGCTGAAGATTATCTAAAGGCTGATGAACTAGATCACTACAAGAGTTATCTGAAACACTGGCGGAGATACACGCCGTATATGCTCTCAGAGAACGAAGAGCAGATAATAGAATCTCTCCAGAACACGGGGAAAGAGGCTTTCAAAAGGTTGTTCGATCAGACCACTGGAAATATTACCGTTGAATTCGAATATGATGGGGAAACTCACGAGATGGTATTAGATCAGGCACTCTCTGTATTATATGAAAAAGACAGGGGCAAAAGGAAGGCGGCGGCAGATGCTATAACCGAAGCTCTAAAGGATGAAAACCAGCTGCTGAATTTCATCTTCAACAATATAGTACAAAATCATACCACCATCTGCAACTTCAGAGATTACCCGGACCCGATGACTCCGAGAAATCTAGATAACAGGGTCGATAAGGAAACGGTGGATGCGCTGATGGAGGCGGTGGAAGAGAACACCGATCTGGTCGCTAGGTTCTACGAGGTGAAAAAAGAGATCCTAGATCACGATGAATTGTTCGACTACGACAGGTACAGTCCTCTGCCTGGCGAAGTAATGGAGACCGATTTCGAGGAGAGCAAAGGGAAAGTCTTGGAGGCTTATGATGAATTCTCTAGTGAGATGAAAGACGTGGCTGAAAAATTTTTTCAGAACGATTGGATCGACGCAGAGCTGAAAGAAGGCAAAAGAGGTGGTGCTTTCAGCGCCAGTACCGTTCCTTCCGTGCACCCATACATACTTTTGAATTTTACAGATAAGCCGAGAGATACCATGACCTTAGCACACGAACTCGGCCACGGCGTTCACCAATATATGGCTAGGGACCAAGGAGCACTCCAGCAGAGCACGCCTTTGACGACCGCTGAGATGGCGAGTGTTTTCGGCGAAACCCTTCTTTTCGAAAAGCTTCTTGATGAAGTGGAAGATCCAGAAACAGAACTCCGTCTCATCGGTGATAAACTGCAGAAAGACTTTGCGACCGTCTTCAGACAGGTGATAATGACCCGGTTTGAACAAGAATTGCACAGAGCTAGAAAAGAAAAAGGTGAATTGAAGAGCGATGAGATAAACGAGATATGGTTGAAGGCCAACGAGATGGAATTCCACGACTCGGTGGAACTCAGAGAAGAATACGGATGGTGGTGGAGTTACGTGCTGCATTTTGTCCATTATCCGTTCTACTGTTATGCGTACGCGTTCGGAGAATTGTTAGTCCTCGCTCTTTACGATATGTACAAAGAAAAAGGTGAGGAATTCGTACCCCAATATATCGATCTGCTGAAGGCCGGAGGGTCGGAAGATCCAAAAGATCTCTTGGCAAAGATCGGAGTCGACATAACGGATCCTGATTTCTGGCAGCGCGGCCTATCAGTCATAAGAGAGTCCGTTGAGCGGTTAGAACAGCTGGCAGAGAAAACGGGACACGCTTGAACAAAAACCCTTCTCCATCTATTAACTTTTTTTGAACGGAACAACTTTTTTTGAACGTAACGTTTTTAATGTGGAAGCGTCTATTGACTCTTGATAGTATGGATTGGGAACAAGAAGAAGTACGAAACCTACAAGAAAACCATTACGTCATCATCGACGATGAACCCTGCAAGATCAGAAACATAGACACTTCTAAACCCGGTAAGCATGGAGAAGCCAAAGCTCGTGTAGAAGCGGTGGGCATCTTCGATAATAAAAAGCACGATATGTTGAATCCGGTCAGTGCTAAAGTGAGGACACCTATCATCGATAGAAAAAAAGGTCAGATCGTGAACATGGCAGACGGCGAAGTGAACATCATGGACATGGACTCCTACGAAACCTTCCAATTGGAAGTAGATGAAGAGACCTACGAAGAACTCGAACAGGGGCAAGAGATCAGGTATCTTGAGACGATGGGTAGGAAGAAGATAACCCGGACTTGATCTTTTTATATATGAATACTGAAATAGAGTTTGCAAGCTCTTCTTCGAAGATGGATGGACCAGGCTACTCTATTTTAGGCGTGCCCTACGATAGGACCTCTTCTTTTCGACCCGGGAGTAGAAAAGCTCCTGATCAGATCAGAAAAGCGTCTTATTGCTTTGAACCTTATATTGGGGAATACGATACATCTTTGACCGAGATACCTTTAAAAGATCGAGGAGACCTACAGATATCGAACGAATATAAAGAGATGAAAAGGGAACTGGGAAGAACAACTAGAGAAATACTCTCCAACGATAGGTTTCCAATAATGCTCGGAGGAGAACATTCGATCACACCTGTAGTGGTCTCGGAATTAAAAGAAAGACACGATGATCTCAGCGTTCTCATCCTCGATGCACATCTGGATTTTAGAGATAGATACGAAGGGAAAAAGCACAGCCATGCCACCGTGTCTAGAAGAGTATCGGAAATAATCGACCCTGCTAACACCTACGTTTACGGAGTCAGGTCCAAAGCAAAGGATTACGGATCTGAAGATACACCTGTATACTTCGACCGTGACGATATATCCTACAAAAAAGGAAGTTCGTCGTTTGATCAGTTGAAAGATATTCAGTATCCTCTTTATCTTTCCATCGATATGGATGTATTCGATCCGTCTTACGCTCCCGGCGTGGGAAATCCTGAACCTTTCGGATTGGGCTCTTCACACGTGAAAAGTCTGATCTCAGAGGTCTCCGATCGTCTCGTAGGAATGGATATCGTGGAGGTCTGCCCAAAATTCGACAGCGGCGACATAACATCCAATCTCGCGGCAAGATTGATATATGAACTCATAGGCTCAAGAGAGTGTTGAACCCTGCAACTCGACTAAAATTCAATCCATAGTAGAAAAAACTAGAAGGAAAGGTTTTTTCTTTACCGGTCAGCTGACCTCTTTTATGCCCTCTTCCTTTACACTATCGTGAGCACTAATTATCTGCTTCGATTTCACTCCGGTTGCGACTATCATCACCTTCAGTTTATCTTCCAAAGTCGGATCAACGCTGCAGCCCCAGATGATATTGGCTTTCTTTCCAGCTTTGTTTTCCACTTCTTCCGCCACCATCTCAGCTTCATGCACGCTCATATCTTCGGACCCGGTTACGTTGATAAGAACTCCGGAAGCTCCGGATATGTCGACATCTAGAAGTGGTGAATTGATCGCACCTTCGATGGCCTCGATAGCACGCTTGTCTCCACCAGCATCTGATTCTCCCATTCCTATCATGGCCTGTCCAGCACCCTGCATGATAGTGCAGAGGTCGTTGTAATCAAGGTTGACTAGACCTGGTTTTGTTATTATCTCGGTCATGCCTTTTATAGCTCTCATCAAGACCTCGTCAGCCACTTTGAATGCCTTGTTCAGAGGCAATCGGGGAACGAGTTCCAGTAACTTATCGTTCGGTATCAAGATGACAGTATCGGCCACATTTCGTACCCTTTTGATACCCCATTGGGCGTTCTTCATCCTGGACTCGCCTTCAGCGCTGAATGGTTGAGTGAGTACAGCTATGGTCAGGGCGCCGGCATCTTTTGCCACTCTCGCCACGGTTTCAACGGAGCCTGTTCCTGTCCCACCGCCGAGACCGCAGGTCAAGAAAACTATGTCTGCATCCTCAAGGATCTCCTCGTACTTCTCCTGAGCTTCTTTCGCGGCTTTTTCTCCTACCTGTGGTTTCGCACCTGCTCCTAATCCCTTGGTGAGATTTCTCCCCATCAAGACCTTTCTGTTAGCTCTGATCGTCAAAAGATCCTGAGCATCTGTATTGCCGGCGATCAATTGCGCCCCGTGGATGCCTTCTTCGGACACCCTGTCTATCGTGTTACAGCCTGCGCCGCCCAATCCTACGATGTATATGCTTGTCCGGAGGTCCTCTAAAACTTCTCTTAGCTCCTCATCTGTTCCCGCATCCTTGAGATCACCTTGTCCGGTATTTACTTCTTCTTCGGAAAGAGCTTCATCTACTAATGATTCCATGATTAATCTCCTCATATGACGTCTTATCTGATTCCTAATTAACTTGCTCTTATTAATATTTATGGATAGAATAGATTTTTATTATGTCTCAAAACCCAATCATATAAATACCTTTATACTACATAGAATCGAACGATAAAATGAAGGATCTAACCGTGATCGGTAGCGGACCCGGCGGCTATGTTGCAGCTGTCTTCGCGGCTAAAAAAGGTCTGGACGTCCAGGTGGTCGAAGAAGGAGAGATAGGGGGCGTCTGCACAAATCATGGGTGCATCCCGTCAAAGGCATTACTTTCGGTGGCTGAAAAGATCGAAGATATCAAAGGGGCCAAAAGAGACGGGATCGACGCGACTATAAACGATATCGATTTCAGAAGGGTCATGGGAAAAAAAGATAGAGCCGTAAAGATCTCTCGGAAAGCTATCAATTCCCTATTCGATGAGTATGACATCGATATTGTGAAGGGGATTGGCGCAGTGAAAGATCGAGGGGAAGTCAGGGTGAAAAGGCCCAGCGGAAAAAAGATGGATTTGAGTTCAAAAAATATCATGATCGCAACCGGTTCGGAGGCCAGCGGTTTACCCGAGATAGACTTTGACGGAGAAAATATCATATCAAGTAGGGGAGCACTCTCTCTAGATGAGGTCCCAGAGACTATGGCTATAATCGGCGGAGGCTACATCGGATTGGAGATGGCCTATGTGTATTCTTCGCTTGGAGCTGAAGTAAAAGTTGTCGAGATAATGGAGAGGCTTATCCCAGAGATGGATAAAGATCTAAGTAGTGTTGCAGAGAGGATGATGAAACGTAAAGGGGTGGATGTGATGACCGGTTCCAAAGTTGTGGGGATCGAAAAAGACGAACAATTGATCGTAGATATCGAAGGAAAGACAGATGATGAGTTATTGGTAGATAAAATTTTAACATCCGTGGGCAGGAGACCGACACCTCCTCCTTTAGATCTTGAAACTGACATCATCGGTGATAAAGGAGAGATCGAAGTCGATGAAAAGATGAGAACTGAGGTCGATGGCATATATGCGATAGGCGATGTAACCGGTAGATCGATGTTGGCTCACTCTGCTTACAAACAAGCTGAGATCGCAGTCAAAGATATGGTAGGAGAAAAATCTAAAGACTTTTCAGATTATCACATCCCGGCCGGCATCTACACCCATCCGGAGATGGCAAGCGTAGGTCTGACGGAAGGAGAGGCTAGGGAAAACCACGATGATATCAGCGTCGGCAAATTCTCGATCTCCAGCACCGGAAGAGGTTCGTCTACCGGAGAAAGGATGGGTTTAGCCAAACTGGTGGCCGACTCTGAAGATAGATTGATCGGCATACACCTCGCCTGTCCAGGAGCTACCGACCTGATAATGGAAGGCACGGTGGCTTTGGAAAGAGGCATGAGTGCTCAGGAATTCGCCGATATAATCCATCCGCATCCCACGTATTCAGAAGCATTGAAAGAAGGAGCCGAGAATATATTTATGAAAAGTATTCATTCTGTTTGAAGAAGAGATCAGTTCGGCGAGCTCTCTTCTAATTCTCGCCTTTCAGTGTGGAGAGTCTCTAAAAAACCATTGATCTCCTTTATCGCCTTCAACAATTTACCTTCATCTGCGGTATCTTTTATCTCTTTTAACTGTAGGCTAAAATCGGTGGTATCTTCACCTAGTTTTCTAATCCTCCTGATCTCTACTTTCGCGGCTTCAAACATTGATGAAAGAACCAGTATCTTCTGAAGCCTGGTCAATCCTCTATTCAAAATTATCAAGCCTTCTTCGATATCGCCAGACTTCTGAGTCTGAAGAGCTGTTTTGACTTTATCTTTGATATATACCAGTTCAAAATTTGTGCTCCTCGCGGTTCGCAGGTTTATCCTCACTCTTTTCAACCTGTTCTTGAAGACCTCGTCGGGGTCTTCTTCCCTTTCTCCCACATCCATCTGTTCAAGACTCTCTGCAATATCTAGTGCGGAGGTATAATCTCCTTCCCGGCATTTATATCTTATATCCTCCAGTCTTTTAATCAATTGGAGGCTCCCCTCAGTACGCGAAACCGTACTCCTTAAATCTTCTATATCAGAAAGGCATTCGTGAAGTTCTATTATATCATCTAACTCTAAAATGAGATCGAGTATCAGGTCCATAGCTTCCTCGTGTTCCCCATTCTCCCTGAGAGTTAAAACCTGGTCCAATCCTTCTTCGATATGTCCAGTATCTATCGGATCTTTGTCTACACTATCCAATACGCTTTTGATATGATCTATATCCTCTTCCATCTCTCCAGGATAAGCCTCGTATATTTCCCATGCTGTTTCCTCCTCTGAGTCTTCTTCGCCTTCCTCTTCTTCTGTCTCCTCTAATTCTTCTTCACCTTCTAGCTCTTCTTCAACTCCCTCTACTTCAGTTCCCACTAACTCATCTTCAACTTCTTCATCCTCAACTTCTAACTCTTCTTCAACTCCCTTTACTTCTGTCTCCGCTAACTCTTCTTCCGTACCATATATCGATCCTGAGCTGCTCTGTTCAGCTTGACAAACCGGACAGACAGTTGTACCTTCATCCAGCGGAGTACCACATACTTCACAGCCCCTGGTTTCCTCTTCCTCATACTCTGGAGCCTCAGCTTCCATATCTTCTTCTATCTTCTTTTCATCAGCCGTGAGGGAGTTTCCGCACACTGGGCATATCTCTTGTTCAGCATCCAAAGATGTGCCGCACACTGTACAAGCATCGGCACTAGAGGATTCGTCTTCTACCCCCTCTTCTGACCCTTCTTCGCTTCCCACGACCTTCTTTTCCGCAACAAATTCATATCCACATTCAGGACATATTTCCGTACTCTGCCCTATCAAAGATCCACAATCATCACAGAGCTTCAATCTTCCATCGTCATCTTTTCTTTCATCTATAAATTCCACGATCTTTTCTGCGGTCGCTGATCCTATACCAGTTATTGAAGCAAAATCATCCTTTCCATTCTTTTCAAGGTCACTCACCTCGGATAAGCCTCCCTCGATTATCTTCTCAGCTCTTTTCCTTCCAACGTCAGGGATACTCTTCAGGGTATCTAAAACCTTTTTCTCTTCCGTTGTTATATTTAACAGGCTACCACATATCTCACAACGCTCCATATCTTTCGGGTTTTCACTGCCACATGCCGGGCATTCTAAATGATCCTTTTCCAATAGACTCACCAGATTTTTTCTACCACGATATAGCTTGTAAGCATATATGAATTTTATGAATAGATTAAAAAGGTTGATTAAAAACTCAAAATCTAAGAAAAAAAGGAAATTAATTTAATACAGGAGTACAATTGGGTGTTAGATAAGATGGACACTATTCCGAGTATCAAACCTCATGAGATAGAAAAGAAAGTACAAGAAAGGCTCTCATCAATCGATGCCGATGAGAAAGTGAAGGATTCGAGAAAAGGCGGTAAGAATTATTATTCTGTCCATCCTCCACTATTGACAAAAGACGACTTCAACTGGGATGATATATACAATATGTTTTTGTACGATACTTGGAACCGCTTCATGAGCATGAGAACTTTCAACGTTAGACACGGTCTAGGCTTCGATCCGTACAATCTGAGGGTGGAACGCTCTGTTCTTGAAGAATTCGATGACCTAGATAAGGGATTAGGGAGTATTTACGACGATAATTGGGATGATATCGTTGAAAAGATCGAGGATAGATCGGATAAGTTCAAGGACTTGATGACCGAAGAGCTGGAAAAATTGGGCCTCTGGCTCGATAAGGAGAATGAATACGAGACAAATAGCGATTCCTTCATCGACTCGATCTGGTGGACCGTTAAAGAGTTGATCGAAAAGGGCCATCTCACCAAGGAAGAAAAACCCGTGACCTGGTGTCCAAAATGTAAGTCGGCTGTCGTCGACACAGAGATATCTCAGAAAGAGATGAGAAAAGAGAAAGCCCTGATAAAGGTCCCTACCGCCGGTGGTAAAAATAGGTATTTTCTTTTAGAATTAGAAGATCCATGGAAACTCCCTGCTGCAACCACCATATCCGTAGATACCGAACAGACCTACGCTGTCGTGAAGCATTTGAATGGAGAGGGGGAAACAGAACAGTTACTTCTCCGGGATGATAAGATCGAAGATATAATGGGAAAGAAAGATGCGGGAGATTACAGTGTGATAAATAGAGTCGACGGTGAGAAGTTGGAGGGCCTTTCATTTAGATATCCTTTACTGGATAAAGTTCCAGCTCATGAAGAACAAAAAGGGCATAGGATAATCAGCTCGGATAAAATAGATCACGGCGGAACCGGACTGATATTTTTGACCCCACCACATGATGAAGAACATTGGAAGCTCGCCAAGGAAAGAGATCTACCTATTTTCGATCCAGTGGCAAAAAACGGTTATTACGGCTCTGGATTAAATAAAAATAAATATTCCGGCCTATCCGTTTCAAAGATAGATCAGATAATTCTTGATGATCTGATGTCAAAAGATCTCATCTTCTCAAGAAAGATGGAGAATAAAGAAGTCGAGTTCTGCGGTGCCTGTTTGAACATGGTGATCAAATTGCCGCATAGGGAATGGTTCTTCAAAGTCGATGGAAAAGATCAGAAAATAGAAAACCATATGGATAATATAGAGCTCATCTCAGAGGATGAAAATCTAGAGGTCAAAGATTGGGTCGTCACTAGGGAAAAAAGATGGGGTATATCTTTCCCCCTTTGGAGATGTAAATGTGGTAACCATTACGTTCCTTCAGACAAAAGTGGATTGACAGAAGCCGCCGATCTTGACGAAGATATATCTGCTAAACCGGATAAGATATCCAAAGTTAAGATCAAGTGTGAAGTGTGTAATAAAGAGATGTTGTGGGAAGGTAAGATACTGAATCCGCTTTTCATCCAATCAGCATCTATCTGGTCTCAGCTCGGTTATCCTCACGATGAGATCGAGTACCAATCATGGTGGCCTGGTCAGATATTCATCACCAAGAAGTCAGAAAGAAACGATCTTCTGACCGCCGCGATGACTCTTTCTTCCGCCCTCTTCGAAGAGGATTCACTCGAAAAAATTCTTGTCCAGGGGCCAATACTTAGCGATATCGATTACAAAGATGTCCGAGGTTTGACAGAAAAAGAGGGCTACGACTCTCTACGATTGTATATGTTCTCCGGAGCCCCCTTATGGGAGAGCAGAAAGATCCAAGGAAACGAGTTGCAATATCCTCATCCTTTGATAAGAGTGATCTGGAACCTAAAAAATTTCCTTAAAAATCAGTTGAGAGATACAGTAGCAGAACCCAGTGAAACCACTCTAGAATTCGTCAGAAAGAATATGAACATAGAAGATGAATGGATACTATCAAGGGTGGAGTCTGCCAAAACGGATATAAAAGAAGCTTATAAGAAAGGTAGGTATGACATAGCCATAGAACTGATCCAGGAATTGGTGATGGAAGACATGGCACAATGGTACATCGGTCGCGCAGAAAAAAGGCTAGAGGATTCCGATGATGAAGATGTGACCTCTTCTATACTGAAAGTGATCTATGAGGCCCTAACAGCTGCGTCTAAGATGATACTCCCTGTTGCGCCTTTCATCGCTGAGGACGTTTACAACGAGTTTGACGGTAGATACGACTCTGTTTTTATGTTTGAATGGCCTGATCCTAACAACCTCTTGCAGAATGAAGAGTTGGAAGAGGACATGGAAGAAGTCAAGGGGATTGTTAGCGAGATCAAATCTCTGAAACGAAGACACGACATGTCTGAGAGACACCTTCTGAAAAACTTAGTCTATAAGGCTAAAGATGTAAGATCCCTAGGGATAGTAGAAAGATTTGATGAGATGATCAAAGAAAAAGCTAAAGTGAAAAATATCGACATAGTGGAACCCGGAGAGGAATGGGATGAAAAGATCCTAGAGATACACACGAACGAGGAAGCTATAGGTAAAACCTACCAGCAGTGGAAAAGTAGGATAGCAACCATGCTTGAACAACGAGAGCCTAAAGAAGTAAAAAATGGTGTTGAAAACGGGGACTTCACTATAGGTATACAGGGACAGATAATCGAGATAAGACCTGAGATGGTATCGTTCAAAACCGATCTTCCAGAGGGCTATGAAGAGATCAATCGGGAAAAACAAGATATCTTCGTCGATATGAACGTCTACGAAGAGATAGAAGATGAAGTAAAGGCCCAAGAGACCATGTTGAGATTGAAAAGCATGAGGAAAGATTTCGATCTAGAAGAAGAAGATGAAATCAAAGCTTTCATCGAGTGTTCAGAAGAGATGGCCAAATCTTTAAGGAATCACGAAGATCGGATAAAAGATGGGGCTAAAGCTAGAAGTATAGATATCAACGAAGAAGAGATGGAAGATATAGAGTACGTTTATGAATGGCACGTAGAAGGTGAAGAAGTTGAGATCGGTATAATCCCACTTTACAAGAACAAACTTCTGGAGTACTATCAGACTTTTACTGGTATAGGAGAAAAGTTGGCCGAGAATCTTTATGAGCACGGCTACACCTCGATAGAAGATCTTGCGGAGGCTCCAGCTGCTGAGATATTTGAAGTTAAGGGTATGAAAAGAAGCGTAGCTAGAGGTGTGAAAAAATCTCTTGAAGAAGAAAGCGTTGGGAGCATGGAGGATATACAGGAGGAAGTCTTTGAAGTCGAGACAGCTCCTAAAGAGAAAGAAAAAATGGTAGTAGAGGGAGATGATCGTGAAAAAGGAGAAGAATACGCATCTAAAACAGGAAAAACTCAAAAGGTCGAGGGAGAAGAAGAGATCAAGACTGAAGAAGGAGAGGATTTACCTGAAGGTCTGTCGAAAAGCTCTACTTACCTCATAGACGAGAGCAAGGCCGATGAATCCGACTCGTTTGAACTGTTCAAAAAGATACTAGAAACCGGAAATGAAGGACTCTGCGTGACGAGAGATTATCCTGATAAAGTGAGAGAGAAGTACGGTCTAGAAGGGATCGAGATAATCTGGCTTTCCAACGTCGATAGAGAAGACGTTGTAAGACCAAAGAGTCTTGAAAAGTTCAGTTTGACGATAGAGAATTTCTTGACCAGAAAAAAAGGCGTCATACTTTTGAACGGTGTCGAGTACCTCATAACCAACAACGACTTCAGGACGGTATTGCACCTCATACAATCCTTAAAAGATCAGGTCGCCATCAACCGATCCATCCTTATGATACCGGTGAATCCCACAACACTGGAGGAGAACCAGGTCGATCTTCTGAGCAGCGAGGTCGACAAGGTGATCGAACCCTGAATAGGCTAGGGGATCATGCATGAAGATCGGCATCGTCGGACCAGGAGCAATGGGAACTTTTCTCGGAGGGATGCTCGGAAAAAAGAACGAAGTGGTGATGTTTGGTCGGCATGAGGTAGATATAGATGAAATCGAGATCAACGGGAAGACTGAGTTGACCTCGCAGGTCAAATATACCACCGACCCGAGCGATCTATCCCAGGTAGAGCTTGTGGTTATTGCTACTAAAGCCTTCGATACTGAAGAAGCTGTCAAAAGTATTTCCAACAAAATAACATCAGAGACTTTTATACTATCTCTCCAGAATGGACTCGATAATGAAGAGACTATCGCAGAAAATTTCGATGAAGAAAGGACGATAGGTGGTATAACCAGTCACGGAGTCACTTTTCTACAAACAGGTAAAGTAAAACACGCTGGAAAAGGAGAGACCGTCATAGGTCCCTATCCTGAAGGGGAAACCGACTCTAAGATGATGAATGAAGTGGAAAAGATCTTCAAAGAAGTCGGCATTTCAGTTAAAAAGAGCGAAAATATTTTGGGGCACATATGGAAAAAGGTGATAATAAACGTCGGCATAAATCCGATCACCGCCTTATTACAAGTCAGGAACGGTTTCTTGGTGGAAGATGACAGTTTGACAGGATTGATGCGGGATGCTGTCGAGGAAGCCGTAAAAGTGGCCGAGGAGTATACTGATCTTCCCTCTGATGATCTGTTCCGAGAGACTTTAGCCGTGGCAGAAAATACAGCTGAGAACAAATCCAGCATGCTTCAGGATGTCATGAACAAAAGAAAGACGGAGATCGATCATATCACCGGTGCGGTGATCGAAAAGGCCGAGGAAAAGGGACTGGAAGTCCCGATAAACAGATCTGTTTACCGCCTCATAAAAGGAAAAGAAAATTCTTATTTATGATCTTTATTTACTGATACTTTCGCCCCAGAGGTAAATATCTTCTGCACCTCGGATCTTCACATCAACACGTTCGCCTATTAGATCCTCATCTTGCTTTTTCAAAACTACGACCTTGTAATTGTCCATCCTTGCCTTCAAAGTATCGTTCTTTCCCTTTTCCAGGACTAGAGCTGAAGACTCTTTACCAACATATCTTTCGTTCAACTGTCTGCTGATCCGGAATCTAAGATCGGTCAGTTCCTTTGACCTTCTCTTCTTCTCCTTAGAATGGATCTGGTCCGGCATCTTCGCCGCTTCAGTGCCGCGACGCGGGCTGAATCTAGTCACGTTGACTATATCTGGCTTCGCTTCTTTCAGCGCTTCTTTGGTCATCTGAAAATCCTCTTCATTCTCTCCAGGAAAACCGGCGATCACATCTGTCGAGAGTGTGAGCTCCGGGAATTCGTCTCTGAATCGTGCAGTCATCTTTTTCCATTCCTCTACTGTGTACTTCCTCCTCATCTTTTGCAGTATTCGGTCGGATCCAGATTGGAGCGGTAAGTGTAAAAATGAATAGATCCTCTCGTACTTCATCATCTCGATGAATCCCTCGGTAATATCTCGGAGAGAATCAACGTTCATCATACCCACTCTTATCCTGTAGTCCCCCTCGGCATCTAAAAGCCTATCTAAAAGGTCTAAAAGGTCCGTGGAGATATCTCTGCCGTAAAGAGCCGCATCCTGGCAGGTGATCCTTATCTCTCTTTTGCCCGACTCGACCAATTCTTCAAAACGTCTCTTGATCTCATCAGGGCATCGGCTCACTAGGTGCCCTCTAGCCAGCTTGGTTATGCAGTAGGAGCAATCACCGAAACAACCGGAAGCTATCGGTACGGTTCCGATGAAGTTGGAATCTATTCCGGATCGAGAGGTGAATTCTACTTCATCAGGTCGGATGAATCTCAGGTCTTCTTTTTCCGAAGGACTATCAAAGGCACTAGGCCCCTCAACCGAAGGTAAGCAGCCGGAAACGATCACTTCCGAAACCTCTTCCTGAAGCTCTTCTATCCTTCTTATCATACGCTGCTCCGTTTTGTCGATGACGACACAGGTACCTATCAGGGCTTTGTCCGCCTCTTCCAAAGAATCCACGATCTCATGTCCCTCCTCTTCAAAGGATCCAGCGATCATCTGCGTTTCTCCCTGATTCATGGTACATCCGTAGGATTCGACGTAAAATCTCATCATCCCACCATTTGGAGGGAGTGTTATTTTACATTTACCATATCCCGTTGACCTCCTCCTCCGCCTAAAGACGAAGGAATGTAATTCCTTCTTTCACTCGGGAAGTATCCCTCGTGATCCTTTCGGAAAATTTGATTTTCCGAGGATCGCAGGAATTTTGGTAAAATTCCTGCTAGAGACGGAGGAATCCTGTTGGTTTCAAGACGCATACGACACCTCCTCATCGGTATGGGTGACCTCCGAAGTGCCGTCTTGTGGCACGGTCAAGCGTGCCCCGTGCGAGGTCAAGTCATCGCCTTCCGTTTTCTTAAGAAGGCTCTCTCGACCACGCTTTGCTATAGAGATTGAGGCTGACAGGTCTGCGTGATATTCAGTGATAGGACAGTCATCGTTCGTGCATCGGAACAGGTTGCCTTTACGGACACCTTTCTGTCCACAGTGATGACCCTCCTTTGAAGTATTCTCTGGATTCACATATACTACAGGTATGCCTTCATCAGAGACTTTATACTCTATCTGTTCCTGTATCTTTCTGAATGCCCACGAATGTAGCCTTTCGTTCATATACTCTCCGTAATCCATATTCTCCCGTATATACTTCAAATCTTCCAGCACGATAACTGGTTCATCGAACTGTTTAACATACTCGACCACTTCACGGGTGGTCTTGTGTATGATGTCATCTATCCTGTTCCAGATGTTGTCGCCTACATCGTCAAGCACCTTCTCACTACCTCTCGATTGCAGTCTTTTTTTCACCGTATGCCACTCCTTGCGGAGTTGCTTACACTCGTTACCACTCCAGACTTCTCCACATCTCGGTTCAACACCGCCGTTCAGGGAACATCCCGCTACAAGCGTGTTGTCGCCTATGTCGAGTCCTACTTGAGTGGTACACTCACTTGGATTCCGTACCTCAACCTCGTATTTCACAACAATGTGAACATAAAATTCATTATCCTTCTTAACAACTTGGACTTCACCCAACTCTATCTCCTCATCGAGCAAACGATGATAAAACTTCTCTTGATTTGGATTGATTTCTATCGGACACCAATATCCTCCTCTTTGCCAAGTCGTTGGTAAATTTACATAGAACTTATGAAGATTGTCAGATTGATAGTCCAAATTCACCCCTTCGTTAGTTATCTTCAAAGCGTTGTTCTCGCTCACATCCTTCCCACCATTTTTCACCA
>PWHR01000028.1 GCA_003554965.1 Thermoplasmata archaeon | reverse complement strand
CCTACGCGGTCAAGCCCCTCTTCAAAGTTCATCTCGATCAACTCGCTGGATAATTTAAGAAGGATGATAAGAGTTTTTGGTAAGCCACCGGCGGGATTTGAACCCGCGCTCTATGGTTTACGAAACCATCGCTTTGGCCAGCTAAGCTACGGTGGCAATTTTCTGCGAAAATTCCACCTACTCGCCAAAAACATAAAGTTTTTGGCTCGTACGGTGGCATCACGAGAGCTCTGCTCGAGTGAAAGGAGGAATCCATTCGATTCCTCTCGGATCACGAGAGCTCTGCTCGAGTGAAAGGAGGAATCCATTCGATTCCTCCGCAATTTACAGTTTAGGGTACAGGAAAAGATTGGTTATTAAAACTTTTGTGGAAGTGGAAATCACTCTTATTTATAAGATGGATACATTGACAACATTACTGAGAACTTTTAAAGCTGGAAAGACAGGTTGAGAATCAGAATCCTTATCAATTTAAACTGATTGTGCACGCTTGTCTCGTAACATCATTATAAGATGAGGCCCCGGGCGAGGTGAAAAGCAGAAAAAACTAGGTTGTTTATTCTGTTTTCTCCGGGGCCTCACCTACTTTTTTGCACTTCTGTTATTTGTAACTTTCCTTTATTTATCTAGGTTTTAGTTTTCTTAAGTAGCTAGGAGATAAGAGATTAAAAGTCGAAGAGGTAGAGGCCTTGAAACTTGTAGACAAGGAGAACCCGACACAGGAAGAAGCCTTAAGAGAGGGATAAACAATCAAGATAGAGGGCGACAGTTATCCCCTTAAATGAATAAGAAAAAGAAAAAGGGTTTTTAGAGGTCCAATGCATCCATCAGATCCATCTCGTGCTCCTGTTCTGTAATCAGTATCTGTTTCAATATCTCTGCTGTAGCGTACTCATCCAAAGCTTCGGCCTGCCTGATCCTTTTCTTGTAACGTTCTATGGCATCTCTTTCTCCTGCTAGATCTTGTTCAAGCATCTTTTCCGCATCTTCACTTATCTTGATTTCTTGAACATCAACACTCGGAGTCCCTCCTAGATAATCTATCTGATCGGCCAACTGTATGGCATGCTGAAGCTCTTCTTCGGCGTGCAGTGCCAACTCGTCACCTATGTTATCAAAAGCTGCGCCAGAAAGTACAGACTGATGCTGGATGTACTGTATAGCGGCGGCGTATTCCCACTCTAGATCGTAATTCAATTTTTCTATAAATTCCTCCAATTCGATTTCTTCCTCGCTCACGATATCGGCCCGATGTAGTAGAAAAGTATGCTCTATTAAACTTTATGGATATGATCTTAACTAGACCATATCAATCATAACAGTAGAGACCCTACTTGGTAGATTATCCCTCCTATCAAGAAGGAAAACAAAGATGTGAAAAGTAAAACTCCTAAAGATGATTTGAAGCCAAATTCATTAGCTAAAACTCCTAGGACCGCAATACAAGGGACGTAGAACAATGCAACAACTGATGCTACAAATAGCTGTAATGTAGTCAGTTCCATTTCAAGTAAAGGCAAAACCGCTAGTTCCCTTCTAAATACGCCGAGGATTAACGGGCTAGCAGCTTCCTGAGGTAATCCCAACCAACCAGAAACTATAGGTTCTAATGCTGCCCCTACGTACAGGAGAATCCCAGTTTCATATAGAATAGAAGCTATACCTATGATGACAACCATCGGGGCAGCTCCTTTGTGTAAAAAGTGTTTCAACCTAATCCATACTTTTTTTCCTAACATCTTTAAATCTGGAACTAAAAGATCCGGGACTTCCTGTATCGTCGGATTTCTTTTGGTATCTAGAACCTCCCCCATGAGGAGTCCGAATGTGAACGCAGCGATCAAAGAAAAAAGAAAAACGGCGATCACGAGTAATATTGAATGTTCCGCCAAGAGAGCTATAAAGGCTCCAGATTGTGCCACACAAGGTATAGCAAGACATACAGCAGTGGAAACTATAATCCTTTTCTTTCTGTCTCTCATGGTCCTAGTAGACATTATAGATGGTATAGCACAACCGTAACCTAGTATAAATGGGATGAGATGTGATCCCGAAAGCCCCATCTTTTTGAATACTCCGTCCAAAAGAACTGCCAATCTCGGCATATATCCACTATCTTCTAGCATACTTAGAGCCAGGTAAAACGAGATGATATATGGGAAAACCAGACCTATGGGCCATTCGATAGACTTTATCAAAAATCCATATTCTCCCACTAGAATATCTTGTACAATCTCATAAGGCACATATGATTCAACTAAAGCAGTGATCGGTGGAAAAACTAATGTATCAAATAAAGGCAAAAAGAAATAATTTCGTAGAAACATCCCTAATCCTATGACTAATCCAAAAGTCACTCCTAAAATAAGAAATGCTAAAGGCAACCCAGGAAAGGGTTGTGTCAACTTGTCTCCCCATCGCTCTCTTTTACTTTTCTCCTTTTTCTCCTCCTCTGTCTTGACATCGTTATTGATCTTTTCTGCATCATCCCAAGTAGCTTTTACAGATTTCTTCGAAGAAGTTATTTGTCCCTCTAATATCCCGGTGATCCCGCTCTCTAAATCATCTATCCCCATCCCCTTTACAGCCACCGTTTCTATAATAGGTATATCTAAAATCTGTGACAACCGATCTATTTTCAACTCCTCGTCAACGAGATCTGCTTTATTTATGACACCTATTGTAGGTAAATCCCTCTCTAATACCTGAAGAAGAAGATAAATGCTGCTCTCTAAATTCTGTGCATCTAGAACACAGACGACCCCATCAGGATCCTCAGAAAGCATTTCGACAGTCACTTCTTCTGCTTCGTCAGTCGCTTCTAGTGTGTATGTCCCTGGTGCGTCCACCAGACTAAATTCATTCCCATCGATCCTAGCTTCTCCCTTCTTGAAATCGACCGTTGTACCGGGATAGTTCGCCATGCCCACATCTAGACCAGTCAAACGATTAAATATTACACTTTTACCGACATTAGGAGGACCGATCAGCAGTATCTCCTTCTTCATCTTGATCCTCTAGTTTTTATCAGATGCAGGAGCAATCGATGTTTTCGACGATCTCTGGATCTAGAGCTACTTTCCTCCCATCTATGGAAGTCAAATAAGGTCCTCCAAAAGGATGTTTGCATTCTGTTTTTACGGTCTTACCGGGTCTGAGGCCCAGGGCGTTCAGCTGTGGATCGTCTGGACAATCCAATATCTTCGCTTCCTCGCCAAAATCTAAGTCTTTTAAACATCTTTTTTCCTGCCAACTATCGACTTTTAGATCAGATAAATCTTCTGTCATCTTACCACCTTTCTCTTCTTTAACCAAAAGAATAGATCTCTTTCCTATCCTCTGTTTTTTCACTTCGTATTTTAATCCGAAAACGGTAGGATCGATCTCAGGGTAGATCTTACTCCACAAACCTCTCGGATTCCTGAAGATCACCTTTTTACTCACATCGAGATCCTTTAGGATTTTAACAACTATTTCCTCTCTAGGAGTCACATGGATAGGGACCCATACAGCGTCATAATCTGAATAATCTACAGAACTTCCTCTGATATTTTTGAATCTTATATCAAGATCTTCTTTTTTCTGCTTCACGACTTTTTTTCCGGAAGTAATAGCTTTCTCATCTTTGTCTACGCAATCTACTCTGAATCCTTTTTCCGCTAGAAATAATGCGGTCATCGGGAAGGGCCCGCTTCCCACTACAAGGATGTTCTCATCTCCTTTCAAGTCGGCCATCTCAAGTTCCTTTTTAACTAGACTTCTGTAAAAGAATTTCTCGTAATGCTCTCCGAAAAAAGGAAAGTTGCATCCCGTCTTCTCAAAAAACTTTAGGACATGCTGGATCTTCGACTTGAATAAATCGTTATTTGAGAACAATTGATCGTGATTTTCTAAAATCAAAGCCTGTCTATCATCTTGATGCAATTTCTTGTACTGTTCCTCTAAATTTCCGGCTGACTTGACTTTTTCTTCCATGTGCTACAGGTTATAGAATGCTGATATATAAGATTTAGGTGCACCTAAAAACTTTATAACGCTGATTCATTCTAGCCTATAAGTGCGATAATGACAAGGAACAGCAGTGAATGGGTATCGGCGTCATGGCTCAATAAGAAAGCAATATTATGGATCATAGGGATTACTGTACTCACCGTTATCACAATCTACTCGGGACTCGATGAAATAATTGATCTAGTAGTAAAAATAAATCCTTTATATCTCATCGGACTGTTCTCCCTTCAGGTTTTTACCCTTTTATTGGTTGCTTTCCAATGGTATTCTCTCATAAAAAAGATCGAGAGCAGCGTAACTCTAAGAGAGGTCTTTTCCGTCCATATGGCAGGGAAGTTCGTTGAAAGCGTAACACCCTCCTCTAAATTCGGTGGAGAATCCGCCAAACTTTTCCTCCTAAAAAATAAGACAGGTATAGCTTATAAGGAAGTACTCGCTTCTCTCCTCGCTCATAAGTACATATCTATGCTTCCATTCGTCGTGATCTGCATACTATTCCTATCCTTAGCTCCTTTCACTTTTACTTTACCCACGATCGTCTATATCTCGTTCGGAGGATTGATCATCGGTTTTCTTTTCCTCTTCATCTTGATCTTTGTTGTTGGCGTGAAAAGAGATAAAAAAGTGAAAAGACAGAAATCAAAAACAAAAGGCTTTCTCCAGAAAATCAAGAACAAGATCTCTAAAGCTATTTCATATTTGAGAGAATCTTCTGAACGGGCACGGGATCTCCTTTCCAAGAGACGAAGGAATGAACTTTTGCTGATTTCGGTCATTATATGGTGTGTTTATCCATTGAAAACATATCTTGTGGGTACAGCGCTGGGCCTAGAGATCAGCCTGTTCGTCTCAGTGATAGCCACTTACTCCGCATACTTGATCAGTATGCTTCCTGTATCACCAGGAGGTTTGGGTACTTTCGAGGGTACGATGGCTCTCATATTTAGTCTGAACAGTCTGACTTTCACGGACGGGATGGCAATAGCACTGCTGACGAGATCCATCACCTTTTGGTTCCCGTTTTTTCTCTCCGTTTTCTTCACTGCTTATCTTGCCAGGATGAACGATATACCTATATTTTTCAGGAAGGAGAGCGCGAAAGCATGAACTGAAATATGATAAATCTACTGGGACATCAGGTAATTTATGCCTATCTCCGAGATGTCTGTTGCATAAGAACCGGTCCTGGATATGCTTTCGATGATGTAAGATAGTGGGGTCACGTTCTCTTTTTTCTCCTGCTTTATCTCACTCATCAATCTATCGTTCTTTTTCAGCAGTTCTTTTCTCATCTCTATCGCTTCGTTCAGTCCTTCTAGATCGCCATCAAAGAAAGCTTCGACCGACTTTTCCAATATCTCGAGTGCCATATCGCTTTCCTCGATTATCTTCTCTTTCAGCGGACCCTCAAACCCGTTCTCTAATTCCTTCACGTTCTCGGCTATCCTCACCGCGTGGTCTCCGATACGCTCTAAGGACCTAGAGACCAACATGTAACTCAAACTTCTTTCAGCCGTAACATCCAGAGTTTCTATCAGACGAGGGTTAGACATCAGCATATTGTAGTGCTTCGTAATCATCCAAAACAATCGGTCTACATCTCTATCCCTCTGGATGATCTCTTCCGGAAGCTCATCGTGGTTCTCCTGAAAAGAGATTATAGAGTTCTGGTACATCTTTTTGACTATGAGATACATCCTTCTCAAACCCTTTTTCTGGGAGAACTCAGAAGGATCTATCAGGTCCTTTAAGACAACTCTTTTATCGGATTCCTCGATGACTTCTGGACCGATCACCATCCTTGTGAAGTCCATTATAACTCTTCTGAGTTCAGGCTTTATGCCTTTCTCAGCTTTCAGATCTATCTTAGTATAACCTGCCATGTATATACCGATCAAGTCTCTCATCAATGATTTTCCATCCTTACCGGTGATGTCCAACTCCTTCATGTTAGCTTTTTTCTCGTACTCTCTTTCAGGACTCACAACTATCGAACCGTCTTTTCTCACGGACAGAACCAAAGATTCACCTGCTTCTATCTCTTTTTGCCTGATCCAATCTTTTGGAAGAGAAACTATATAGGTCGATCCTCCAGTTATCTGAACTTTTCTAGTCTCGGGCATGTTCTGAGAAATTTACACCATCTATTTAGTATTTATCAACGATCTATCAAGATTGGATTCATATATATAGTAAAAGACATAACATTTTTTACTTTTTAGTGTCTTTTACTCATTTCGGGAATCAAATTCCCGATGTCACAGGAAAGCCCTTATGCTTTCCTGTAAGATGCGGTGGAGCCCGTAACTTTGTTCAAAACACTGAGGAATCAAAAGATTCCTCATGGCATAGGAATCTCAGATTCCTATTTAGTAGAAATTTGTGCTAAATTCCTACGGTCGATGGAATTTGATTTTAATTCCAGTAGATGTTTCAGGAACTCGTTCCTGACATCTTAGGAAAGTGACCTTTCCTAAAAGAAGTTACGAGTTCCACTATAAATTTTAGAGGAACTAAGTATAGTACATGGACATGATAGACCTATACTTTTGAAAAATGAGATCTAAATCGATTTCACCTTCACCTATAATCCTAAAAGAAATAAAAAGACTAATCATCAACTTTTAAAATTATAAAAATATGGGTAAATGGGGTTACAACGTATCTCCGTGTCACTTTAAATCATCGGTATCAGCGCAGCAGCTAGGCTGAAATATATCATCAGTGCACTGACATCCTTGATGGTGGTGATGAACGGGTCAGAGATAGCTGCTGGATCAAAGCCCAATTTGTGGGCGACCCACGGAACCACGTAGCCGAGTGTCGACGCGATCATGCAGGTCAATGTCAGCGAAAGGAATATCACTAGCCCCAAAGCAAGATTTCCTTGCCATAGGAAAGCAGCTACACCAGCAAATCCACCGACTAATAGTCCTATCAGTAGACCGACCATAGCTTCTTTCGCTACGTGCGATACTACTTCTTTTTCAGATATCTGGCCCAAAGCCGTTCCTCTCACGAAAATAGTAGATGACTGAGTTCCAACGTTTCCACCCATATCCATGATCGCCGGTATGAATATAGCTAGTGCGAAAGTGGCTTCAAGGGTCGCCTCATAGGTATCTACCACGAATCCAGCTAGTAGACCACCTAATAAAGCGACGATCAACCAAGGCATGCGCAGCTTTAGTATAGTGCTTATAGAAGATTCCAATATAGCTGAACTCCTAGCTCTTTCGGCTGATGTAAAACTCATACCAGCCAGTCTGTACATGTCCTCTGAAAACTCTTCGTCTTCTACGTCCATTATGTCATCGAACCTAACAGCTCCAACTAATCGGTTTTCATCGTTCACGACCGGTAGTGCTTCTTTGTCCAATTTTTGGATCAGGTCGGCTGCGTACTCCGGATCATCTTTGGTTTTCAGATAATCGACATTTTTGTTCATCAGTTCGGAGACCGATTTATCAGGACTAGCGTTCCAAAGATCCACTAGAGGAACTACACCTACCAGATGTTTATGCTTATCTACGACATAGATGTCATGTATATTAGGTTCGTCTCTAGAGTTTCCTTTCATGTTTCTGAAATGAGCTAACGCCTTTTTTACAGAGGCGTTTTCAGATATGGATACTAGGTTTGACACCATTATCTCTTTTACTTCTTCGGGATGTTTTTCGAATTTCATTTAACGCACCTCTTTTTTTGTTTCTTTGCTTTCTGTTTTTCATTTCAACATTTTGGGAAAAGGTGTGCTATATTTATTATTTTTCCAAATAAATTATAGTGATATAGTGTCTGATTAAATAGTATTTATAGTAACTAGTCACTATATATTTGATTATTTTTCTATTTTGGATTCTAATTATCTCTATCTTGAAAAAACGGAGTTTATATCTTCTATGTAAGATCGAACGGTAGATAGAGAACAGTATATTCATTTCGATCATTTTCTGATCTCAGATGTTGACGAATTATTTTAGGCACACCTAAAACTTATATCTGACCATCTTCATGTAGAAGTCAGATGAAGATAATCCATGAACTGACTTCCTCGATCGAGAAGATATTCCACGAAAATCCTTTGTTTTTCAGGATGTATTCTTTACCTTACAGGGGGGTTATCAAAAGAGAGATAGAATTGGCTGACTTGTCAGTAAAAGAAACGGTTCTAAATGTTGGATGCGGTGCTTTACCTTTCACAGCGGTCCAGATCGCCGAGAGTACGAATAATAAAGTATACGCCTTGGATAAAGAGAAAAAGTCAGTCGAAGTTGCTAGAGAGTTGATAAAGACGCTCGGACTTGAAGAAAATATCAATGTTTTGAAAAGAGATGGAACAGACCCCATAAATATCGACTTTGATGCCGCCTTCGTATCTCTTCAGGTGCATCCAAAAAGCGAAGTTATAGACAATCTTTCTGGTCTTAAAAGTTCAACAAAACTCATAGTCAGAGAACCTAGAGACAGATTGAAATCCATGTACGGAAGTCTACCGGATAGGATGGATCCAGACGACCATGTTCGGCATTGTATGCCTACATTTGATAGGTCGGTACTCTACGACTTTTCAAACTGAGCAGTTGTGAACCTATAAAATCCCGTATTCCTTCCTATAAAAGATTTTAAATGGATTAGGAATATTTCAGTTTAGAATATAATCTATTGGTTTATGAATCAAAAAATCAGGACTGTCACCGGCGCAGTACAGATACGGAGCTAGAACCGGAGGTTCCAACATAATGAGCGGCTTGATCCTCCTGATAATAGCTCTTTTCTTTGCCAGTCCGGCTTTCGTAGGTATCTTACCGTTTGCTATATTTGGAGCTCTACTGGTCTTTGTCGCTATAGAGTTGGGTAAACACTCTTTCAAAACAGAGTCGTATATCATCACAGGTTTGGTTGCTATACTTTCACTCGTGGTTGGACTGGTCGTTTTCTATGCGGTTCAGAAGATCGGAAAAGAGGAATTATTGAGATTAATATTCCTCACCTATAGAATATTTAATAATCTAGATATATATTGAATTTTAAAATGGAAATTTTCACACAACCACTTTCCCTGCTTCCAATATCCTTTTAGCTCGCTCTGGAAAATGTTTTTCGTCTAATCTTTTTTTTACCTTCCCAATATCGTATTCTTTTCTCTTAAATTCCACTTCACCGTTTTCTAGCACAGCATAACTCGCTCTTGGATCTCCATCTCTAGGTTGACCCAAACTACCGGGATTGATGAATCTCTTCCCAT
>PWHR01000003.1 GCA_003554965.1 Thermoplasmata archaeon | reverse complement strand
TCCCATCCCGAAGACCAGACGGTGGATGAAGGTGACCCTGCAGAATTTAGCGTGGCAGCGGAAAGCGATGCTTCGTTCTCTTACCAGTGGCAGAGGTCCGATGACGGCGGGAATTCCTGGAGCAATATTTCGGGAGCTACAAGTGACACCTATACTACGCCGGATACGGTTGCCGATGATGACGGAGCTCTTTTCCGCTGTGTGGTAACTAATGAAGCCGGCAGTGTGACCAGCTCAGAGAAGGCGACTCTAACGGTAATACCGGCGATTCCACCCTCTATTACTTCCCAGCCTTCGGACCAGACGGTGGATGACGGGGAAAATGCCAGTTTCAGCGTTACCGCGGAGGGTACGGAGCCCCTTTCCTATCAGTGGGAGCGTTCCGATGACGGGGGTAGTAACTGGAATGAAATTGAAGGGGCAACGGACTATGTCTATACCACCCAGGATAATGAATATCCGGAAGACGACGGCGCTATGTTTCGATGTGTCATAAGCAACCTTGGTGGTACAGAAACTTCAGATCCGGCAACTCTGACGGTAGAGCCGCTACTGCCGGAGTTTACTACCCAGCCTGAAGATCAGACAGTCAATGATGGGGAGCCAGCCGAATTCAGCGTGGAGGTAGAGGGCACCGAACCCTTTACATTCCAGTGGGAACGTTCCGATGACGGGGGCGATAACTGGAGCGAAATTTCGGGGGCAACAGGTGACAGCTATAACCTGCCGCCGACCCAGTACCCGGACGATGATGGCGCCCTGTTCCGCTGCGTGGTGAGCAACCCGGCGGGAGATGTGGTTTCCGATACGGCGGAACTCACCGTGGAGCCGATTTTACCCGATGTAGACGGCCCGGAAGATGAGATGGTGGAAGACGGGTCTACGGCTACCTTCGAGGTTGATGCTACCGGAACCGAGCCCTTCACCTACCAGTGGCAGATTTCCTATGATGATGGGGGAACCTGGGAAGATATAGATGATGCGAACGAGAGCAGCTTTACTACGCCACAGGTTTCATATCCGGCGGATAACGGGCTCCGGTTCCGCTGTAAAGTGGAGAATGCCGCCGGCACAACGATATCTGCTGAGGCATTACTGACGGTTACTTCTACGGCTATCGCGCCCTCAATTACCTCCCACCCGGAAGACCAGACGGTGGGCGAGGGAGAGCCGGCAACCTTTGAAGTGTCGGCAAGCGGTACCGCCCCACTCAGCTACCAGTGGCAGCGTTCCGACGACGGGGGCGCCACCTGGGAAGATATTGACGGGGCCGATGAAAGCGGCTATACCACCCCGGACACGATTCATGAAGATGATGACGGGGCACAGTTCCGGTGCGTGGTGAGCAACGAAGAAGGGTCGGATACATCCGACCCGGCCACCCTCACAGTGGAACTGTATCCGCCCGATATAACCAGCCACCCTCAGGATCAGACGGTGGAAGAAGGCCAGGAGGCGAGCTTCAGCGTGGAGGCAACCGGTGCCATCCCCCTCTCCTACCAGTGGCGGCGTTCCGATGACGGAGGCGGCAGCTGGAGCGATGTCGGGGGAGCAACGAGTGAGAGCTACACGATACCTTCTGCCGAGTACCCGGATGATGACGGCGCCTGGTTCAAATGCGTGGTGACCAACGACCAGGGCACCGCCATCTCCATCCCGGCGACCCTGACCGTGTTTACGGAAGAGGAAGAGTATTTTGCGGTTACGCTGGATCATGAAGTTACCGAGGGTTTCACCTACGGTGATCTCTCCGACCTGGGCGGCATTATTAGCGGTGAGGGGCAGTACCAGCCCGGCGACACAGTGACAGTAATTGCCGAGGAAGCCGATGAAACGGCGCAGGAGTTTCTCTACTGGACGGGCAACAAGGTGAGCATTGACCGGGAATTTACTTTTACTATGCCCGAGCAGGATGTTTCACTCACGGCGGCGTACCGAAACAACCGCCTTTACTGGCTGGGAGAGGATCATGCCATGCATGAAGGCGGTTATAACTGGCGTAATGACGAACACGAGATAAGGGAAAAAAGATCCGACCACCTTTACCTGTACTCTCATTCCTGGGGGAATGGACGGGAAGTGTCCTGGTGCAGTCCGGCGGTTGATCTTACTGATGTGGAAGAAGTTATAGTAGACTGGTATGGAATTGGAGATTCAGGGTGGTCAATTGCAGATGCGAGGCATCTGTTCACGGTGGCTACCGAGGCCAATGTTTCCTGCCGGGATGATTCCGTTGAAGAAGAGATTGAGTATTTCGGAGGCTTTAGCAGAAGAACCGAAAGCATAAATTTAAGTGGATATACCGGTGATCACTATATCAGTTCTCACGCACGGACCAGGGGCTGTACTTCCGGAAAAGACAGTGAGACATTCACTTACAGAATCTGGTTGGTATATGACGACATACCGGAACCGCCGTTGGATGCTCCCGCGGTAATTGAACATCCGAGCGATGTGACGGTGGAGGATGGGGAAACGGCGACTTTCAGCGTGACGTCTGATGGCACCATGCCCTTCGATTACCAGTGGGAACGCTCCGATGATGACGGAGGCACATGGCAAGAAATTTCAGGAGCCACCGGGCGAAATTATATCACCCCTGCTACGGTTTATGCCGAGGACGACGGCGCGCAGTTCCGCTGCGTGGTGAGCAATGAGGAGGATGAAGATACTTCCAATCCGGCCACCCTGGAGGTGGAGCCCATCGCGCCGGAAATTACAACCGACCCGGCCAATCAAACGGTGGACGAAGGGGAAACGGCGAGTTTTGGTGTGTCCGCTGCGGGATCGGAACCCCTGTCTTACCAGTGGCAGCGGTCGGTTGACGGCGGCTACAACTGGAGCAATATAGCGGGGGCTACCAGTAGCAGCTATACCACGCCGGAGACGGTGTATGCCGATGATGACGGGACCAGGTTCCGTTGCGTGGTGAGCAACGATGCCGATTCGGCCACTTCCGGCGAAGCCACCCTGCAGGTAACCCCACTCCCGCCGGAAATAACCGACCATCCGGAAGATAAGACAGTTGACGACGGTGAAACGGCGGAGTTCAGTGTTACCGCCACCGGAACGGAGCCCTTCTCTTACCAGTGGCAACGTTCCGATGATTATGGCGAAAACTGGAATGATATCGAGGGAGCCACCGAAAGCACCTATACTACGGCGGAGACGGTATATGCCGAAGACGACGGCGCACAGTTCCGCTGCGCGGTGAGCAACGATGCAGATACCGTTAACTCGGAGCCGGCTATTCTCACTGTAATACCGCTTCCGCCTTCCATAGTGGAAGACCCCGAAGACCAGATGGTGGGCAACGGTGGTATTGCCGAGTTTAGCGTGGAAGCGGAAGGTACTGAACCCCTGTCCTACCAGTGGCAATATTCCGGTGACGGGGGAAGCAGTTGGAGTGATATTGAAGAAGATGCAAATGAAAGCACCTATACCACGCCACCCGCCGTTTATCCGGAAGATGACGGCGCGCAGTTCCGGTGCGTGGTTAGTAACGATGAAGGTACGGTAGAATCCGGACCGGCGGTTCTGACCGTAACAGAAGAGGCCATTCCGCCGGAAATAACCGAAGACCCCGCAGACCAAATCGTTGACGATGGGTCGGAGGCGAGCTTCAGTGTATCTGCTACCGGCACGGTTCCCCTCTCTTACCAGTGGCAGCGTTCCGATGACGGTGGCAGCAGTTGGGCTGATATTCCCGGGGCGACGGCAAGGACCTATACCATCCTGGAGACGGTGCATGCGGATGATGACGGCGCCCGGTTCCGCTGCAAAGTGACCAACGATGCCGACACGGCAACCTCCGGGGAAGCTCTCCTGGAAGTCACCCCGCTTCCACCGGAAATAACTTCCCATCCGGCCAATCAGGCAGTGGAAGAGGGGCAGGATGCGACTTTCAACGTCACGGCGGAGGGCACCGAGCCACTGTCTTATCAGTGGCAGCGCTCCGATGACGATGGGCAAAGCTGGGATGATATTTCCGGGGCGACGGAAAGCAGCTATACTGCCGAAGATACGGATAGTGAAAACGATGACGGCGCCCGGTTCCGCTGCGTGGTGAGCAACGAGGAAGACACGGAAATATCCGAGGAGGCAACCCTGATTGTATACCTGGAAGGTGAGGAATACTATCTGGTTACGCTGGACAGTAAAGTTACCGCAGGCTTTACCGATGGGGACCAGTCGGAACTGGGCGGTATAGTCAGCGGCACCGGACAATATGCCCCCGGTGATACGGTGACGGTGGAAGCTCAGGCCGGCGGACCTGGATATGATTTCCTCTACTGGAGCGGCGACAAGGTAAGCACGCAGCGGGAATTTGAGTTTACCATGCCCACTTATGACGTGGAATTAAAGGCGGAATATCAAAATAACCGCATCTACTGGTATGGGGAAGAGCATGTTCCCATTGTGGAGGGTTATATATATTGCGTTGGTGCCGACGGTGCGGCATCCATAAAATACAGCAATTATTTATATAAACATACCGGGGAACGCCGTTCTTACCGTCCCCGCCGGATGTGGGAGACTGATTACCGGATCGACCTGACCGATGTGGATAGCCTGTTGATTGACTGGGAAAGTACCAGCCACGATCACAGCTGGCAGTGGGTATTCGGGGACGAGGAACCGGAAGGTGATCCTTATGATGGCGGTACCGATTGGCGCGGTGAACTGGACGGGGCTTGGGAACGCGTAACTCATTCATGGAACATCGGCGAATCCGGTGCCGCCACCGGCGAGCAGTATGTGGGCTGGGGAGTCGGCAAAGGAAATCGGGTTTGGCCGCAGGGAGCCAATTACGGCGAGCTGTCTGTGTGGCGTGTATGGCTGGACGGAGTGCCTCACCCGGATCCGCCGGTGGAGGCGCCCCAGGTGACCGCCCATCCCGACCACCAGACGGTGTATGAAGGGGAAACGGCCTTTTTCAGCGTGGAAGTTGACGGGACCGGACCCTTCACCTACCAGTGGCAGCGTTCCGATGACGATGGGCAAAGCTGGCAGGATATAGGTGAAACTTACAGTACCAGGTATATTACCGATGAGACCGTTTACACGGAAGACCACGGCGCAAAGTTCCGCTGTGTGGTGAGCAACGAGGCCGGGGAGGTTGCCTCGGAGGAGGCGACCCTGACGGTTATATCGGACCCGCCGGAGATTATTTCCCATCCGGAGGATCAGACGGTGGATGAAGGGGAAACAGCGACTTTCAGCGTGGAGGCCGACAGCGGCGCTCCCGAAGATTACCAGTGGCAGCGCTATGACGGCGACGGCTGGGATAACATTGACGGGGCCACGGAAGATAGTTACACTACACCGGAGACGGTTTATACGGAAGACGACGGGGCGCAGTTCCGCTGCGTGGTGAGCAACGAGGGCGGCTCGGTGACTTCCGATGCGGCGGTATTGACCGTGCTGCCGGGGCCGGCGGAGATAATTACTCAACCCGAGGACCAGATAGTATATGACGGTGACCCGGCGACGTTCAGCGTGGAGGCGTCCGGCAGCGACCCGCTAAGTTACCAGTGGCAGCTTTCCCCGGATGGCGGGGACAACTGGATGGACCTGGAAGATGCCACGGAAGCGGAATTTACCACGCCGGAGACCGACTATCTAGATGACGATGGCCTTCAGTTCCGCTGTAAGGTGAGCAATGAACAGGGCGAGGATGTTTCGGAGGAGGCGGAATTGACCGTGCTGCCGGTGCCTCCGGTGATAACCACCCATCCCGGCGACCAGACAGTGGAAGACGGGGAAGCGGCATCTTTTGTCTGTCTGGAGTCGGGAGGAACTATTCCGGTGACTTACCAGTGGCAGCGTTCCGATGACGGCGGGGAAAACTGGGAGGATATCCCCGGGGCCATTAGCACAGTCTTTTCCATCCAAGAAACGGTGCACGGAGAAGACGACGGGGCGCAGTTCCGTTGCGTGGTGACCAACATCCACAGTTCAGTGGAATCTGAAGCGGCGCTTTTAACCGTGGAATCGGTGCCGCCGGAAATTATTACTCCACCTGCGGACCGGGATGTTGCGGAAGGTGATACGGCTACCTTTAGTGTTGATACGGACGGCACCCTTCCCATGAGCTACCAGTGGCAGCGTTCCGATGACGGCGGCGAGAGTTGGAACAATATACCGGGGGCGATGGAAGCGGATTACACCACCCAGGATACCGTCTACACGGAAGATGATGGCGCGCGTTTCCGCTGCGTGGTTAATAATGATGTAGGCGAAGTTACTTCCGAGGCGGCGGCATTGTCGGTGATACCTTATATTGACGCTACTCTCTACACCCCGTGGATAGAGATTGATGAAGATTACCGGGGTGCGGAGCTAAACTTCCGGGAAACCGGGGAGCGGCAGGAATTCTATGAACACCACGCCGTAGGAGTCGAGGATGCAGAAAATAATCGCCATCTGCTTAAAGAGCTTGGCCCGGCCCCGGAGGGAAGCTGGGAGAAGAGAACCGTTAATTTGAGCGATTATACCGGCCAGACGGTGCGCCTCTATTTCCATTACGAGGGGACGAACGCCGATGACTGGTATGTGGATGATATTGAAGTAAGAGGGTTGCCCGAGGTGTACGATCTAACGCTGGAGGCCGATCCTGCGGTTGGGGGTGAGGTTATTGACGTCACCGATGACGGCCCTTACCTGGAAGGCGAAGAGGTGGAAGTGACTGCTGAAACCTATGAAGGATACAAGTTCGTGAACTGGACGGTGGACGGGGAAGAAGTGAGCACGGAAAAGACCTTTGATTACACCATGCCCGATGAGGATGTTACCCTTACAGCGAATTTCGTTCCCCTTTACGAGTTAATTCTGGTGGCCGACCCGGAAGAAGGGGGGACCGTGACCGATGAAACCGGTGACGGTTATTATCTGGAAGGCGAGACGGTGGAAGTAACGGCTTCATCAAACGAGGGTTACCAGTTCGTGGACTGGTCCGTAGACGGGGAAATGGTGAGCATGGACAAATCTTTCGAGTTTGAAATGCCTGCCGGCGATACCGTTCTGACGGCAAACTTTATTGATGATACGGCACAGCTGTTCATGTTGACCCTGAAATCCGACCCGGAAGAGGGAGGCAGTGTAACCGGCGGTAGGCTGTACGAAGAAGGAGAAGTGATGGAGTTGGCAGCGGAAGCCAGTACGGGATACGAATTTGTAAGCTGGACCGAAGGAGAAGAAGTAGTCAGCACGGAACCCGTATTCGATTACGAAATGCCGGGAGACGATACCACCCTCACCGCCAATTTTGCCATCATTGATTATACAATTAATATAGAGGCAACGGAGGGTGGTTCCGTGGAACCGGAAGGCGAATTTACTTATAATTATGATGATGTTGTCAATGTAGAGGCCGTGGCGGATGAAGGATACGGGTTTGTCAAATGGACGGCTAACGGGTTAGAGGTAAGCACTGAAAAAGCGTTTGATTTCCGTATGCCGGCGGAAGATGTCACTCTTACGGCGAACTTTGGTGAGCTTTACCAGTTGACATTGTCAGCTGATCCGCCGGATGGAGGAACTGCTAGCGGCGAAGGGTTTTACACGGCGGGAACCACCGTGAAGGTAACCGCAGAAGCAAACGAGGATTATATGTTTGCCAGATGGGAAGAAGGCGGGACGGCAAGGAGTACGCAGCCTACCTTTAACTACACCATGCCGGAAGGCAACGCTGTGCTCACGGCGATCTTTGTCGAGGCGGGAGTGGTGTATATACCCGATATAAACCTGAAAAAATCCGTTGAGTTTGCTCTCTTTGCGCCCAATCAGGAAATTACCACGGACAGCATTCAGGGGCTATATTCCCTATCGGCTTCCAGTAGAGGCATAAAGGATCTTACCGGCCTTGAATTTGCTTTAAACCTCCGCTACATTGACCTTCACGACAATCATGTGGATGACCTGTTAATGTTGGAGAACCTGACCGAACTAAAAGAGCTGCACCTGTCCCATAACGATATTACCGGTGTAAAGAATCTGGGGAACTTATATAATCTGAAAGAGCTTGACCTTTCTTTTAATGAGCTGGAGGAATGGCATGGAGATGACGTGGATGCACTGAAGGGGCTGGAAAGCTTGGAGATACTGAACCTTTCCGGGAATGACATTGATGACCTCGCCCCGCTGGAGGAATTGCAAAACCTGCGCTACCTGAATCTCTCTCATAACAACGTATCAGACATCGGAGCTCTGGAAAACTTCACTAATTTAGAACGGCTAAACCTTTCCGGTAATGACATTGATAACTTCGAGGTGCTGGAAGGGCTGGAAAATCTTAAACGCCTGGATGTTTCCGGCAATCAATTCAGCGGGGTGGATAGGCTTTCTGACCTGAATAATTTAGAAAAACTAAGCCTTTCTTCAACGGACATAGACAATAACGAGCTGGCCGACTTGGCTGATTTGCCCGGGTTGGAATCACTGGAGCTCGCGGATAATAATATTCAAGACCTGGACCCGGAAGGAGACAACTGGCTGGAAGAAATGGTGAATTTAAAAACTCTAGACCTCTCCGGGAACGACATTGAAGATATAGGTGATTTGCAGATTTTGAGTGGATTGGTGGAATTAAACCTTGCCGGCAATCAGGTGGAAAACATTGAGCCCCTGGTTGGGATGAGTGAACTGCATGTGCTGAATTTATCGGGCAGCGGCCTCGGTAACGGAGGGCTTTCCGAGCTTGACTGGGTGGAAGATCTGCCCGGTTTAAGCTATCTCTACCTGGCGGATAATCAGATCAGTGACCTGTCTCCCCTGGTGGAAAGCCAGGGTGGACATCCTGTCTTTAAGGAACTTGATCTTTCCCAAAACGAACTGAGCGATGTGGGGAAAGACCCCGGTGATCCATCATATGAAGCGGCTCTGGAGCCGCTCCGGGATGTAGAATTTATCCAGGTGCGGGAACAGTTCCGGATGATGTTCCGGGCCTTTGATTTTGTCCTGGAAGATTTGGAAATTATGGAAGAAGGTGGCGGAGCCCTGGACCTGTCCGGAAATGAGATAAAGGATATCAGCCCCCTGAAAGGAAAGATGTTTGCCGCTCTGGACCTTTCCTTTAACAGGCTGGACAGCGAGGAGATTGTCCACCTGCTTGATATGGAATTTGGCAGTTACCTGGGCGGCGCTCTCCTGGACTTGAGCAGCAACCAAATAGATAATTTAAATGCCTGGTCTGTTTGCCCCATGGGCGATGAACATTGCCCCACCTGTTATGATTGTGACGGCAGCGGCGAAGTTGGAGGAGGGGAATGCAACAGCTGCGGTGGCAGCGGGTTTGAGTTGTGCACTAGATGTAGACGTATCCACCGCATGGATAAGTTCCTCCCCCATGAGAATATTGTGGACCAGTTAGATGTGATTTATCTCTGCTACAACGACATGGGCGAGATTTATGATTTTAACATGGACTGGTTCTTCGGGGAGATAAGCGATGACTATGTGGCCTGGTCGATTTTGACACATATAAGAGCTAACGGAGCTGTGGCCATGGCCAGGAGGCATGAAAACGTACCAACCGGCGGGATGGCTATTAGCGCCGGCGAGGAAGATGGAGAAACCGCAGAGGGCGCTACGCTCATGGAAGACGGCACGGAAGTCATAGAGGGCGCCACGGTTACGGTTCAAGAAAACTATGAAGGCGGGGAAGCTGTAGCTACGGGAGTTACCGATGAAGAAGGCAAATTTGAGGTCGGCGTTCCCGATGGCAATTACCTGCTGCGGATAGAGCATCTCCTGTTTGAGACGGCGGAGATGGAAATCGAGGTAGATAGGGGCGGCACCATGTGGGTGCCGGAGAAAGATG
>PWHR01000014.1 GCA_003554965.1 Thermoplasmata archaeon | reverse complement strand
CTCTCCTGCATCGGCAATAGGATCTTCGGTATCTACTGCGTAAATCTGGATTGTATCTTCGTCTTGATTTCCTTCCTCATCGTATACTGTCAAAGTCACTTCGTACTCTAAAGCATATTCTAAAGTATAATCCACTTGCTCACCATATTGGGTGATTTCTTCACCCGTTGGTTTATCGATTGTCCACTCGTATTCGTCGATCCCTACGTTGTCAGTCGATCCGCTCCCATCTAATGTGACGCTCTCACCTTGATATGCTTCGATATCCTCTCCTGCATCGGCAATAGGATCTTCGGTATCTACTGCGTAAATCTGGATTGTATCTTCGTCTTGATTTCCTTCCTCATCGTATACTGTCAAAGTCACTTCGTACTCTAAGGCGTATTCTAATGTATACTCTACTAACGCACCCTGCAATTCTGTTACATCTCCTGTCGGATCCTCTATGGTCCACTCATACGCATCTATACCTCCATTTTCCGAAGGTGGATTATATGAATCGGTGCCGTCTAAAGTTATCATATCGCCCTGATCGGCTTCGATGTCTTCTCCTGCATCAGCGACTGGATCAACAGTGTTTAGAAGATGGAAATGCCATCCCTCGGGTTCGTATTCTGCCTGACCTGCAACGAATTCAACAGAATTCGCCAATAGTTGGTTAGCTTCCTCTGTCCAGCCCTCATCGTCGGCTTCACCAAATACGTCTATTCCTTTCGCTGGTAATAGTATCTCTGAATCGTCTTGACTAACTCCTACCCCTGGTCCACTAAATCCGCCACCATAATCAACTTCGGCAAGCAAATCTCCACTGTAATCATCGAACCATGATCCCCAATTGTTCATTCCATCGAACAGAGTTATATCTTCTCCTGCTTCACCTACCTTATCAAAAATTGGATGGTCCTCCAATATATTCATAGTAGTCGGGGGATCGGTATCCCCTCCTTCAGAGTTTCTAAATTCTGGATCGTTACGCACATTGTGAAGTCTGTAGATCCCGTCGGAATAACCCTCAGCCGTTGCTCCTTGATGCGAGTCAAGATAAACTACTCCTTGGTCATCTTCGAGAGAATCTAAGAAATCCTCAGCTAAAGAATCACTTCCAAAGCGCTGGATAACAAATTCATCATATTCATCCATATTTTCGATTACTTCGTAGGACTCTAGAGTGTCGACTGTGTATTCACTAGGAAGATAGTCTTCTAGTTTATTCTCAATTTCACCGTTATGGTAATTTTCCTCATCGATAACTGCAACTTGTATATCCTCATCTGAGGTAGTTCCTATTTCTTTTTCGAAGAGACTCTCTGGACTCATTTTACTTACATCGTAATCCTCGTAGCCTCCCACAACGAACCAGTAATGGTCCTCGCCCATGTCACTTTCTTCTAGTTCCCATGTTACTTCAACAGGATTTTCATCTACCCCGTCTTCTCTAGCTATCAATTCGTGAGTTCTTCCGTCATAGAATCTAACTTCCATCATCTCCTCTATGTGGTTAGGAGTAGTTATATCAACAGACAATGTCTGCTCGAGTTCCTCAACCTCTTCACCATCGATCGGATTTGGATCGGTTACATCTGGAAGAGGCATCTCAGATACAGACTCTTCATTCATATCCATATTTCCGACTCTATCCACTGCTCTCACCACGTAGCTCCATTGTTCACCATCATCTGCCATTCCTTCATCAAAATAGCTATAATTTTCAGATCCATCAGCTTCGACTGTACCAATCTTTGTGGTCTCGTCCCACGGACCTTCTTCGTCTTCAGCTCTATATATGGAATAGTATTCGGTATCATCATTCCCTGCACCATCATCCGGGGAAGCGTCCCAGCTCACTTCATTACCTGTTACGCTCCAGATATCGTTGTCCCAATCGACTTCAATATTTTCTACCTGACCCGGTGACTCAGTATTTATGTCAGCAGTAGTGGTTTTCCACATCCCCTCAGGTTCATATGTGTGGAATTCCCAGGTTTGGGAGCTAGTAGATTCAATACCATCATCAGCCTCTACATGCCATGTAAAAGTGGAATCAACATCGATCATCAGGAACTGAACTTCCGCTCTTTCCCCTGAGTCAACATTCTTATCAGTTTCATTAGCTATCTCATCTCCATCTTCGTCAAAAAGATAGAATGTTACATCCATATGATGGTCGTTTGGATCTGTTACCAATACATCTAAAACAGGTGAATGGGTGACATCTTCTTCGCCGTCTTCAGGATTAGGATCTATTGGAGGTTCTGGTGGAGCATGCTCTTCGACCTTTAATCTTTCGACTATTTCAACGTTTTCTAAATTCTCATCTTCCTCGTGGTCGGTTGTCATTGTGAGGATATATTCACTAGGATAATACTCAGGATCCCAATTCTCAAAGGATAACTGCTTTTCCTCACTCACATTCAAATCGTCGAACGTAGCACTTGAGAAATACTCCTCAGTAGTGTATTCGTGTGATATCTTTACATCGTCTATCTTCCAATAATCTTCCTCTTCAGGTTCCTCTGAATAGAATTCCCAACCGATCATAACTTCTTCTTCGTCTAGAGCTATATCTGTAATATCATGAGTCATCTCGCCTTCTCCTATATCTCTTCCGATCCTTCTGTAAGTTTCTCCCCCATCAGTAGAAATTAGTAGGTCTCTATCATTTGTACCTTGATAAGTTGAGAGGAATTCTAGTTCTAGTCTATGGTCTTCTCCGATATCTTCTATAGAGCAGTCAGCAACTTCAGTCCATAATACGTCGTTTTCGTGTTCGTTTGCAGAGGTGACTTTCATCAATTCATCTTCCTCATCCCATTCCCATGTGTTGTCATTTCCGTCTCTATCCTCTATTGTCCAACCATCCGGTAAACCGTCAGAGAACTCCTCGTTTATCGGCATGTTTCGATGCACAGGTTTGATATCCATGTTAACTACGGTTTCCTCAGTAATATCTCTATTTCCGACGTTGGTTACTGTACCTATGACTTCTTCTTCATAGTTGAAGACCGGTTCAATCGGCCTATTTATAGAGGTTGCTTCTAAATCGTATATTACTTCTTCAACGTATATGTCCTTCTCGAAAGAAGAATTCTCAGGATGAGATTCATCAGGATGTTGAGCAGTCACATTGAAAACGTAATCTCCTGGTGTTGACGGATTCCAATCTTCAAATTCGGTAGTTTTTGTTTCACCCATATCTAAGTCTATCTCTATCTCATCCTCGTATTCATAGCCATCTTCTATGTAGTCTGCTCTAATGTCATCGATATACCAGTGATTTATGTTCCATGCATCACCTTCAAACTCAAACTTCAGCTGAGTTTCTTCTCCGATATATTCTGTTATGTTGACCTCATATTCATCTGCCTCTATATCTCCAAAGACTGGATTGTTCCATGGAGAAACATCACTCCAATCTTCATCAAGGTCTGATCTGACCAACACTCTTGCACTGAAATACTCCTCGTAGTGATCAATATGTGATTTGAACTCCAGGGTCAATTCTTCAGTATCGTTAGTGTCCACTGGTTCGCTCTTAAGATACGAATAATCATCTTCTATGTTTTCCCAATAGAGTTCAGCCTCCGGAGCTTCCCCTCCAGCCTCATTTGAATAGGATTGAATCCAATCATCTGTTTCCCATCCCTTTGGTGGAAAATCTCCTGAGAAATCTTCTCTAATTCCTAAGATTCGCTGAGCATTGGCTTCGATCGGTATATCGGTTTCATGATAATCCCCATAATTGGTGATATTAGATGTTACTGTTTGTGTCTCGTTCCATGTCAAACTTTTAGGAGTCAATATATCATCAACACCGATGTCATGCTCCCTTTCTAATATCTCTACAAATTGAGTTTCATAGTCGTTGCTTGGATCAGCATCATGTTCTAATAAAGTCGTCACATTTACTTTGTATTCACCCACGTTATCAGGTTCCCAATCCTCGAAGGTCACATTGATTTTGCTCTCTGAATCGATATCTGTTGTGATATCGTCGATATATTCTGCATCTTCCTTATAAGTAACAGAAATGTCGTAGATGTCCCAGTAATCGTGACTATAAGTCGATCCATGATCTTCAGCGTTGAATACTAAAGCTATTTGTATTTCTTCTTCACCTTCTACACGGTCAGATATGTCATATACAAGTTCCTCAGTCTCAGAATCTGAATCATCCATTTTGTCAATTGTTTCCCAATTCTCACCAGCGTCTGAACTTATCTTCAATTCACCAAAACTGTCACCCCAAATTCCATTATAGAATTCATGATTTATCTCGAGGAACGTATCGAAAGCTTCTGAAGCATCGAACTCCGGTGAGATAAGCCACTCTTCCTGTGATGTGTCCGCACAGTCCTGAATCTTGGCCATATTGGTCCCATCCCAGCTTTCATCATGATGCCAAGTTGCAGAACCATCCGTCGTATTATCGATCGTCCATTCATCCGGAATCTCATCTTCGAAATCTTCATCCAATAATTTTACCATCTCTTCGATAGTAGCTTCGACTGGAACATCATCTATATCAAGCTCTCCAAAGTTCTCTACTTCCGCTTCTACGTCTATCATCGTGTCGAAGAGATATGATCCCTCAGGTGAATGTATCTCTGTAACGCCAACATCAAGTACATCTGAAAGTTCCATCGTTTGAGTGGTGTAGTCATTGGTCGGATCATCGTCATCATCTAGAGAAGTGGTAGCGTTCATTAAAAATTCACTGTCATCAGAAGGAGTCCAATCATCAAAAGATACGCTCTTATTCTCACCTGCGTAAAGATCTATGGTAGTTTCGTCTGAATAGTCGTCATCTCCCAAGTAATAAACCTCGACCTCGAAGAGATCATAACCATCGCTCACCCACTCACTGTGTATGTCACTATCAAATATGAACGCTAGTTGAACTTCTTCTTCGCCATCTGCCCACTCGGAAATATCATATTCCTTCTCACCTGCATCGCTTGAATAGGTATCTATTTCTTCCCAACTATCTCCACCGTCCGTACTTATCGATACTTCAGCTGAAGACACTGTGTTCCATCCGTTGTCGATCATAACAGACTGATCCAGATAGAGAATTGTTTCCTGTGCTTCACTCGCATCAAATTTTGGTGTTATCAACCACTCATCCTGGTTTTCGTTAGATTCTTCGTCGATACTAGCCATCGGTATATCATCGGATGTTTCGTCCCACTCCCAGGTTGTAGAAGCGGTATCGTTAATCTCCCAATCGTCGGGTATCTCTTCATCGAAATCCTCATAGAATAAGGATATTTCTTCTTCACCGGTGACATCAACAGAGTTTCCCTCTATCAAAACTTCTACAGGTATTTCAGTTTCATCAAAGGTTCCAAAGTTTTCAACTTCTACTTCAACAGGATAAGTTTCATCACTACTTACTATCTCTGGTGGATCTATAATTTCAGTTACACCTACATCATTTATATTTTCAACAGTAATAGTCTGTGTTTCGTAATCATTAGTTGGGTCATCGTCCTCTTCAAGTGAGGTGGTGGAATTCATGTAATAAACCGCTTCAGTTGAAGGTTTCCATTCATCGAAAGTCACTGTCTCGTAATCGTCTGAATCTATATCTACTGTCATCTCATCTGAATAAACCTCTCCTATGTAATCGACTTCAACCTCGAAGAGGTCATATCCGTCAGTGACCCAGCCATCGTGTGTATTACTCTCAAATATGAACGCTAGTTGAACTTCTTCTTCGCCATCTGCCCACTCGGAAATATCATATTCCTTCTCACCTGCATCGCTTGTATAGGAATCTATTTCTTCCCAACTATCTCCACCGTCCGTACTTATCGATACTTCAGCTGAAGATTCCCATGTAGTAACAGATATTGATTGATCCAAATAAAGATGTGTTTCTTCCGCTTCACTCGCATCAAATGTTGGTGTGATCAACCACTCATCCTGATTTTCACTTGGTGCCTCGTCAACACTAGCCATCGGTGTGCCGCCAAAAGTTTCATCCCACTCCCAAGTTTCAGAAGCAGTAGAGTCGATCTCCCAGTCATCGGGTATCTCTCCATCGAAATCCTCATACAACAATTGTTTTTCTGTAGCTATCGTCGTTTCTACTGGAACACTAGGTTCATCGAAGGTGCCATAATTTTCCACGGTAACCTCTACAGGATGAGATTCTTCAGCATTTACGCGTTCAGAAGGTTGATTTATTTCAGAAACCCCAACATCTCTCGTCTCAGTGATCTTAGAATTAGTTCCAAGTCTATTTTCATCTATTTCTTCCAAATCGTCTGGATGACCGGGGTCTTCATCCCAGTACCAGCCCTTTATCTCCCCGTCATGCTGTACGAATAATCCTTCTCCTTCTTCATCCTCGGTCAATTGCAGTGATCCTTTGAACGTACCAGGGTTCTCTTCATCCTCATATAACGTAACTGTGACGTTTTCTATTTCACTCCCTTCAGAATCTAGACTAGAGACATCTATATCGTGAGTTTCCTCATCCTGTAAAATAGCATCGATCAAAGTTATATTTACGTAATCATCGCCTGCATATTCGTTTTCATCAAAGATTATCTCTCCGTCTTTTTCTGGTATGTGCTTTGAAGGTGAGTTGTAAACACTCAATGCATAATCCTGATTTGCTTCTCCATCATTGTTGGAGTCGGCTGGAATATTCGTACCCTTAACTCTAATTGAATAACTACCAGTTTCTATTTCTTCGGGAGGTATGAAAACATTTTGGACATTATTAGCGTCGTCCCATCCGTCCTCACTGTGATCAAAAACTTCCATCACTTCGGTATCAGCATATGAAAAGCCGTTGTCACTCTCTGCTCCACCAGTTTCATTGAAGGCATTACCTCTATATATCTTCCCGTCGGGTGATTCCACCTCTAAATCAAGATTGTTCTTCAAAGTCGGTGATCCACCAGCACTATCGCCCTCCACTGCATGTTCATCAGTCCATGCAAGTGTGATTTTCAATGGTTCTTCATCGTCTGGATAGCTAACTTCATATTCGTTGACTTCACCGGTTGTCAATAGTGATTCCTGATCTTCAAATAAGAAATCCATATGCTCCTTTTCTGGATGCTCGAGCTTAGAAAGATCGGGCACACCCCATCCTTCATCTTCATTCGGGACATGACCTCTTGTATCTCCAATCTCAGGATCCAACTCGTTTGCTGTATTTATCAATATAGCTCTCACCATGGCGGGACTAGGCTTTTCATCATAATTGTCTTCATACCATTCCACAACTATACTCGCGGCTCCTGCTGCAAGAGGATTACCGAAAGAAGTCCCATCTACAGCAACATAGTCGCCCTCATCCAACGGAGTATTTTGTGAGAGAACGCTTTCGGAAGGAGCTACTATATCAGGTTTGATACGGTTGTCCTCGGTCCATCCTCTTGAGCTGAAGTCTGCCATATTATGCGGATTTTCGTATCCTAAACCAGGATTATATGGTTGGTTTCCCCCTACCGTTATCACATTCTTAGCATTTCCAGGACTGCCTGTCTCCTGTTCGTAACCACCTCGTCCACCATCATTTCCCGCAGAAACAGTCACGACCATTTCTTCATTTTCATCCGTATCTCTATCTGCATCTCTCACTCCCTGATCAAATATCTCATCAGAATCACTGTATTCTCCCATGGTCCCTGCACCCCAGGAATTACCATGTATATATGCGTCAGATCTTTGTGCCGGTTCTTCAATTATAGGATAATACTCAGTCGGTAAGAAATTTCCTCCATCATCGAATATTTTTGTAGCAAAAATTTCAGATTCAGAAGCTAGACCTTGGCCCATGTAATATTCCATGTCTCCATCTTCAAAATCATCCCATGTTTCTCCTGTTCCATGATAAGTATCTCCTGCAATAAATCCAGTGACTTGGGTGCCGTGACCCAATCCGTCCTGCCAATCGTTTTCTTCACCAAAACCGTATCCATCTATTATCCTCCCTGTAAAGTCTTCTACACCTGCATCACCCGTAGAACCATCACCTACGCCTGAGTCGGCCACAGCAACCGTGATATCATCACCATAATGTCCAAGCTGATTTATGTAAGCTCCGTAGTCTCCATGTTTCCTGTAAGGTTCTTGAGGATCTCCCTCAGGAGGTTCTGGATCTAGATCAGTTCTTGTTTCGTACTCGTCGTCCATGAACCACATCCCTCCGCCTAACTGTTGTATGTCCATCTCTCCATGAAGTTCCGGTTCTACATATGGTGAAATGTAGTAGACATCGTTATCCATCGCTAGACTTTCGATTTTATTCAACGAATCAATGTTCACAGTTAACCGAAGTCCGTCTTCCTTAAGATCTTCATGACTGACAACGTCAAGTTTTGTATCTATCTGATTTAAAGTAGTGTCTTCAAAACCCGGTCTCAATCTTACCGTAAAAGGCATCTCCTTTTCAAGAGCATCATCCACCGCAGGGTGGATTTTAAATTCCGGTTGATAGGGTCCTACCCAATCTACAAAGTCAAAATTCTCTACCATCTCTGCTATATCAGGATCCATAACGACTTCATAGGCATAATTCGGTTGATAGTTCAATACATCTACACCTAAATCTTCTAACTGTTCTTTCCATTCTGGGTTTACCGGTCCTATCATGTCTACTATATATATCCCTTCATTTTCAGATTCGTATCCCTCTATCTTCAAGTCTGTATCTAGATCACAAAAACCTTCTGTCGTATCGAAGGTGTGGCCCTTAATGTTGATTTGATTGCTTGACTCTAGACCATCGACCTCGTATTCTCTCCTTAATTCACTAATATCTTGTCGAGGGATTTCCAATAATATATTTTCGCCGTAATGGTCTATGATCTCACCATACTCATTTATATACTCCAATTTATCTTCATCATCTTCCTTCACCAGTACTATCGTTTCGTCTGAGGAATGACTTTCGAATGATTCCGTTTCGGCCATAGCTCCGATCATCACCGGAAAAACTGTACCGGTGACTAGAACAACTACAATCACTAACACTGAAAACGTTCTGCTTGGTTTATTTTCTAACATTTATATGCCTCGCATTTGTGCGAGTTGGACTTGTAGGTGTAGTTATTTAAGTTTCACTACCACATGTGGGAATGCGATAGGAAGTTTTTAATAATACAAATCGCCCCTATCAGTTGCAATGCAAGCTGCTAAAGGAAGATATAGAGTTTTACTACATTTAGAAGGAGAAAGATCTCTAGACAATTTAAAAGATATGAAAGAAGTTCCATATGATCTCTGTCAGAACGGAATTGCAGATTCTGTTGATCTTTCTAGAAGCCGGATAAGCGAGATAATAAAGGACTTGATCGATAAAAATTTGGTTGAGGAGAATATAAGTCGAGTCAAAGGTTTAAAAAGGCGTAGAAAAGTTTACTCTCTGACTTCTAAAGGACACAAAAAAGCGGAAGAGCTTCGAGAGGAGATTGTAGATAAAAAGATAACAGTTAATACCGGATCATCACAAGAAACTATAAAACTTCAAAATATAAATTCACACATTGAAAGCCAAAACCCGCTAATATCGGCTCTAAACAAAATTGATGACTCGAATACGATAAATCTAACCTCAAAAAAGATAAGTGAAGATGAGGATTTCGTGGGCAGGGAGAAAGAGAAACGATACCTTAATGAGTCTTTAGAAGAGGTAAAAAAAGACAGATCTTCAACGATATTGATTAAAGGAAATGCTGGAGTTGGAAAAACTAAATTAGTCTATGAATTTAAAAGAATCGTTCAATCTGAAGATCTAAACTTTTTAGTGGGTAAAGGATACCATAACTTTTCTAGACCATATCTTTCCTTTGAAGAAGCTTTCAAACCCTATTTAGATGACGAAGAACATATGCCCTTAGAGTTTTCCGATAAGGCTATCAAGGAAAAAGGAAAACGTAAAATGTCCGCCGGAAAAAGAGAAAACAATCGAGATTTGATTTTTTCTGCTACTTTAGAAAATATAAGATCTATGGCAGAAAAACAAGCGATGGTTATATTCATAGATGATTTTCAATGGATAGATCGGGCATCACTAATGCTATTTTACTACTTAACTGAAAATTTAGAAGACGCACCAGTATTATTGTTAGGGGCTTATAGACCCGAAGATATCAGGAGCGATGGTTTCGTTGAAGACGTAATACAGAGGATGAGGAGAAAAAATCTTGTTGAGGAATTGAAAGTAAAACCCTTTGAATTTAAAGCTACGAAAAATATCATAAGAATGATTATTGAAAAGGAAAATATCCCGGATGACTTTGTATCTCTGATACATGAAACATCAGAGGGTAATCCCCTTTTTTGCGAAGAGTTGGTCAAAGAGCTGTTGGTAGAAGAGATAATTGATCCAGATAAAGAAAGATATCCAACGGAAAAAGATGAGATCAATATCCCTAGTGTAGTAAACGAGATCATCGAGAGAAGGATAAAAAGATTGAATAAAGACGATCTAAAAGTTCTTAGAATTGGAAGCGTTATAGGAGAAGATATCCAGTTTTCGTTACTACATTCAATAACCGGCATTGACGGTTTTGACCTTCTTGAAAGCACCGATATTCTTACAGGAATCGGTTTATGGCAATCCGAACCCAATGAAGATGTCTTTCACTTTGACCATGGTCTAGTTCATATGACAGTTTACGAAAACATCCCTGAATCGCTAAGAAAAAATATGCACAAAACCGTTGCTGAAAATATCGAAAACATATATAGTGAAAACTTAGATGATTATTATTTTAATATAGGTTATCATTACGAGAAAGCTGAAGAATACTCTGAAGCTTTCAATTACTATCTAAAAGCAGGTGAAAAAGCTAAAGAGATATATGCCCACGAAGATGCAATAGAGATATATAAGAGAGCGATAGATCTATCTAAGGAATGCCAGATTGATCCTGAAGAGAGAGCAATAACCTTAGAGAATCTAGCAGACATACACAAAACTATAGGTAGATACGATGAGGCGTTAAATTTTTACGAGAAAATGCTTGATGAAAAATTGGATGATAGATATATCTCAAAGATTTACAGGAAAATCGCAATGATTTATAATAAAAAAGGGTTTTTTGATAAATCTCTAGATTATCTCAATATGGGGTTGGAGGAGGATGAGGAAGTTAATATAGAAACCTGTCGTATCCAATATTTAAAAGGCTGGACTTGTATGAAGAAAGGTCTTTACGAATCGGCTGAAAAAAACATAAAAGAAGCTCTAAAGATCATCGGGAAGGATCGTAAAAATAAGAAAGAACTTGCTGATATTTATCATGCCTTAGGTATCATCAATTATCATAAGGACAGATATCATCTATCATTAAAATATCTTGAAAAAGGTCTAGCGATCAGAGAGGAAACAGAAAATATCCAAGGGCAAGCTTCTTCTTTAGTCAGCATAGCGAACGTTTATCTGAACATTGGACAAGTAAATGAGGCTTTAGAAAACTTTGAAAAGAGTTTGAAGATATTCAAAAAAATAGGTGATAAGAGTCATATGTCTACAGCTTTAAACAATATAGGTAATTTATATATTAAAAAGGGGAGGCTAGAAAAAGCCTACTGCCATTATGAAAAAAGTTATGAGATTGTGAAGGAGATAGACGATGAGAGAGGCAAAAATATATCATTAAACAATCTTGGGAACTACTATCTCATTAAAGGTGAATTAGAAAAGGCAAAAAAACATTATAAAAATAGTCTTAAATTGAGTGAAAATAAAAATTTTAAGTACGGTTTATCATTGGGATATTTGAATATGGGCAGTTATTATAAATATATAAATCAGATCGAAAAATCGAAATCATATTATGAAAAGTCTATAGAGCTCTGTAGAGAGATAGAAAATAAAAATGCCATGATCCACGGATTGTTGGACTTGTCTGAAATTCTGGTCAAGGAGGATAAAAAAGAGGCTCAAAAAATGGCAGAAGAAGCGTTAGAAATATCGGAGGAGATCGGCGCAAAGGCGGAAAAAGGAATCTGTCATCGTACTCTCGGTATAGTATATAGACATTTTAAGGAGTGGAATAAATCCAAGATGGAATTCAAAAAAGGTAGAAAAATATTAAAAGAGATCGGTCACAAGATAGACCTAGCTAAATTGATATTTCAATTTGCCTTGCTTTGGAAAGATATGAGGGAAAAGAAAAAATGGAGAAACCAGATCAAGAAATCTCGAAAGATGTTTGAAGATATAGGTATGGAACTTTGGATCGAGAAGTGTGATAAGGAATCAAAAGGGATTTCTCACAACTCGCAAACCGTAGGGAATTGATGATTTTCGAAAAAGAGAATGACGGAGTCCTATAAAATCAAAGATTGACTCTTGAATCCAATTTAGAATAGTATGTCGGGGACGGGGAATCAACGCCTATTTGCCCGTAAAAAAATGTTCGAATTTTTTACTTCTTAATCAAAACATTATAATGTTGGGGCTTCTTTTTCTAAGGTGTTCAAGTTCTTTTCTCATCTTATGATTCAACAGTTCTTGTCTTACAATTTCGCTCAGAATTTGACAAGACAAAACTTCATTCTCTCTTTTTAGAAAAACCCTATTTGCTCCAAGTTGTAAAGCTTTTAACATCACTGTATCGTTTTCTCCGTCTATCAAAAGAATGAATGGTAAATTTGACCATTTTTCTTTCCTAAGCTTTCTCAATAACTCTAGACCATCTTTTTCTCCGATATTGTAGCTAGATATTATGACTTGTAACTTGTGTTCTTCTAGCTCAACTATTGATCTTTCTATAGAGGTTGTTGTTAAAACTTCGACATCCTTATTTTCAGATTCAATAGTTTTTTTCGCCTGTTCTAAGAAATCCATGTCTCTATCTATTAACATTATTTTTTCAATATCATTGATCGTCATTATCTTCACCTCTTAATTTTATTTAATAATATAAGGGGAAAGGGTTTTGGTTTTTGCTTGTATAACTGTAGTCTCTTCGTTTACTCTGATTTTTTACTCAGGGTTGGAGTGTTCTGTGAATCGTGTTTCTCTTGTGACTCTCCACCTTTTTTCTTCATGACCACAGCAAAGCCAGTGATTACCAGTGCAAGTATGGCTAGTATCATGCCGACGATTCCCAAGTTCCGAGCCATGCTTATATCGTCATCCTGATCTTCCTCTAACTCTGACATCAATCCGTCTATCTCCGCCTCTGTTAATTTGTCTTCTAGTGCTGCCTCAAGCTCACCACTAGTTATGTATTCCAGCTCCAAGTCCCGTATCTCTTCCTCAGTTAGATAGTCCTCTAGTTCATTAGTCAACCCATCATGTGTTACTAAGCCTTCTTCCTCTAGCTTGTCATCCACTAAGACTTCTATCTCCGGCTCTGTCAATTTGTCTTCTAGTGCTGCCTCTAGTTCACTACTGGTTATGTATTCCAGCTCCAAGTCCCGTATCTCTTCCTCAGTGAGATAGTCATCTATTTCATTCGTTAACTCATCGTGAGTCACGTAACCATCTTCTTCCAACATATCTTGAACTAGAAGCTCTATCTCTGAGTACGTCAGATAATCCGCCAACAGATCATCAAGTTCATCACCCGTGATATAGTCTGTCAGTAAATTCTCTATCTCTGTCTCTGTCAAGTAGTCCTCTAACCTATCACTTATCTCTGAATCTACGTAGTCCTCCAAGTCGTCTATAGCATCTTCCAAAGCATCTATCTGATCCTCTAGATCATCTACAGCATCGTCTAAGTCATTTTCCAAAGCATCTATCTGAGATTCTAGATCGTCTACCGCATCATCTAGCTCATCCTCTAGACCATCTATTTGGCTCTCTAGATCATCTACAGCATCGTCTAAGTCATTTTCCAAAGCATCTATCTGATCCTCTAGATCATCTACAGCATCGTCTAAGTCGTTTTCCAAAGCATCTATCTGGTCTTCTAGATCATCTACAGCATCGTCTAAGTCATCTTCTAGATCATCTATTTGTACCTGAAGATCATCGATATCATCATCTAAATCATCTATCTGATCCTCAATCATGTCCATCTGGTCATAGATCATGTCTATCTCTGAATATATCAAATCGATCTCGTCATGTATTTCATCCAGTTCGTCCTCTATATCCGTAATGTTATCATCTATGATGTCTATGAAATCGGTCCTGTTCTCTTCTATAGCGTCTTCAAGCGCGGTCACGTTATCATCCAATGCATCTTCGAGTGTATCGACTTCAGCGTGGAGTTCGTCTTCAAGATCGCTTATGTCTATTCCTAGTTCATCCGTTACATTGAAGAGTTCGTCGATGTCATCCCTGTTCTCACTTATATCGTCCTTCATCTCCCCTATTGTAGTATTGATATCATCGATCTCAGTCCATAGATCGTCGATGTCATCTTCTACATCTTCTAGTTCACCTTCTAGGTAGGTTACGTTGTCGTCTATGATGTCTATGAGATCGGTCCTGTTCTCTTCTATAGCGTCTTCAAGCGCAGTCACGTTATCATCCAATGCATCTTCGAGTCTATTGACTTCAGCGTGGAGTTCGTCTTCAAGATCAGATATATCTATTTCAAGTTGATCAGTCACATCTTCAAGATCATCTATCGCATCTCTATTATCGTCGATTTCGTCCTCTAGATCATCGATATCATCCAGCATCTCTGGTATCTGTGGGAGATAGAGCGCGTTTACTTCTGTCTCTGCTACGTCACCGTCTGGATGTTCTGCCTTAACGTCGAAGACGTTGATGCCTTCGTCCAACATCATCGTGTATTCGAAGTAGCCATCATCGTCTACTACTACCTCTTCACCGTCTATGTAGACAGATGCATCGACATCGGTCTGGCCTTCGATGGTGAATTCTTCCTCGTAGGTCAGATTCTCTATACCGTCTTCTGGTTCTATTATGTCCAACGTCGCTTCCGGTGTGTCTATCGTGAAGTTGACCATCTCTGTGTGTCTATTGCCGGCTTCATCAGTTGCTCTCACATAAACAGTGTGTTCACCATCCGGTAAATCAGTGAAGTTATGTGAGAATTCATAAAGCGTTATACGTGGTTCAACTCCAGACCCAGCAGCAACGACTGTATGATCAAGATCAAAAGATCCACTGTATACTACACCGTCTGATTCGTATACAGAATTTACTGTACCGTCATGATATTGGTGTTGCCATAGTTTTCTTTCTTCCTCAGAGTCATAAGCTATAACAGTATCATCCATCGATCCGCTGAAGACCAATCCATCTGATTCGTATACAGAATTTACTGTACTGTCATGATGTTCGTGTTGCCATAGTTTTCTTTCTTCCTCAGAGTCATAAGCAATCACTGTATCGTCTAAGGAACCGCTGTACACTATTTCATCCTGTACATCCAATCCTCTGACCGTAGCATCGTGCTCCTCGTGCTGCCATATCAAATCACCGTTCTCAGCATCTACCGCTACAACTGTATCATCATTAGCACCACTATAAACAACTCCCTCGTATTCCGTAACTGTCCATATCGAATCGTCATGATGTTCGTGCCGCCAAAGTTTTTCTTCTGTATCAGAATCGTAGGCTATCACAGTATAATCGGTGGAACCGCTGTATACTATTCCATCCAGTACATCCAATCCTCTAGCGTCGTCATCGTGCTCCTCGTGCTGCCAGATAAAGCTTCCATCTGTAGCGTCTGCTGCAACGACTGTATCATCAGCCGAAGCGCTGTAAACTACTCCATCTTCCTCAACTACCGTTCGTACTCTTCCATCGTGGTGTTCATGCTGCCAAATGACCTCTTGATCTTCAGCATCATAAGCAATCACTGTATCATCACCCAAACCGCTGTATACCACACCATCTGATTCATATACACTATGAGCTGTGCCATCGTGTGATTCTTCCCATATTTTTTCTCCCTCATCATAAACGATCCCTGCTTCCTCAGTTTCGTAATCTATCCAGCCATAATCATTCAACTTAATCTCCGTTTTAGTTACATCAGATATATTACCTTCAGCTTCCCATTCAACAGTTACTTCTCCATCGTCAAATACTGCACCTTCCTCGGGTGAAGTTGTATTCACATCAGGAGGTGCAGTACCATAGAAAACTTCAACAGCATCTACGTATTGGTTGCCCGCTACATCAGTACCTCTTACCTGTATCAAGTTCTCGCCCTCTTCTAAGCCATCAACTATGGAATCCTCACTCAGACCTACGTTTGTCCATGACTCGTCCTCTACTCGTACCTCGTAATAATCAATATCGATGTGCTCGTCATAACCGTTCCACTCAACCTTCACTTCGTCTTCTACAAACGCATCATGGTGTTGCGGCCTGACTATCTCTACTGATGGTGCTGCAGTGTTAACCGTGAATTCTACAGTGTCTTCTGCTTGATTTCCAGCGCTATCAGTGGCTCTCACATCTACTATGTGATCGTCGTCCGGCACATCTTCTAGCTCTACACCATCATATTCGCCTGGAACCTCCGTCCATTCTATGTGATCTCTAAGTCTAACTTCGTAGTAGTCTATTCCAGACCACTCGTCGTAACCATCCCAGGCAACTGTCACATCGCTGTCGCCGTAGATGTCTCCATCTTCCGGTTGGAAGATGTCGACTTCAGGATCATAATTGTCCACCTCAAAGGTGAACTCTTCCGTCAGCAGATAGTCCCCGTCATCGATCTCTACGTACCACGAGTATTCACCCTGGGATAGCTCATCCCATTCGATACTGGCTCTCTCGTTCGCATATACTGTATCCGTTCCTATTTCCTCTTCTGTCTCTCCATCGTAGAACGAAACGTCCATCTCTGTTTCCATGCAACCGTGTCCTGCCTCAAAACTCAATTCGGTAGCCTCGTGTTGCTGTGGCGAAATCGCCGAGTCCTCTTCTGGCTCCTCATCCGCTGGTGGATATGGCGCTAAAGGCTCTTGCTCTGTTACTGACCAACTCTCTGCCTGCACATCCTCTACTGGTAGAGTGGGTATCGCAAATCCGGCTATCTCTTCATCAGCAGGGAAGTCTCCTATGTGGGTTGGCTCACCCGTATCTGTACATAGTTCGTAAAGTCCTGAATCCTCAGCTTCAAAGTATGCCGCGTGGTAAAGGACGTCTTCATCTTTATCGTATGCCATATCCTGCGCAAACACCAGAGGTAGGTCTGTATCACCTATACTTTCCGCTTCACCAGTATCTGGATCAATCTCATACAGATCCGCATCTACATCGAAATCTACGGTAGTTCCATAAAGGTTGCCTTGGCCATCAGAAGCTATAGTTATCATCGTGAAACCTATTTCGTGGTCACCTATTTCTTCTGCATCTCCAGTTTCAGGATCTACTTCCCAAAGTGCATCTCCACAAGATGCGTACATGGTATCTGTAGCGTCGTCAAAGGCTAGGCCGTTGAATTCCGCAGGAGTCGATCCAATATGTTCCATATCACCGGTCTCTTCACAGATCGTCCAGAACTCGCCATCAAATGAGGCACCGTACCAGGTATCATCATACCAGGTAGCTCCAGCGACAAAGTCGTCCGCCTCGTTCGGCGCGATGTAGTTAAGATTTGACGGATCGTCCAATGGGAACCATAGTGAATCATCTCCTGGTTCTATGTCGAATGCGTAACCTACGTCTTCGTCCTCGGTACCGGAATCCATGAGACCGTTATTTGGATTATCATTGTTATCCTCAGGATCGTAGACAGTAGACCTGTTATCTTCTGTTCCAGCTCTTACATGGTAATACCACGTCTTGCCATCTTCAGTTCCCGCTCCTCTGTCAAAGTAGTGGTATTCATCTGAACCGTCCGCTTCTACAGAGGCTATATGTTCTTCGAGTTCGTCTTCATTCTCTGCCTCTTCAGTATCTGATCTGTAGATATTGTATTCGAAAACTGTATCTTCTCCGGCACCATCATCTGGTGAAGCGTCCCATGTCAATCTATTGTCTCCATGCCGTTGCTCGCCTTCATAAAGCGGGTCTGCTCTGACCTCAATATCGTCTATTCTCCAACCTTGACTTCCTTCTGGATCCCAGGAGTCCACTCCTGCTCTCCATTCGAACTGTACTGTCTCTCCTATGTAATCATCAAGATCAAAGGTGACTTCTTCCCACGACTCTGCCTTCGTCCAGCCTTCTTCGCCTGCTAACGGATTGTCGAACTCGTCCGATATCGTGTCTGGATAGCCCTCTTCCGGCTCGATCAAGTCCCATGTATCTCCGTAATCTGTGGAAATCCTCATGTTACCACCGTCGTATCTCCAGTCAAAGTCTCTCCAATGCTCGAATGAAAGTTCACTCCAAGTTGAGTTATCTAGTATATCTATCTCAGGTGTTCTAAACCAACTTAGTCCAGCGTCATCAACTTCCTCGTAACCTACGTCTCCAAAGTCCCATGAATAATCTCCAACACTAGCTCCATGATCTCTTACTTCCCATTCATTAACACCTTCGGGGTCTTCTCCAGTCTCGTAGCCTTCTTCAGACTCTCCATCGGAGAGATCATCGTAGAATAACTTCTCCTCTTCGAGAGATACGTGGTCGACCTCTAAGTTCTCAGGCGGTTCGGCTGCTATGATCTCAAATTCTCCACTGAGTTCATCAGCGTACAGTTCGTATTCGTCTTCAACATCGAAGCTGATCAATGCTTCGTCGGTGATGTAATTCGGCAATTCCCAATCGTCGTACTCTCCCTCTTCATCAGGGTCTTCGATCTCATCATAGAAGTACCACGTTTCTCCACCGTCAAAGCTGTACCCGAGCTCTAGTGAGGTTAGTTCTCCGTCACCTTCTTCTATCTCCCACTCGATCTTTTCTGTGGTGTTCATATAATAGGTATCTCCATCTTGTGGGGAATCTATCGAGTAAAACTCCGGCGTTTCATATTCTGTCAATACGAATTCATCACTCGTATCAAACGGAGGCGTTGGCTGCACGGTAACTGAAGGCGATCTATCCCCTTCTCCTTCTGGATTCACTGCCGATACATTGTATTCATAATATTCCCAATTATCTACGTCTGTGTCTATGTACATCTCGTCTTCAGGCTCTGCTATCAACTCGTCATTTCTGTACACGTTGTAATGTGTTATATCTCTGTCGGAGAATCTCTCGTCAGGTCGCTCCCATTCAAGCTTTATTGTCTCCCTCGCGGTCAAATATTCTATCTCACACACTTGCGATGGGGGTTCGTGTTCGATATCTTCGGCCACATATTCTACTGAGTTAGCGGCTATCTGTCTGGCATAATCAGTCTCAGTTCCTGGTAATACGGAATCGAAGCCTATAGCTGTGGTAAGGACGTCCTGTCTGTCATCGCAGACACCGAATGCGTTGTCACCGTCGTCTGCTTCAGCGAATACATCTGCTGCTGTATCTGTGAAGGATGCTCCATCTTCCCAATCGCTAGTATGCATCGGTATCCTATCTCCGACTTCAGCTACGTCCTCGAGTATCGGATGCATGTCATCGATCGTCCAGTGAGCCAAGTTTATATTCAAAGTAACCGAATCCGGATCATCTATCACATCGGAACGCTGACTTAAAGTTTCCACATCGTGGATGTTAGCAGTATATACCGTACCTATTCCGTCGGTCTCTTCGAACCACTCGTCTTCATTGTCACTATCTAAGCTGTGTACGAAGTAAGATTCGTAGTCTACGATGTCCTCTAACGCATCGTCTGAGTGGATGTGTTCGACCTCAAATTCGTCTGCCAACTCGTCTTCGAGTATATCTACCCAGTCGTCACCGAATCCTAACCAATCATCTATCACTGCTACTGGTCTCTCACTCTGCGTATTGTCCTCTCTTTGATCTAATCCAGACAAGAGTCCAGATGTAGTTGGATATTCATCATCTTCTATCGCCGCTCGTATCATAGACTCGTGATTCGTTCCTTCTATATCTTCATCAACTGTCCAATCATAGCTTCCTTCTCCTTGATCAACATCTTCCTCCACCATGATGGACTCCCAGGACTCTCCTGCATCTGTACTGTAATCCAAAGTCAGTTCTGAATCGAAACCGCCTGTTGCTGCATACCATTCTATCGTTTCTTCTTCTCCTGCTGTCCATGTCTCACTACCCTCGGGCATATCTACTCTTACTGTTGCCGGCTCTATATCCGGATAACCGGTCTTCTCTTCATTGCCTACATCGTCTACAGCTGCAACTTCATACCAGTATCTCGTGTAATCGTACTCACCAGCGTCTTCATCTAGATACTCGTCTTCACCCGTAGCAACAGTATCCAAATATTCCCAATCGTCTTCATCTGGTTCATCTCCATCTTCTGCTTCTGCTCTGTATATGCGGTAACCTTCGAAATACTCACCACCATCATCTTCTGAAAGATTCCACGTGATTAGATTATCTGCTGTATCTACTAACTCGTCGTACCAGTCCACTTCTACATAGCTAGCAGGTTCTGGAGGCACTCCATCAATATCTGCAAAAGCATACTTGTCTTCTTCCATCGATTCATCGTAATAGGTAGCTTCGATTTCACCACCATGTTCTACATAAAGACCGTCATAATCGTGCTCATAATCTGGACCTATGTCTAATTCTCCTGTTACTATCCCTGTCTGCTCTCCTCTTAATGTGAAATTCAATAACTCGTCAATAGTATATCCTTCTTCATCAAAAGATCTTACCTCGATGTCAACTGTGTCTTGATCCGTCATATCTTCATCGATGACACTGAAATCTACTGTATCTTCCTTAGCATATCTTCCTCTGTCCATAGAGAACATACCATCTTCAGTTACGAACGAATTCTGGACTGCCAATGCGAAATCCTGATTCGGTTCATCTATATTCGGATTGGCATATTCCGGTATATCATGACCTTTAACCCTTACTTCATATGCACCAGGTTCAGGGTCCTCGACGTATACACTCAACAGGTTGTTCACATCATCGTAACCGTCTCCAGTCATGTCGAAATCAGACATAACCTCCGTATCGGAATAGCTGAAACCCGAAGTGCTCTCTGCACCTTCATCTTCTGCAAAAGCGTTGCCTCTGTAGATCTCCCCTTCTGGACTCTCGACTTCCAATCTCAAGTCGTTCTGGAGCGTTGGATCAGCTCCCGCTTGAGCCTCTTTGTCATCCCAAGCCAAGGTCATCTTCAGTGGCTCATCTTCATCCATCGGTGCTACAGTGTAATCCTCTTCATCTCCAGTCGTCAGATAGGTCTCTTCCATCTCTTCGGTCATACAAGAGACTCCATCATACATCATGAACGGACCGCCTTCCGGTAAGTCGTGGTCTACTAACGGAGTCAGGTCCATCCTACCCCATCCCATTTGTTTGTTAGGTCTATAATCTATCGTTCCGTCTCCATCAAGGTCTTCGTAAGTCTGTGTAGCGGTGTTCGTCAGAAGCGCTCTCGTCATGGCGGGACTCGGACTACCTTCTACCAGTGGATGTTCTTCGTACCAGTCAGCTATAGTAGCACCTGCGCCCTGAGCCGTTGGTGACGAAAATGAAGTTCCTGCGTAACCTACATAGTTCGGATCTGTATCCGGATCATCATACCACATGGTCGTCAATACGTTACTCGCTGGACCCGCTACATCAGGCTTTATCCTGTTATCGTCTGTCCATCCCCATGATCCTACATCCCACATATCTGGACTGGGATTCGGATCCATGAACTCATCACTAGGTTCGTAATTCATCGTTCCACCAACAGAAACTACGTTTTTGGCCGTTCCTCCTGGTTCTCCTACTGTACCCTCTCCTCGAGCACCATCGTTACCCGCTGAGAACGTTATGTATAATGGTTCTTCTTCCTCAGTATCTCTGTTAGCGTCTCTAACTGCGGCATCTATCTGACTAGTTTGCTCTACGTATCCCCCGTACGCTCCCATCGTGCCCCACGAATGAGTCTGTCCGAACAACTCCGGTTCCTGCTGTATGGCCTGTTCAGGTACCTCGTGGAGATCATCGGGTATTATCAAACCACCATCGTCACCTGCTATCCTGGATGTATGAATATCAGCCTCCGGTGCAACTCCCATCGAGGCGTAATAATCTTCACTCCAATAGTCTTCATCTGCTAAACCTGTCCATTCTAGTTCTTCATGTCCAATATCATAGCCCGTTCCGTGATACGAATCACTTGCTGCCATCCCCGCAACACCCGTTCCATGGCCGTCTGCGTCCCAGAATTCTCCTTCTTCGGTAGATTCTGATTCCCAGTCATAGCCGCTAACTATCCTTCCAGTGAAATCATCGTGACCTGCATCTCCATGGGTACCATCGCCTATTCCTGTATCAGCCACACTTATTATTCGGTCTTCTCCAGTGTAGCCTTCCTGCGCAGTTAAAGGACCTGCAGGAGCCCATTCCGGATCGTCGTGCCTGTATGGATCCACAGGTGTTTCAGGTTCTCTATCGGGCGGATCTGGATCTTCCCATTCCCATTGCGGAGCATAGTGCCACGAACCGCCTGCTACTACCTGAGAAGACATCTCATGCAATTGTGGTTCTAAATTAGGTGTGATGTGGTAGACGTCGCTTATCTGAGCGAGATTTATCAGATCTACCTCGTCTTCTATAACTGCTCTCACTCTATTACCTTCGGGGATATCTGCGATGTCCTGTATCTCCTCCACATTAGATTCTATCTCTTGTTGAGTTTCTCCATGCAATCCTTCCAATACTAGTATCTCTACCACCAACTCGTCAGGATAGTTCGGCTGTGCTTCCTCTATCTTCCCTTGAATATCTCCCTCGGTCTCTATCGAATCTTCACCTTCTGCAATGGTTCCAGAGGTTTCTGGTAGACCATCAGATGGCGAGTCCACAGTTTCTACCGAATCTTCCAAACCGCTTAACTGTCGCTCTTCATTCTCGCCGGCAATTTTCTCAACATCCTCAAGGTCCATCGTCAGCTCCGGAGCTATCTTGAATCCGGGTTGGAACAGCTCTAAAGATTCTACGTAGTCTAGATCTCTAACCCTTTCAGCTCTATCTGGAGACATCCGTACTTCGTAACCATAGGGATGTATCGACCCTAAGATGTCAACTTCCATCTCTTCTAATTCCATTCTCCATTCGGGAGCTCTAGGACCTATCATCTGTACTATATATGTCTCGCGCGTCAGTGTTTCGCTATCGGGGTCATCCTCACTCATGGTCAGTTGGTCCTGCAAGTCTTCACTATTCAGTGTATCAGGATCAATTTCTAGCTCCCTGGAAAAGTCCGGAAAGCCCTCTTGTATGTCGAATTCATGACCTCTCACTCTTAGATTTGTTCTGTAGTCCAAAGAAGTTACATCAAACTCCTTTTCCAGTTCCATCTGATTTTCCTTTTCAACTTCCATCAATATAGACTCTCCATAGTCATGGATTACCCTGCCCTCTCTGTCCACTTCGTCGACATCACTCTCATCAACTAACACTAGTTCGCCTTCTGTTTCCTGTTCTCCTCTTTCTGTTCCTTGTGCCAGAGAAGCCGTCCCTGTCAGGGCGGTTCCGGCTATAAGGACAACGGCAATCAATAAAGCCGCAATCCAAGTTTGGATTTTTCTTTCCATATCTTTTTCACCTTTCGGTATTACTACCAACTATTAGGAATTATAAATCTCACTCTTACATGTAAGGTTATCTCCCTTGTTTTTGAGTCAAAATGTTAATATTGAATTTTAAGAAATCCTTTTATACCCATAACCACTAAATACCCATAACCACTAACCATCTACAGATGACAAACTTGGCGAATGGGAGACAAAGAATCTTAATTCATCTAGAAACCAAAGAGAATTCACGAGAAACTAAAGATCACGGAAGAGTGTCATATGAAATCTGCCAGAAAGGAATAGCTAAAGCTGTCAATCTGTCTAGAGCGAGAGTCAGTCAAATAATCAGAGAGATGACTCAAGATGAATTGATAAAAGAAGATGTTAGCCATGTAGTAGGGCTCAAAAGAAGACGTAAAGTTTATTCACTCACACCAAAAGGTTTTGAGAGGGCAAGAAAAATCCGAAAAGAATTAGAAAACGAAAAGGTTATACTTAAAAAGGGCTCTTCAGAATACGAAATTGAACTCAAGAAAATCGATACACATATCGATTCTCAAAACCCATTGCTAGTGGCTCTAAATAACATAAACGATGAGAGGGTTATTAAGTTAACACGAGAGGGAAAACAAAAGAAAGAAGATATCTTTGTGGGTCGAAAAGATGAGATGAGTTTTCTTTTGGAAAAATTGGATCATGTAAAGAACGACAATTCATTAGCCATTTTGATTGAAGGCGATGCGGGCATAGGAAAGACACAGTTAGTGAATGAATTCAAGCATAAAGCGATCTCAGCTGGTTTCGAATTTTTGATGGGAAAAGGACACTATGATACTTCTGAACCTTACCTTCCCTTTAAGGAGGCCTTTGAGGTTTATTCGGAAAAAGATGAAAATAAAGTAGCTCCATTGAAGTTAATAGAAAGAGGAGATGAAGAAGGGGAAAGAATTCCACTAAAAGATGAGGAAGTACAAAAACGTAGACGTGATTTGATCTTTTCTCAAACAGTCAAAAATATACGTGAATTGGCTAAAAAGAGATCGATGATCATATTTATAGATGATCTACAATGGACCGACAAAGCTACTTTGATGCTTTTCCATTATCTGTCCGATAATCTGAAGGATGTACCAATATTATTTATTAGCGCTCTTCGTCTACAAAACGTTTCAGATAATGATTTCTTAGATGAAGTACTTCAAAGGATGAGGAGAGAAGATCTCTTCGATGAATTAAAACTTGGTCCTCTAAAATGGAAAGATACCAAAGAGATTGCCCAAGGACTTACAGGTGAAATCAATATTCCAGATGAATTCGTTCAGTTGATACATGATATTTCTGAAGGAAATCCTCTTTTTTCTAAAGAAATAATCAAAGAGATGTTGGAAGAAGATATAATCGATCCACAAAATAATAAATTTCCCACTAAGAAAGGAGATATTGAACTGCCGGAAGTTGTTGGCGATATTATAGAAAAGAGGATCAGAAAATTAAATCGAGAAGACCTCCGAATTCTTCAAACAGGTAGTGTAATAGGAGAAGAAATACGATTTTCCCTGTTACAATCTGTGACTAATATTGATCCCTTCGATCTTTTAGAGTCGGTAGATATACTAACTGAAACAGGTATATTAGAAGAAAATCCTGAAGAAGACAGGTTATACTTTTCACACGGATTAATTCGTAAATACGTTTATGAAAATATTCCTAAATCATTAAGAAAAACTCTTCATAACCAAGTTGGTAAATCCATGGAAAAAGAGTTCGAGGAAAACATCGAAAAATATTACTCTAGTATTGGACTTCACTATAAAAAAGCAGATGAATTTGATAAAGGATTCGAGTTTTACCGAAAATCAGGAGAGAAAGCCGAATCTCTTTATGCCCACGAAGATGCCTTAGAGATGTATGACGAAGCCTTGGATCTTATTGAAAAAGGAGATTTGAATGAAAAGAAGAGATGGAAAATATTGGAAAGGCATGGAGATGTAAACAAGATTATTGGGGATTACGATGTTAGTCTAGAACATTATGATAAAATACCTAAAGATGAAATAAAACCAAAATACAAACAAAGAATTTATAGAAAAATGGCAAGTGTATATGCGAGAAAGGGTGAATTCGATAAAGCATTAGAAGCTATAGAAAAAGGGTTGGCAGAAGGGGAAGAAGAGAGTATAGAAACCTGTAAATTGTTATCGAGGAGGGGCTATATAATAAAACGCCAGGGAAGATACGACGAGGCCGAAAAAGACTTTTTGACCTCACTTGATATCTGCGAAAATTTTGATGAGTATGAAGCCTATGCCAATATAAATCAAGGTCTTGGTACTGTCTATTTGTACTTTGGAGAGTATGAAAAATCTATCAATCATTTAGATATTGCTCTAGAAGAGTTTGATAAAATCAATGATCTTCATGGGAAGTCTTCTTCTTTGAATACTCTAGGAACTGTTTATTTCAAAAAGGGAGATTTCGATAAAGCTCTGGAAAGGTATGAACAAAGTTTAGAATTGAGGGAAAAAATAGGAGATAAAAGAGATATTTCTTCTTGCTTAAATAACATAGGTACAATATATTCTAGAAAAGGGGAATTTGAAAAAGCTATAGAATACTATCGTAAAAGTCTTGAACTGTGGGAGGAGATAGGTTACCAACAAGGTGTTGCCATAGTTTTAATAAATATGGGCGATTATTATTATGAAAGGAATGAATTAGACTCCGCTCTTAAGAAGCTGAAAAAAAGTTTAGATATCAGTAAAAATATCAACTATTTTGTAGGTATAACGACTTCGTTAGCCAACCTAGCGAAAACATACTTACTAAAAGGAGAACTAGATGAAGCGAGGGAAACCTATCGAGAGGGTTTGAAACTTTGCAAAGATACGAAGTACGAACAATTAGTGCCTACTTTATTAACTGGTTTAGCAGAAATCCATATTCGAGAACATGAGTTTGAAAAAGCGCTAGAAAAAGGTAGAAAAGCTTTAGAAATCTCTAAAAATATTGAAGCAAAAGCGGAGGAAGGTATAAGTCATAAGACTTTAGGTATGGTTTATAGAAAGAAAAAAGAATGGGATGAAGCTGAAGAAGAATTTGAGAAAGGGAAGGAGATCTTAGAGGATATTAAAATGAAAAGAGAATTAGCAAAATTGTTTTTTGAATATGCCCTTCTTTGGAAAAATATGGGGGAAAAGAAAAAATGGAGAAACCAGATCAAGAAATCTCGAAAGATGTTTGAAGATATAGGTATGGAACTTTGGATCGAGAAGTGTGATAACGAATTGGATGATCGAACATAATATTTTCGATTTTTCAAGATCATTTGGGCTTCATAACTATTTACACATGAACTATGAAATAAGTCGGGAATCAAATGGGATTTTTAACAACTCGCAAACCGTAGGGAATTGATGATTTTCGAAAAAGAGAATGACGGAGTCCTATAAAATCAAAGATTGACTCTTGATCCCGCTTTAGAAAAATAGTATGTCGGGGACGGGGTTTGAACCCGCGACCTCTAGATGTCCCAGGAACTTTGTTCCTGACATCGCAGGAATTTAGTTTAAATCCCTGTTCTCGTGGAGCTGAGATTCCCTATGAGTCTAGCGCTCCACCAGGCTGAGCTACCCCGACAAAAATTTGTTCGCAGTTCACTCATGGAGAGAGTTATATATGGTTTCAGAGACCGCTTCGCCTATCCCCTTTACTTCAGTCAGTTCTTCTTTAGAAGCCTCTCTTAATTGATGGATCGTATGGAAACCGCCGTCGTAGAGTTTTTCAGCCGTCGTAGGACCGACTCCTTTTATATCTTTGAACTGTTCGACCACTTCGGGTTTGCTAGGCATCTCTGCTTCTTCTTCCTCGTCCTCAGGTTCTTCAGCTTCCTCTGCTTCCTCTTCTTCTTCCTCCATCTCCTCTTCAGTGATGATTTTGACATCGACTTCTTCCTGTTCAGGTACAGCCACTACTTCTGACTTTTTGATCTCTACCTGCTTGAGAGGATAGATAGTCTTACATTCGTTAGCCAATCTTTTTGGCAATTCACCGAAAAGCATCTTCTGAGCAAGCTCTCCTAATCTGGAATTCCTAGCTTCTTCGCTGATAACTTCTTTCTGTTTTTTCCTGAGGGATCTTTTTACAGAGCTGCTTATACGTTTGCTGGTTATAGAAAGCGGTTTGACCTTGATATGGTAACCCTCTTTGGTCCTCACGGTGAAAACAGCTTCAAGCTTGGACTGCCTTCTTCTGGTCAAGCGTCTTACATAATCAGAGGTCATATCGTGTCCCACGAACCTGGTCTTGCACTCTCCCCCTCTAACTCCGTTTATATTCAACTTGACCTTGATATGGGTTCTTGAGAAATCTCCTGTAAGGTCCTGGAGGCTGATCTCAGTGACTCTTCCTAGAAGGGTTTCTGGATCTGACGCTACAGTCTCTCCTACTACCGCACCGTCGAATATCTCAGGTGCTACGATCCTATACCAGCTCTTGCTCTTCCATTTATCCTTTACACGTCTGCCGGCACGCCTGGATTTTTTAGCCATCGTACTCACTTAAATGTTTGAGATTTAGAGATGTTATAACTACTTTTTGGTTTATTAGGCCGATAAAGGAAGGAATAAAAGATTATTTTAGGTAAAGGGTTTCCTCTCCTTTAGATATCTGTCTCTTAAATTTCTGTATCTTATCCCGTCCGACTTTTTCATTCACGCTGTCGAACTTATGCATGAGTTCCGTGGAAGTCTCTTCATCCATGTATCTTCTTGCCAAAGGGAATAAAAATTTTTCTTCCCTGTCAAGATGAGCTCTGAGCAAATCTTTGTAATCTTTCAACATCTCTCTTATCACTCCCGCTTTTACTTTTTCTTCTTTATAGTCTGAAATTATTTCTTTTATCTCTTTACTCATCTTTTCAAGTTCTTCGTGTTCTTCCTCCACTTGTTTCAAAGAAGCTCTAGAAAAGAGCCTAGAATCTGGATCTTCTCCCTGTTCCTCCATAGCATTTTCGATAAAACTGATAAGAAAGTATTTTTCCTTCTCATGATGAACTTCCTGTTCTAGCTTCATGGTAGCAGATTCTATCCAATCGATCACTTTCTCCGGTACTTCCTCTTTTATCCTGTAATGGACCACCTCTAGGATGTTGCATAACCTTCTGAGCAGTTCATGTTCTTCCTCTAGTTCCTCCATAGGTTCAACGGTGAGTCCTCGCTCTTTGACTCCCAAGGATATACGGGCTTTTCTCATCCTCGATCTTATAAGATCCCTGTTCAAAGGTTTAGATAAAAAATCATCGGCTCCCGCTTCTAAGGCCTCTATCATATCGATCTCCTCGGTCCCTTCGGGCGTCATAAGGATGACATAGGAGTCCCTATCCTTCGTATGCTTGACATCTCGTAAGGTCTCCAAGACGTCTCTCTTTGAAAGAGTTGAACTCAAGAACAGGATCTCATAATCTTCGTCTTTCAAAGCTCCCATCAGGTCGTGCTCGTCTTTCACCATGTTCACTTCGTGGCCTAATACTTCCATCGAATTCTTGAGAAGCGTTCTAGTCGATCTTTTATTCTCTCCAATCAGCACCTTCATCTTTTCCACGCTCCATTAAAGCAAATGACAAAAGGGTTATAAATTTTTTTAATCTCAAAAGAGAATTTTTTTCACAGAAGTTTTATCCCTTCTGGCATCTCGCCGAAGTGATCTTTAAATGACGTGGGCCAATTCTCCGGATCTAAACCTTTCTGTGCTAAGAAAGCTGCGGCCCACCTTTCAATCCCTATCCCTGTGCACCCGGAGAGTAGTTTCTCATCCTGACTCTGACTCTTTATATTGAATTCCTCAGTATACTTGCTGAAGATTGACAGGTTGCCGAACTCCAACCACTCACTCTCTTCTCTAGAACCCCTATAAGGGAGGTAGGCTTCAAAATCGATCGTGCCCAATCCTTCTTCTTCCTCCACTTCTCCCGTTCCGGCTTGTTGGAGGTAGAAAGGTTCTACTTGAGCCATCCTCCACTCAATGTCCATGATCTCATTGAATACGTGTTTATACCGTGATATAAGATCTTCCTTCAACTTCAAAAGCTGTTCCTTAGTACCGATATAGACGGGTTCGATACGGTGAAACTCGTCAACTCTTTCGATCCCCTGTCTGCCTCCTGATTCATACCTAGTGCTTGGAACCGTCTTCTCGTATACCAAAACAGGAAGGCTCTCATCGGCTATCGTCTCGTTCCTCAAAGACCAATATATCAATGGACACTGAGCGTAACAAACACCCGCTTTCGGGGTCTCAGTCATCTTTTCTAGTTTATCTTCGGGCACCTCTCTGGTGATCTTGATCTCGTCTACAACATCCTCCCATTCTTCTGGATCCCTGGTCACTGGCTCTGAAATGTAATAGGCTTCGTTGGGTATTCCCTCCATGTGTCCAGTCTGGATCCAAACTTCAAAGGGTACCATCATGGATTCGATGACCTCTTGAAAACCTAAAGGTTTCAGGACCTCCTCTATCGCTATTTTTTCAAACGTCTTGAGCAGCTTTGCCCCTCGTGGCCTGTAAAACCATTTCCCCTTTGTCGGTCCTCTCTTTATCCATCCTCTTTCATCCATCTTCTCTGTAGGATCTTCCTCCCAGACCATCTCTTTCCTGTCAGATTCCCAGATGAGTTTCCACATCTCATCTTTACCCTCGTAATACTGGGCATCGACTTTCTCTCTTACCCTTTGTATGATCCTGTCAACGTAATTCTTTTTTAACTGCTCTTCGTTCAGCTCAGATAGAAAAAGCCTGCAGTCCTTTTCCCTTATCTCGATTTCATCCACATAAGGGAGTGAGAAATCCTCTCTAGCTTCTCGATCTAAAATAAATTCTATCAAATACTCAACGACTTCGATCTCTCTCACGCCCACGTGATATTCAGGGCCTAATTCCTGATTGAGGCTTTTTTTCAACCTCAAAAGTGCATCGTGGGCTCTAACATATCTATCCGATAAGATATGTACAAAGAGCTCATCCCCATCTACTGAAAAATCTATGACCTCTGCTCCTCCCTGCTCGATATCTTTTGGGACTCCTCTTTTGAGCAGGTCTTGGTTCGCTCTCTCCATAAGATCTTCGATGAGACCTTTAGCTTCTTCAATCTCGCTGCTGAACTTCACCGTCGACTTCAACTCGAATTTCATGATCTTCCTTTTGGTATCTCTCAGGGGCTATAAATATTTTGGACTTGGACATTTTATTATTTTGGGAAAGATTTAATACTTAGAGAAACAATCTACCTACGAGGTATAACCATATGGAGGACGTGGATAGATTCAAGAGCAAAGACGTCCAGATCAAAGATGTGATGTCAAAGAATCCGCTCGTCATAAAAGAAAAGGAGAATGTAGAAACTGCCGCTAATCTGATGAAAGAAGCTGATATCGGTAGTCTAGTGGTGATAGATGATGATGAAAATCTTTCAGGTATCATAACAGAGATGGACATAGTAAAAAAAGTCGTTGCACAAAACCTTTCTCCAGATGAGATAGGAATATCTGAAGTCATGTCGACCCCCGTCCATACTATCAGAGGCGAGAAAGCGATACAGGAGGCGGCCAGATTGATGGCCGAAGAGAATATCAGAAGGTTACCTGTGGTTGAAGATGAAGAGATGATAGGGATCATAACAGAGAACGACGTCTTGGAGATCTCACCCACTTTGATCGACATAACAAGAGAGTATGAGAAAATAAGAAGATCTAAGAGATCAGGAAAATATGAAGATAAAGTCAAAAGAGAGACATCGGGATACTGCGAAAGCTGTGGGATTTATTCCGATAGATTGGTCTCAGATAACAGTCAGCTTCTTTGTCCTGAATGTAGATAGTCGATATCAGTACGAAAATTTTAAAAAGATGCTTTGTGAACTCATAGGGATAAAATGGCTGGGATTTACGAAGAAGTACTCGATGATCTTAAAATAAAAGGCATATCTGGTTCTGCCATAATTGATAAAGAAGGAGACATCATCGAAACCGACCTGCCTGAAGTAGTCCATGACGAAACTTTCAGTATCATGTGTGCTACTATTCTCGGTGCATCTAACAACGCAAATTCTGAGCTGGATAGAACGAGTGTGAACAGGATAATCGTGGAATCAAAAGAGGGTAAGATAATCATCACCAGTGTCCAACAAGATAGGTTGTTGGCAGTCGTAGTGGGAGATTCGGAGAGATTGGGTGTATTGTTCGATGAGATAAAAAAGGCGGTAAAAAAGATAAAACAGATCAGCTGAGTGGATCAGGTTTCTTCCAATTCCTCTATGATCCACTCTAAAGCTTTTTCGGATGTCTGTTTTTTGACAGCCTCTCTGTTACCTCCAAAATGGAAGGATCTGCTTTTAGTTTCTTTTTCAGTAGAAAGTCCCATATGGACCGTCCCCACGGGTTTTTCTTCAGTCCCTCCGCCCGGACCAGCTATTCCTGAAGTGGATAAGCCGATGTCCGTGCATCTATCTTTTCTAACGCCCTCAGCCATCTGCTCGACGACTTCATCACTTACAGCACCCTTTTTTTCGAGCAAACTTTGATCCACACCCAATAGTTCAACTTTAGATTCATTGCTGTAAGTTACCAATCCCGCTACAAAGTAAGCTGATGAGCCCGGAACGTCGGTCAATCTACTAGCTATCAAACCTCCCGTGCAGGATTCTGCAGTAGCTATCCTTTTTCCCGTTTTAGTCAATAGATGTGCCACTTTCTTTTCAGTTTCAGACTTCGTACCTAATACGGGTTTCATCCTCTCTTCCATATCTATCTCCTCCAGAAATTCAGCAACTTCCTCTGGGACAAGATACTTCCAACTTTTTCCTTCATTGACTCTTCTCCTTATCTCAGTCCCGGAGTACTTATCTCTATCCACCTGTTCTATCTCTTCGGTAGCATATCCAACATCGGAGAACAATTTCAGAACGGTGTGAGAGTTTCCGTAGACCTTTTGGAACTCCGGAAGGATCGCTTCTACATAATAAGGCCAAGCCGGGTGGCACTCCAAGTCAGGGATAGGATATACTTCTACATCATCCATTCCTCGATCCATCAAAACCCTTTTTATCATCGATATCCTTTCACCTCCCGTCAAGGGATTCGCTTCCTCTCTGCTTTTTTGGGCGCTACCGACCCCGATCATCACTGATTCCGATTTGCTCGATATCTGTTCTAGCGCAGCGAGATGGCCTTTGTGGAAAGGTTGAAATCTACCGATGAACAAGCTCTTCATGACATTTCATGATAGATTTTTTCTTGATATAAAGGTTCTCCTTCAAATTTATTCACCATGAAAAATGACAAACTATTTATACTAAGGGTAATATCGATTATTGAGGACTCTTACCTGTTTAGCCTTCGTAAGAGGCTTGAGGGAGATTATAATATCATGTATTCCTAGAGATAGTTCAAAATCTCTTAGTCAGTGAGTACAGATCATTCAGTCCTTACAATCAAAGGAGATGATAGTATGAAAATGTTTGATAAGAAAGAAATAGGAAGCAGTGTTGAAAAAGAAATCATAGAAGTAAGAAAAAAATTCCTAGAAGGACCTAATGTTCATGCCCTTTTCCCTGTCATGGAAGCTCATGTAGATCTGGGGGATTGGGTAGAAACTCCTTCGAACAAAAGTTTTGCTGATAAGATAGTGAAACTTTTACCTGAATTAAAGGAGCATTCATGTTCAAAAGGGTATAGAGGTGGGTTCGTTGAGAGATTGGAAGAGGGAACTTATCCTGCCCACATCATAGAGCATGTGGCTATCTCTATACAGAACTCCGTGGGTGCACAAGTCGGCTTTGGAAAAAGCAGAGAAGAGGACGGTAGATTATACAAGATAGTCATGGATTACGAACATCCGTCTCTAGCATCTTTTGCTTTTGAAGAAGCGATAAAGATAGTAAACGCCCTGCTCTCTGATGAAGAGGGGCTTGAGAGCATCGTAGATAACGTATTAGATGAAGCTAAAGATGAATTTTTAAAAGAAAAGATCGGTCCGAGTACTTCTGCCATATTGAAAGCCGCTAAGAAAAAAAATATACCGTACAAACGGGCGGACGAAGAGTACAGTCTTTTCTCTCTAGGTTGGGGAAAGAACAGAAAGATGATCTGGGGCCCAGAAACTTCACAAACATCCCTTATCGGTTCCGAGATCGGACAGGAAAAAGATATCTGCAAGGATCTTCTGTACGATTATGGACTCCCAGTACCACGAGGAGAAGTAGCCAGTTCGGCAAAAGAGGGTTTGGAGATCGCTGAATATATAGGGTATCCGGTGGTCATAAAACCAGTCAGTGGACATCACGGCAATGGCGTCTTCGTCAATATAAAAAATCCAGATGAGCTGAGCAAGGCCTTCTCTCTCGCCGAGGAGCACTCCACCTATATCCTGGTGGAAAAATATCTAAAAGGTGACGATTACAGAGTACTACTTGTAGATCATGAGGTTGTAGCTGTAGCAAAAAGGATTCCCGCTCACATAATAGGCGATGGATCAAGTACCGTGAAAGAGTTGATCGAACTTACAAATAAGGATCCAAAGAGAGGAGATGATCATGATTCGGTACTGACGAAGATCTCTATCGACGATGAAGCAAGGATCAACTTGGAGAGGCAGCAGCTCACCCTTGAATCTATACCTGAAGAAGGTGAAAGGATCTGGTTGAGAGACACAGCCAACATAAGCACAGGAGGAACTGCTGAAGATCAAACTGATAGGATACATCAAAGCTTAAAAAGGATCTTGGAAAGGACCAGTAAAATAATAGGTCTCGACCTAATGGGAGTAGATCTGATCTCAGATGATATATCTTTGCATGTTGAGGATATGGATTGGGGTATAATCGAGATCAATTCGAGTCCCGGCTTAAGGATGCATATAGCCCCATCTTCGGGTGAACCACAACCAGTTGGAGAAAAGATCATAGATCATCTTTATCCCTCCGGAAATGGAAGGATACCAGTGGTTGCTATTACCGGAACAAATGGAAAGACCACCACCTCGAGGATCGTGGAATGGTTAGCCAAGAACCAAGGTCATCATACTGGATTGGCCGTTACAGGTGGGATCTGGTCGAACGATCTGAAGGTAGCTGACGGAGACACCACTGGTCCATGGAGTGCCAACGTTATCCTCCAAGATCCTGAAGTCGATTATGCGGTCCTTGAAAGTGCTAGAGGAGGTATAGTTAAAAGAGGGTTAGGATTCGACAAATGTAAAGTCGGTACAGTGTTGAATATAAGAGAAGATCATATCGGTGTCGATGGGATCAAAGACTTAGATGACATTTTCTGGGCTAAATCGCTATTGGTCGAAGTGGTAGAGGAAGACGGTTATGCAGTAATCAACGGAAACGATGATTATGCTGAAAAATTGATGGGGAGAGCCAACGGGAACATAATCTTATTTGGAGTGGAAAAAAACGAGTTGATAGAAGATCACATAAAAAAGGGTGGTGAGGCTTTCTTCATGGAAGACAACGATCTTGTTGCTCATCTTCAAGATAAACGATTGATAATCGCAAATGTGAAAGAGATACCCTATCTTTTAGGCGGTGTTAAGATGCTGGTAGAGAACACATTAGGGGCGATGGCTTCAGCCTATGCTAGTGGGCTAAAAGTCGATAAGTTCAAAAATACATTGAAGAGATTCCAGATGGATGAAAAAACAACGCCAGGTAGACTGAACGTCTTTGACATAGAAGAGAGAAAAGTGGTGTTAGATTATGCCCACAATCCTGACGGCTTGGAAAAACTAAGTGACTTCGCTGAGCACCTTGCAAGCAAAAACAACAACAACATACTCGTTTATACGGGCATAGGCGATAGAGCCGACAAGAGCATAATCGATAGTGGAAAAGTTGCCGCAAAAGGTTTCGATGAATTGATATTCACAGAGAGAGTTCACTTGAGGCGCGGTCGGAAGAAGGGAGAAATAGCTTCGCTACTGGGAAAAGGGAGTGAATCCACCGGGAAAGTTCCCACTATAATAGAAGACCCAAAAAAGGCTATAGGCTTTGCGATGGGAAAAAGTGATACAGGAGACGTGATCGTTTGTGCAAATTTGGACCTTGACTCAGAAAGTATGGAAGAATTTTTCCCCGCCATTGAAGAGAGACCTATGGAAGATGCTGATGGTCAAGAAAAAGGTTTAGGTACAGTAGCTATCTAGATCGAAGGAAAAAGGGGTTCCCACATCAGTTCAATCGTGATTTTCGGGGAACCAAGGTTTCCTCTCTTCCAGGTCGAATCCGCAACAGTTAGATAGTATATGAACTGTGATACCCTCAGCATGAAGAGGTGTGTCAGGTCCTATTTCAGATACATTGGTATGTTTGATATTTTTTCCATCCACTACCACTATGTTCCTGCTGCCTATAACCTCGAATCGAGATTCATGAGGATACCAAACAGCGGCGGTATCCTCTCCGAGACCGATACCTAAGCTGCTGGGATTTTCCGCGACCACATGTACAAGTCGAGGGAATCTCCCTCTAGCCGTGAAGTGAGTGTCGATAACTACATGATTTAAAAAGTGTAGTCCACGGGTGAGTTCTACTACACCTGTCAAATAGGCGTTTTCACTTTCACCGTAAGATATCATAAGATCGGTCATACAAACAGACCCTGCGCTCGTACCGGCTATCAAACAACCATTTTCATGTTTCTCTCTTATAACTTTCAATAGTTCAGTCCCACCCAGAAGAGTAGTTATCCTGAGCTGGTTCCCACCGGTCAAGAAATAAGCTCCTACATCCCTCGCTTTTTCGAGCATTTCATCATCATCGACCTCCTCTCTATTCTCGGGATTTATTATCACTGGATCTAGATCGAATGATTTGAAAATATCTGAGTATCTTTCTCCGCTTTCTTCCGGTTCTTGACTAGCTACAGGGATGACTCCGATCTTGAAAGGTGGCTCGTTATCATCTTTCACGATTTGGGATAATTTTTCCATTATAGGATTGTATTTCGCCTCTTTTATGTTCCCACCGATTGTTAACAGTGGACCTTCAGTGTTAGTCATGATTGCTTTACTTAATCATTTGTACTTTGATTTGAATGTTTCCCACCCTTACTATTATATACCCTCTCAAAGATAAGATGTAAATATGGATACCGCCGCCCACATAATGTTACCACTGATCATACTTCTAGCTTTGAGGGTGGATACCAGGAAAGTTCTGTTGATGCTTCCTTTCGCCGTTGTGATGGACTTGGATTTTTTCATCCCTGGAGCTCATAGGATGGTTTTCCATAATGTATGGATAGCAGTAATCATTCCGATTCTAGTGATCTTATACCTAGATAGATTTTATCCCGAGTATCGAAGTTATGGTCTGATAGCCTTCTTTTACCTTCTTTCTCATCTCGTCTTGGATCTTGCAGAAGGGATAGCACTCCTATATCCAATATTAACAGATTTTTATTACTTCGAAGCCGAGATGTTCTTTCAATTTATCGGACCAGTGCCCATTCCTGATTTTTCCATAAACTACGGGGTGATATTGGCGGAGGAAACTCAGATAGTAGGAGAGACCATGACGGCTGGAGATACTGCTACCCAGTATGCGAGCGTCTCTGAAGTATCCTCTGGTCTTTTCCTGACGTTGATCGTGGCGGCTTCCATGTACTATGAAAAAAGTTTCAACTTTCTGAAAGAGATCTGGAAACTCCTGGTAGACATCATATCCTATCTTGTAGAAAGATTGAAGTCCCTATTTGAAAGATGATGCAGTTAGAATTCTTTGGATAGAACTTCTGAGGTATCTTTGTCAGTGGTATATATCACAGAATAAGATATTCGCCATCCTCTAATATCTTTTCGCCGTCCAACCAGACATTAGTTTTGGTGAGGATCATGTCCAAATGCTCAGGGCAGCTCCAATCCGCGTTGGTCTCTCTCCCCAATGGATCTCCAAAGGCTATGTGAACTCCAGGATATTTTTCATCTAGTAAAGAGTTATTGGTGAATTTGTCTAAGAATATATTTGTTCCCATGCCAAATTCTCCTACCCGGGATGAACATTCATTTCTAGATAGATATTCTTTAACTTCTCGTTCTAGTTCTTTATTTTCACAATGAATCTCAGTCGAATGTGGTTTATCGTTGTTTTCCACCACTACGGTCAGAGGGTCTTTTTGAAGATCTTCATGTTGGAACTTATTTGGAAAATGATCACCTAACATGCCGTCGACCACTATCTTTCCTTCCATCGTAAAAGGAACGGTATAAATCTCACCATCGGGAAGATTTCCCCAGTAACCTTTTTCTTTGTAGACTCCAGTTGAAGGGATCCAGTTATGTTTATCTGAAAAAGTTACTTCGAGGTCCGTTCCCTGTTCATTTGTGACTCTGATGGTTTCAGTTCTTTCAAGTTTTTCGGCTAGTCTCTCCGTGAACTTCTTTATCTTCTCGTAATCAACGGACATACCATATTTCATAACGTCTTCAGTCACATTGACCATGTGGCCGTGCCTACCGTCGTTCAATGCGGCTTCTATAAAAGGTATCCTCACAGATTCCAGTTCTCCATCATAGGATCTTGCAGTCCAAAATGTTACATCGGCTTCGTCGGCTTCTTTTTCTATGGTTTGAGGAAATCTTGACAAGGGTCTGTCCCCATATGAAGCAAGATTGAAAAATTTCACGTCATCTGTTACGTTTAGGGCTGCACTTTCCAGATTTTTACCTATTTTAGCCGTATTAGAATCGGAAAGTATGACTACTTTTTCATCTGGTTTTACCCCCATACATTTTTTAACCGCATTCTTTGCTCCTGTTTTCAGTGACATATTATTACACCAATTTTAATTTGTTTTTCGTTTCAGTACAAATTTGTTACTAAATGTTGAGCTTGTTTTATAAATAAGTTTTGCTAAGATAACAAAAATTACAATCCTAGATACTTTCGATGCTTTCAATCCTCTAAATAATTGTCAACTGGAGAAAAATCGGCATCTTCGGATTCAAACAACTCCTTTTGCTCCTTCGAGGCAGATTTTATCAAAAATTTGCAGTGAGGATCGTTCATCGTTATAGCCTTAGAGTGGATCTGTACAAAATCTTCGTTAAAGCCCATATATTTAGCGGCATCAACATAGCAGTATAATCTGCCTATATCACTTTCCCCCTCATCTTTCCAGAAATCTCCGAGCACGCAACCGTATGCCTTGAGCTTATCCTTCTCCTTTTCTATCCTGGAGTGCATACCGAAACGTGGTGTCCTTAAAGCATCGCCTTTACTGAAATTCTCAGGGTCTGTTTCCAATCCTTTTTCCTTTATCTCTTTTCTCCTTTCCTTACCGATTTGTTTACCGTACTTTTTGATCGCCTTCAATACCAACTTCTCTCCTTTTTCCTTTCCAAATTCATCGATCAGAGTCTTTGCATAGGAGAGATGCAGCAGAGCTAACCTTTTACTGACCAGTTCGACTTCCTTTTCGGCTTCATCGAGGTCGATCTTTTTTTCCGACATGATCTTTTATTCTAACGTGTTGTTTTAAGCTTTCTCATGAGTCTTAACCGAATGAAGCTCCTTCTATATTCTTCTTCAGGTCCTTTATTTTCAGGAAAGCATTACCTATAAATACCTCAATAACAATGTTATCTTACCATGATCGAAAAGATCAAGATCGGAGAGGAAGAAAAGCTAGAAGATCTCGATTTGGAGATTGAAGAACAGGTCGAAGAGTGCATGTTGAGTGACGGAGATGAATGCACACTACCGATAAAGAAATTCAAGATAGAAGGATACAAATTCGATTGCGTCTACGAAGGTTGCCAAGAAGAGTTCATAGGAAAATCCAAAGATGAAGTTATATCCAAGGCGAAAACTCATCTTGTAAGACATCTAGATAGAGGACAACTCGAAGAACATCATCTCTGATTTTTTATTCGATCCAGTCATATCAATTTCCTTTCGTTCCCATCAATCTATAATATTTTGAAAAGCCTTAAGTATAACTCCGTTATAGAAATGGATTGATGTCAAAAACGAAAGACGTTCATATAACATTGAAAGGTGGTTAGATTGGATCAAGATAAAGTTAGAGAGATATATGATAGAACCGCTGAAGATTACGAAGATTGGGTTATACCCTGCAAATTGTGCCAATACAATATGCTTCTCAATACTTTAAATATTGAGGGGAATGAAAGAGTTTTGGACATCGGATGCGGACCGGGAGAGCTCACTAGAACTATAGCTCAAAGACTAGATAAAGGAAAGATAATCGGATTGGATCTCTCAGAAAAGATGATAAGATTGGCTAGAAAAAGATCGAGAGAAATCGGAGCAGAGAATATAGAATTCATCAACTCTGATTTTATAAACACAGATTTCGAAAAGAAATTTGACATCTGTGTGAGCTCATATCTATTTCACTGGATTTCTGATCATCTATCTTTTCTCAAAAAAATCAAAAATATATTGAAGAAAGATGGTAGAGTAGGGATAATAGCCCCTTCACCTGAATGGTACAAAGAGGTCCAAGAGAGCTATGAAAAGGTGATGAGAGAATTCGGAGCTGAAGCAGAAGAACTCATCGGAAAAAAAGTGATATCCCATGAAAGGATCGAAAAACACTTAAAAAAAGCAGGTTTAGAGATAGTAAACTTTACTGAGTTTAATTTCCGAGAGAAGACCAGTATAGAAAATTGTCTGAAAAGGGTTGATGCAAAAAGTGATCAAAGTTACCTGAGGAGACTTCCTCGAAGTTTAGAGAATAGTGCGAAGCAACGATTGATTGAAGAACTTGAAAAGAAGTTTGAAGGAATGATCACTACAGAATGTGGATACATCATCGTTGGGAAAAATAAATGATCGATGCCTTTCCATCTTTTTCTAACAAAAATCGAGGAGTTAATTTTATAAAACATTCAATCTTAACTCTATCCATGTCTACCTATGATGAACTTTTAAAAATCTCAGAACAGCTTCGCAGTATGGAAAGGGCTCTTTACCTTCTGGCATGGGATGAAAGGACCTATATGCCGAAAGGTGCACTTGAAGGGCGTTCTAAAACAAAAGCTGAACTTTCTAGTCTGTACCACAAAAAGCTCACATCTGAGAAAACCAAAGAATGTATAGAAAAATTGAACAAAGAATCCAAGCAGGCTGAACTGGACGATGTAGAAAAAGCTGCGGTAAGAGAGATGACCAGGGATTTTGAGAGGAAGTATAAGGTTCCTGATGATCTCATCCAGGAGATGTCAAAGGTCTCCACTAAGTCTCAGTCTGCATGGGAAAAAGCTAGGGAGAAGTCAGATTTTGAACTTTTTTTACCTCATCTAGAAAAGCAGATAGAATTGAAGAAAGAGGTCGCAGAATACATCGGCTACGAAAATGAACCTTATGATGCACTTGTAGAGGAATTTGAACCGGGTTTCACCGCTGAGAAGATCGAAAGTATCTTTGAACCAATGAAAAAAGAACTGAGCTCTATAGTTTCAGAAATGTTATCAATTAACAAAAAACCGGGAGAGGGCGTATTCAAAGGAAAAAAATTTCCGATAGAAAAGCAGAAAAGTATCTGCAGAGAATTGGCAGCTGACCTCGGTTACGATTACGATCATGGAAGGTTGGATGAGACGGTGCATCCCTTCACCATCGGCATGGACGATGATGTTAGGATAACCAACAGATATTCAGAAGATAATCTCACTTCTCTTTTCAGCCTGATGCACGAGACTGGGCACGCTCTTTACGAACAGGGTCTACCTCCAGAATGGTACGGACATCCTTTAGGAAAGAGAATATCTATGGGTTTTCATGAATCTCAATCTCGTTTGTGGGAAAATTTCGTCGGCAGGAGTCAGGAATTTATGGATTATCTTTTCCCAAAACTACAGAGCGAATTCTCTAATTTAAAAGACGTTTCAAAAGAGGATTTTTACAGGAGGATAAACAGAGTTAAACCTACCTTCATCAGGGTTGAAGCAGACGAGGTCACCTACAATCTCCACATAGCCCTCCGGTATGATCTAGAGCTGGGACTTTTCAGGGAAGAAATAGAGCCTGAAGAGAGTAAAGTCGTTTGGGAAAATAAGATGGAGGAATACCTCGATATAGTGCCTGAAGATCCATCTCACGGCGTTCTTCAAGACGTCCACTGGTCCGCAGGTCAGTTCGGATATTTCCCTTCTTATGCTTTGGGGAACCTGTATTCAGCACAGATATTTCAGAGTGCGAAAGATGATATCAGCGGCCTAAAGCAGAACATCTATGAAGGGAGATTCCAACAACTCAGAGAATGGTTAAGAGATAACATACATCAGCACGGTAGAAGGTATAAAGCGGAAGAGATGACCAAAAGACTGACTGGAGAAGGGTTGAACGAGAACTATCATATAGAATATCTGAAAGAAAAATATGAGCCGATCTATGGGCTAGTTTAAACCGTCATCTTTCTTCTGCTCAGCTCATCGGCTCTCTTATTTCTCTCTCTTTCTATCCACTCGAAAGAGACGTTCATGACGTTTGCTACTTTAGAGGCTCTTTTCCAGAGATCGAAGAGATTATCACTGTTAACGCTGTATTCACCGGTCATCTGATATATGACGAGTTTGGAGTCACCTCTACAGATTATAGAATGTTCGGGATAATGTGCCTTGAGATACTTGAGACCTATTATCAGCGCTATATACTCCGCTCTGTTGTTCGTCATGCCATCTCTGGCTTTGAGGCTACCTGCCAATTCATCTATTATCCTACCATCTTCTTTTATGACGACCCCATATCCTCCCGATCCGCCAGGATTATTTTTGCATGACCCGTCGAATTCCATCACAAGCATCTTTTTCAACTCCCTTTAGCCAATTTTTGAACTTGCACTATTTATCTCTTTTTAGAGAAATACCATTTGTAAAGCAGAGCCATATCTTTAGGAAAAAGGGCCAACCTGTCCCCATCTTCCACCACCCTTTCAGGATGAGAATATTCTCTGTTAAGAAATATGTGGCTCACTTCTTCCTCTCTTATATCCAATCTTTTCATAACTTGGGCTATCTGCAGTTCTTTTTCAAGCTCAAGTTCTATCTTTGCAAGAGATCCCAAAGTGTCGTCATAGCCTTCCACCTTTTTACCTAGTTTTCCATAAAGTATTACATCTATACGCATGTTTATGCTCCTTTTCTTCAACCGCCTCCAACAACGGGAAATATAGATATGTTGTCACCTTTTCCAACTTCACTCTGGAGACCGTTCAGGTAATTGATATTCCTCCCTTCCTTCAACACGATTATGTCTTCACTCAATTCATTCTGTTCCTCTTTGAAGAGTTCATCCTCGAGTTCCGGAACTTCTTTGACGAGTTCATCGATGACCTCAGCTACGGTCTCCCCCTCCAATAAAAGTTCTTTACGGCCCGCTATCTCGCTTATCTGTGCGAACAGTTTGACCTTCACTTTTTCAGACATGGTATCGTTATAAAAGATAAGAGAAGGTTTTTTAGGACTCAGTCTTCCCAAACCGAGTCCAATTCTTCATCTGGCACGTCGAAGACCTCATTGTGCGGTGGCAGTTTTTCCTCTTTCATGAATTCGGGCAATCTATCGTCTTCTTTGGAAAAGCCTGCTTTCCGGTTGAATTCTCTTTCTGTCTTTAAGACGTTCGCTCCGAACGCCATAACATCTTCTATCGAATAGTCCGTACCTAAAACCCCGTTTACCGTATCCACAACGCCCTCCATTCCTTCATCAATATCCATGGTCGCGAACGCTATGAAAAGGCAGTAGCCGGCGCTATCTATGGCAGCTGTAGCCCGTTGAAGATTTTTTGATAGTTCACCTTTTTCTTTTTCAAAGGGATCTGCATCCCCACCAACTCCAAGTATCTCTGGAGCGATAGCATAACCAGCAGTATGGTCCGCACCCATCGGAGTTGTAGCATAAGTCACCCCTATACCCTTTATGGATCTTGGATCATAGGCGGGTATCGACTGCCCTTTCACCGTGGGAACTCTGTTGACACCGAAAGCTTCCCCTGTGAATTCTACACCATTAGCTAATATCCGGCCCAAGGGGGTCTTTTCGTATATCTCATCCATGAGTTCTAAAGCTTTCACTCCATCTCCAAAGTCTAATAAGCCGCCTTCCATCGCTACGGCTATCGTATTACCCATCTCGATGGTATCGAGACCAAGATCATTACAGGCCCTGTTCAGCTCGCCTATAGTGTCCAGATCGTAGATACCGCAGTTGGGACCGAGTGCCCAAACGGACTCGTATTCTAATACTCCCACGGGGTCTTCTCCACCCTCTTTTGTCCATATCTCGGAACACTGAATTATACAGCTTGGACTGCATTTGTGTGGCCTTACTCCGCCTCTTTCTTGTACAGCTTCGGCTTTCTTTTCTCCTGAGACTTCAGCCGACCTATCATCGCTTCCTTCAGAAAAGTTTCTCTGAGGTAGACCACCACTCTCGTTTATTATATTTACAAGTACGGCGGTACCATAGGAATTCAGGGCGCCGTCTTTTTTGGTGATATCGTGCTCAGCCAAAGCTTTAGCAAGTTTTTTTCTGCCTTCATTGAAAGTTTCCTCGTCTTTGATCTCGATCCTATCCTCCTTTGGTTCTTCGGCCACTATGAACTTCAACCCTTTAGAAGCCATCACCGCGCCGAGACCGCCTCTGCCGGAGTACCTAGAAGACATGCCTTCTGGGTCAGTATAAGATATCCCAGCATTGGAAGCACCGATCTCTGCAGCTATACCGGCACCGGTGATCTCTATATTTTCGCCGAACTCTTCGTGCAGTTCTTCGTAAGCTTCATAAAGACCTTTTCCGACCCACTCGTCCGCATGGACCAAGTCACTTTCATCCTCGTTCAGTTTTAGAAGGTAATACCTGTCTTTATTTTCCGGTTTCCCTTCCACTATTATAGCTTTTATACCTTTCTTAGCCAATGTCTTTGCGAATGGAGTCCCAGCATTGGATTCCTTTATTCCTCCGGTCAAGGGTGATTTACCCCCTGCGGATAACCTCCCTGAGTTCGGTGAGCCGGTTCCCGTTACGATACCGGGTGCAAAGACCAATTTGTTATTGGGCCCCAAAGGATGAGCCTTCGGGGGTACTTCATCCGCTATGATCTGAGAAGTCAACGCTCTACCGCCGAGATTTTCGTATTCTTCAGGAACCTCTTCCTCTTTTACCGTCAAATCCTCCATATTCACTCTCAATATTTTTTTAGCCATATTTTCACCATCTGCTGCTTTTTACAATTAATCACATCACTAATATCTCTTTCGGCCATACAGTATTTATCTTGACATCGAGGATAGACACAGTTGACAACAAAATGATTTATAAAGAAGCTTATAATCTTAAATCACAGGTGTTCGGCAAATTGAAGATAAAAATCAAGGAGAATCCATGGGATCTAGTTTTCGTCGCTGTGATGACCGCTGTGCTGATCGCAGTTATAGCACTGATTCCAGATAGTATTTTCCGAACTATACTGGGTCTTCCTTTCCTTCTTTTCTTCCCCGGTTACGTTCTCATCTCATTTCTGTTCCCGGAGAAAGAACCTTTAGACCATATCGAAAGGATCGCTCTTTCCTTCGGACTCAGTATTGCGATAACTCCTCTTATAGGTCTGCTCTTGAACTATATCTGGGAGATCAGCCTCTTGCCGATACTTTACTCGCAATCACTATTCATCTTCACTTTTTCCCTCTTGGCTTATTTCCGTCGTGATTCGATCCCAGCAGAGGAAAAATTCAGCATAGAATTCGAAGTCAACTCTCCAGATTGGGAAGATTATGATATGATCGATAAAGCCCTGGTGGTCGCTACTGTTGTACTACTGATCGCTTCTGGAGCACTAGCAGTTCACATCGCAACTACCCCTAGGACCGGGGAGAGGTTCACTGAGTTCTACGTTTTAGGACCCGAAGGCGAAGCTGACAACTATCCAGAGCAGCTAAGCACAGAAAATGAAAGCGAGGTGATCGTAAGTATAATCAACCGTGAACATGAAGCGGTTGATTACACTCTCGCAGTAGGTCTCGGATATTCCTATGAAGAGATGCAATCTGAAGGACTCATACCAGATGATCTTAATTTAGAGATACCAGCTAACGATACTTATTTAGAGATGAACATAGAGCTGGATCATAATGAAAAGTGGAATGAATCCATGAATATATCACTCGGAGGAGAGACGGACCAGTTCGAAGAACCCTTGAAATTGAATTTTTTCCTGCTCAGAGACGGTGAAGTTTATAGGAACTTGCACTTATGGGTCGATGTAGAGGAGGATTAGCTTGAGTGAAGTGAAGAGTATAGAGCTGAGTAAAAGGGGCAAATTCCTTCTTCTTTTCCCAATCCTACTTTTCGCCGTGAGTTTTCTTTTAACAGAACCGTATATAGGGTTGATAGGGATTTCACTTCTTTCGCTTTTTCTCTATGCAAGATACGAGATAGGCGAGAGTTCAATAGAGGTGAAGGATAAGATACCTAAAGAGAACAAGACCGTCGATGAAAGCTTTGAGATCGAACATGTTATCAAAAGTGATAAAAATTTACCGATTCTCTTATCCTTACAGACTAGAAAAGATCTCGAGTTGGATAAAGATGATATTAAAAAAGAAAAGATGTTGACCAACTCATCTGTTTCATACTCTTTAGTCCCTAAAAGTAGAGGATATCAAAACGTAGGGAAATTGAGTGTCTCGATATTCGATACTCTTGAGCTCTATAAAAAATCGATAGAACACCAAATCAATGAAGTGGTAAGAGTCAATAGTTCTCCGGAAGCGGTAAAAAAGGCTAAAAAGTATGCGAGAAGAGGGGAAACAACGGAGATGAGGAGAAGTTCTATCGAATTCAGGATGAAATCCAACGAGTTTGAAGGTATAAGGAGATATCAACCTGGCGATTCATTAAGAGATATCCATTGGAAATCCTTATCGAAATTTCAGACCCTTATGACCAAACAGTATGAAAAGCTCGCTCCTGTCGGTGCTCAAATATTTTTAGATTGTTCACCCTCGATGAGGAGGAGAACCTCTGAAAAGACCACTAAATTGGAACAGGGCATATATGTATCTTTAGAGATATTGAAGAACTTTGAGATGTTCGGACATGATATAGGCATGACCGCCTATGACCATAAAGATGTTAGATTCCATCAGGCGCCTAGTTCCGAAAGTATCGCTTTTAGATCACTATACGAAAAAGTGACTGACCTGCCCGGTCCTGTCGATTCGGATGAGATATCCCTTGAAAGATATCAAGATTCGGAATATCTTTCTTCGTTGAATGAGGAAGAAAAACGTTTCTCTAAAAAACTGAGCGAGTTCGTTTCAGGGATCAAACAGGATCAGATAGCCGGTGTTTTATCAGCGGTCAATCAGATGAAAAGTGTTGGTGAAAAGAAAAAGCTCATCATAATCATATCCGACCTAGAGATGAATCCTCAAGCCACCCTGAAAGCCGTAGAGCATCTTAAAGAGATGCAGCACATCGTATGGTTACTTGTACCTTTTAGTCCTTGGTATGAGATATTGGAAGTCGATGAAAATGTTTTGGAAAAGACTTACAAAGAATATGAAAAGTTAGAGAAGATAATATACAGATTAAAAAAATTGGATGTCTCTATATTTGAATTACATCCTGAAAAGGAAGGCGTGATGATATTAGAAGATTGGGAGGAGAAGAAAACATGATCTCTGAAAGTAAAAAGAGCTCGAAAGATCCGACAATCCATCTCCTCGGTGTGCTTATAGTGGTATCGACCTTTTACCACTCTAACGATTATCATTCTCTTTTGGTTTCCGTTCCGATTTTCTTGACTTCTCTCAGCGTTTATAAAGATATAGATTGGTTAAAAATGCCAGCGCTCTGTGTAGCCACGCTGTATGCTCCTTTCACCATGACCACCGGAGGCATGGGTGAGTTCTTCAATCTCATTATCTTTTCAGCCTCATTTTTGATCCCTGTGGTCATATATTGGGTAATGGTACTTGGTTCCGAGCTTCATATACATATAAATAGAAAAGGAGTCATTTTAGCTGTTTCATATCTGGTATTTACCATATTTCTTTTTTACTTGATCCCTTTATTTTTAGGAATATCTGAATTCTTTTTATCTCCAGAAAATAGAGGAGCCCAGGCACTTCTCCTGATCGGATTTGGATTAGCACTCGTCCTACCATATCAGATCACCATGGAGATAAGAACTAAGCTTTCTTGAATCCGCCTTTAGGAGCATCCACCTTCTTCTCTAATATCTTTTCTAGAACCTGGACCTCAGTAAGATCTTCTAGTTCGGCTTCTACGGAAAGAAGCACACGATGAGGGAGCACTTTTTCACTCATTATCTTCACGTCATCTGGTATGACATAATCTCTACCCTGTATGACGGCATAAGCTTTAGAAGAGTAAAGGAGGTGTTCTCCAGCTCTTGGACTAGCCCCTAAAACGAAGTCATCTACATTCCTAGTTTCCAATATTATATCCCGGATATATTTTAAAACGTCATCGGAAACGTAAGCCTCTTTATGCAGACCTCTAATCTCGTGCCCGAAATCATTTCCTACCACTCTGACTTTCGATAGTTCGTCGTTGAATTCATCACTTCCCTTCTGCCCTCCATTGATCCTCTCTCTTTCGTTCTTGTTTTTCAGCATATCCAATTCCTTTTCAGGAGATATGTATCCCATATTGCTCTTTATCATGAACCTGTCCAATTGAGCTTCCGGGAGAGGATAGACACCTTCTGTTTCTATAGGATTCCTTGTAGCTATCACAAGAAAAGGTTCAGGTAAATTTAGAGTCTTGCCTTCTATAGTTACCTGTCTTTCCTGCATAGCTTCTATCAAGGAAGACTGGGTTTTGGGCGGAGCTCTGTTGATCTCGTCGGCCATCAGAACTTGAGCGAATACAGGGCCTTTCCTCAGTTCAAATTCACCGGTCTTCTGGTTGAAATAATAGTGACCAGATATGTCGGCAGGAAGCATATCTTGAGTGAACTGTATCCTTTCATAATCTAGGCCTACTGCTTTGGTGAATACCTTTATCATCGTGGTTTTCGCTATACCAGGCACTCCTTCCAATAAGATATGTCCGCCTGTGATCAAGCAGACCAAAAAATCATCGATTACGTCTTCGTATCCGACTATGACCTTCTTTACCTCATCCCTTACTTGATCAAATTCATCCTTATATTTTTCAGCTTCATTCAACTTCTCCATCTCCTTTTCCAGACCGGATAAATCTGTCATTTATCATCTGAAGCTTCTTTTTATCCCATTCAGGATGATTATTTAATACTTTCGTGAGCGGATCTTTCTCCTCCTCTTCACTTTTTAGAAACAGCTTTAAAAGCTCTTCAAACTTACCTATGATGATATCTTTGCTTTCCGGGAAGATGAGGAAGACTGACATGCCCATAAGAACGAAAATTATGATCGCACTGGTCGTTCTCCCGGGATAGTTACCAGTGTAGACAATACTGTAGACCAGATCCATATCTCGTTTGCTTTCGTCGAAAATTATGTTCTCTCTATCCTCTGATAGATAATCCAGCATGTTTTCGATGAAAATATCATTGTCCATCCGGTCATTCATATGATTTATGAAGATACTCGGGTCTGAGATCAAAACCAACTCTCCCTCGCCGTATTCCTCTACTGCCAACAACGGATATTGATCGTAATCTTTTCTATCCATATATTCGGGTTCTTTAGTTTGTTCTTCATCCAGCCATGAAGCTCTAGAACTGTTAAGCAGGGAAACAGCTTCTTCACCTTTGTTTAAAGCAGTAGGATTGTTCAACAAGATATGAGACACATTCTCTGTCAGGTCATGTTCTTTGACATCGTAAGCGATCCCAAAATGCGGTTCCTTATCGAACGCCATGTCCAAAAGAGGCTCAGAATGGAAGGAAGAGTTGGTATCTAATCCATCGATCAAAGTGTTAGCGCTTCCAAAATTATCTGCCAGGACCAGTCTTCCACCTTGTTCCAAGAAGTTATCTACATACTCCTTTTCCTCCTCAGTAAAATCCTGTTCAGGTCCTATGATCATGATGCTGGTTTGGTTTGGATCTACGTCATATTCAGTCAATTCACGCTGGGTAACTTCGGTACTCCCCTCCCCTGCTAGTTCTATATTAGGAGTGAAGCTGCCCATCTGCTCCGTTCTAACCGCTAAGTCACTTGTTCCATTCCATCCAGTATTGTAGATACTGAAGTCAGCATCACTAACCAAAATAGGGGCTGAGAGAGATAAGAATACTATGAGTGCGAAGACCGCAAATACCACTATATAAAGAGTGAGTTTCTTCATGTTTTCCTTCATAGGAGTTCCTCCTGAAGTTCTTTCATAGAAGAGTTGAATAATTCTAACTCTGAAGGATCGAGGACCCTATCACTGAATAGGGCTTTTTCGAAAACCGTCGTTATTTGTTTTATCTCTTCCTTAAGAGCTATCCTCGATATCAGCTCTCTTTCGAGTTCACGATGAGTCTTACCCTTTTCTACCGTGATTATATCTTTAGAATAAAGTTCCCTTAAAAGTATACCATAGATAGAAGAAACCTCTTCTTTAGAAGAGGCTTGGAGAGACGGAGTTTGTTTTTTCCAGATATCTTTTTTCTTTTTTTCCGAGGTTTTTTCTTTTTCTGATGAATGCGCTTCTTCATCTTCCTTGAATTCTTCCTTTCCTTTCCAATACCAAAGAAGGATGACCATACCGATTATTATTCCCATGATCAAGAGTAGATTTCTTTCTTCCGTCAATATTCCGAGCATATCATCAGGGTCATCATCTTCACCGTGGATGACCTCATAACTAATCAACAATCTGTCAGAATCAGCTTCTCTAAATTTTTCGGTCCCCTCAAAGTGTACATAAAGCTCATCGCCTTCTGAAAGTTCATCTAGAGAGATGTTGAACTTGTAATCTCCTTCTGGACCAGTGAGACTTTCATTCTGTTCTTTATCATCGAGCTTCAAATAGACCTCTTTACCTTCAAGTCCATCATCACTTTCTTCAGAGGAGGAATTGAAAAGATGCCCTTCAATATCAATAACTTCTACATCTTCTTCTTTATTCGTATCTATGATCAACTCTGTAGGTATGCTCTTCTCAAATGATATCGATCCTTCGTCTCCATCTAAAGTTTCGTTGCCCTGGTAAGAGACTTCGATCTCATTCTTTCCCCAATAGAACATTTCCGTATGATAGGATATCTCAAAACTGAAATTTTCTTCGTCCCTGATAACAGATCCCGTATCCTCTCCAGGTAATTCAGCATCGTCTTCGAGATTTGTGAAATTCAGCCTTATATCCTCAAAAGATATCGGAGCATCAGTTCGAAATCTTCCAGACACGTTCACATATTCTTGATAAAAAGCTTCTCTCTCTTCTTCAAATTCCAATTCGATCTCGGTGTCCCATCTTTCTACTGATATATGATGACTTTCTGAAGTTATATTTTGATCCTCTGAAACTGCTTTCAGTTGAACCGTATCTTCTTCTTTCAAACCCCAGTCTTCTTCAGAAGAAAAAATATCCCAGGGTATCTGGATCTCAGAACTAAAATAACTGTTCTCCCTGCTCTCATTTAGACCCAACTTTTTTTCCCCGAAATAGATCTCTATGGTCTCTGACATTGCAAAATCCTTTTCTAAAGATACAGCTAAAGTCTCTTCAATACCTTCTGTTATTTCCTCCACCCTGTATCTTCTCAAACCGTCTGATTCGATCAGCCATTCCCCTTCCTCTTCGGATCCATCGATCTGAGATCCTGCAGAGAGAGGATGGCCTTTCAGTTCGAATTTTTCTATCAAGTCGTCGTCAGGCGATCCCTTTTCAAGGTTGTCAACAAATTCGGTGTCCATCTCAAAAAGACGACCTCCAAAATAATTTCCTTCCACTACTAGTTTTTCACAGGGATGAACGATTTCAGGAGCCCTCACGGTCAAAAAAGCCGTTAGATCGATCTCTCTTTCCATGAAATCTAAAAAACCTCTGTATGTTTCGATCCTTTTTTCCCACCTTTCTATGGTATCTAGGAACCCTATGAGGTTGAAACGATCTTCACCTGCCTTTTCTTCTATCCGGTCGATATTCTCCTCTAATATCTCATCTAGTGTTGAGTTCATAGTCCTGAGAGCTAAGCTAGACTCATCAATTCTCTCTTCAAAACCTATATCTTCCTCAAATAAACTGATTTCATCCTGTTGTAGTTCATTAAATAAATTTACTGTCTGGTTCATATTATAGACAAACCTATAGTGGACTTCAGAAAAAGTCGTCAAATTCTCTGATAAGTGATAGAAAGGGAGATAGTATCTTTTAAGATATCTAGAACTATTTATGTTTCCATCATCATCTTCTATAACCTCTTTCACTGCAACAAGGTTTGAATTTATCTCCTCCTCTGTCTCGTTTATGATCTCGAATTTTTCTTCATCATAACTATTCTCGATCAAACCGTCATCTCTTACTTCCTGCGAGTAATTCACATCCAATCCGAGTCCCAAAGTATCGTTCATCTGAGTATTTGTGTAGTTCAACGATGAATAAATTACAGCCCGATCCCATTCTGCCTCGTCGTAATCGTAATGAGGGGGTGTACTCATGATAGGTACGGAGGACGAACTCAGAAGTACAATAGAAAGCATGATCAGTAAACTGATCTTCTGTATATTTCCCCTCATCTTATCTCCTACCGTACTTTTATACTCTTTATTTTCTTTACTAAAAAGTTTTTTCGGTAAGGATTTCTTCAAGTTGTCACTTTCTCTAGTGCATCCATCGTTCTTTGAACTTTTTCAGCCTGGGCATTGAAACCCATGTGGCCCACTCGAAGTATATCTCCTTTCATCTCACCTAAGCCAGTAGCCAACAGTATATCATGTTCCTTTCTTAACCTCTTCTGGATATCCAAAGCTTCACCCTCGATTTGGAAAGCGGTCACGGTATCCGAACAGAGTTTTTCATCTTCAGGATATAGATGGAGTCCTATCTCTCTCCCCCTCTCTCTGCAGAGTTCTGCAGCCTCCTCATGGCGAGAATAGACTCTAGTTAGACCCTCATCAAGGATAAGATCTACAGACTTATCAAGAGCATATAGATTGGATACAGAAGGAGTATAAGGGAACTGACCACCTTCTATCCACTTATCCTTCCAAACTTTCAAATCTGTGTAAAAATGTCCATCACCTTTATCCCTTTCACTCATCTTTCCCCATGCCTCAGCACTCACCGATAACGTGGTCAAACCGGGGGGAGAACTGAAGCACTTTTGAGAACCCCCTATACATATATCCATATTTTCCGTCGGAACGGGCACTCCTCCTAAAGAGGATACAGCATCTACAACGGCCAAAACGTCTTTTTCCTTCAATATTTTCAATATCTCTTCAAGACCGTTCAGGGTTCCCGTTGGAGTTTCGCAGTGGACCATGGTAGCCAAATTAAAATCATACTGCTCGATCTGATCTTTTACCTTTTCGAGAGAAATAGCTGAGTCGTATGGAAAATCGCTCAATATCGCTTTGCCGCCGTACATGCGTACGAAGTCAGCGAAACCGTCTCCGAAAATACCATTAGAAATGCACAAGACCTCTTCACCCTTTTCTATCAAGGAGGCGATACTAGCTTCTAACCCCAAGATACCCTCACCCCCCATTATGACTATATCGTCTTCAGTATCGTACACCCTCTGCAGTTTTTCCTCCAGTGAAAGATAAAACTCAGAGAACTCTTCCTGTATATACGGATGCTCTATCTTACGACTCATCGCGTTTCTTACATCCTGAGGGATCTCAGTCGGACCAGGTGTCATCATCAGCATATTTAATTCCTCCAAACTTTACTTCCAAAAGTGATCTGTGTATGGTTATTTATGATTTGAGGTTTGACCTCTAGGTTCTTGATCTTTCCACCGTTTTCTCTATCTTGTTCCTATCATACCCTAAAGCAATGAGGATCTCTTCAGAAATCCTAAAGAGTATATCCTCGTAGTATTCGACATCGTAGTCCTGAGAACTCAATTCCTTTAATCCGACCTTCACTTTTTCATTTTCATCTTTGCTCTTAGAGTCCGTCACGAGGAATGTAACAGTCTGTCCCGGTTTCCTCCGAAAGCTCATCTCTTTGTATTGGTAGAGGGCACTTTTTATCTCATTGACCGTGAGATACTCGTCAACTCTTTTTGAAGCGGTTTTAGTGAAAAGTAGTTTGTTCGGTTCCACATCTCTGCTGCGGAGCCGTATCCATCTCGATCTGATTATATCCAGGAGTTCTTCTATCATCTGTGTCAATTCCGATCCGGTCTCGGCATCTTTCATCTTTTCTAGGAGGCTTTTCTGTAGACCTTTGAAAAATCTTGGAGTGTCGGCTCTTACAGCGGCAATACCTTTCATCTCGATCTCATCTTCTAAAATACCGTAGTAGCGGTTAGGAACTCCTATCCCGTCTGAGAGCCTGGGAAGGAAAGCGATCCAGGAGTAGATTCCTTCCTCCTCCAATTCCAATCTAGTATTTTTACCGACCTCTTCGATGAAGGGAGCGATCTTGTCCTTTTCGCCTTTCAACCAGAGGGAATCTACGATCCCATGGAGCACCTCAAAATCCATCTTTTGAGCCGTATCCACCGTATCCAAAAATATCTCGCGAGCGTAGGCGGTTATGCTCTCGTGCACCTCTATACAGTTGAATCTAGCTTTTTTGTAGCCTGTATAGCCGAAGCAGGTGACCAATAACCATTTCAGTACGTCGGCCCGTTTTTCGAACCTTTCATTCTTCTTACTCAGTTTTTTGTACTTTTGTCGCCTTCTTATCAAAGGCTTGACCACTTTTGGTATTATCCCCTCTTCTTTCTTGCAAACGGGGTAGTCTAACTCTGGGACTTTTCGATCTTCTCCGCAGGTACATCCAAGGGTCTCCGGTGATAGATTGTATTTGTCGATTATGGAGGGATACATGCTGGCAAAATCCAGTTTGATGACTTCTTCGTGTACACCCACTTTCGGCTCAAGGATGTGCCCTCCTCTGTCCGCCTTGAGAAGATCTATAGTGCTTTTGAAATCTTCGGATAAGTTTTTCTTCCAAGGTATCAGATAGTCGTTTTTAAGCGCTTCCTTCACTTCCATGGCATTTATCAGAGATCCTGGGCTTCTCCTGCACAGCCTCTGTACAGGTACTCTCGATAGACGTGAAGCTTCTATGAGCCCATCTAATCCTCCTTTTTTATACAGAAATGAATTTTCCATATCTATATGGATCCTCCCTTTCAATGGGTAAGAAGGAGGTCTGTACACCACACGCCCGTAAGACTCGTACCAGGACCCCTCTTTGGACGGGTGCAAAGCCGCTTCTCGACCGAGCTTTAAACCCACTTCATTCAGCTCTGCTCTGTGAGCAAGATAGGGTACCAAGAATTCATCTCCTCCTCGTGTAAGTATCACATCTGGATCTTTTCTTTTCAATTTCCTGTTCAATCTTTGCAGAAGTGAAACCTCATCCTCATTTAAGGTCTCGTCACCTATAGTTAGAGCCTTCATTCTCGACTCTTTTCTCCTTTTCGATTTCTTTTCCTCAGTGCTTACGCCTAGATAGATTGTACGAAGATCGGGTTTGGAATAATCGATGACCCTTTCATCCTCTAGGTCTACCCAACCTCTTTTTTTCTTAAGAATGGACATAGGTTTTATCTCTTTCTCAATGAGATATCTTTGATCGAGAGGAATATCAACGTTGTAGAATTCCTTGTTTTTGAAACCTTTAAAAAATTTGAAAGCTTGAAGTTGATCACGGGGATCGAAAACCTTTCCTGGATATACCTTTAGTAGTTCTTCTTCTTTCCGGGAATAAAGGTCCGTTATCCTTCTCACCCGTTCGGTCCTGAAATCTTTTTTTTCGTAATATTTTTCAGCCTGCCGCAGCCCCTTTTTATCAGATTTCATATAGAAAACTGAGTCGTAATCCACCTCGATCTTGTAGCAGTGTTTCTTAGCCCTGAACCAGATGACCATCTTCCCTTTTTTGATATCGGGATAAATATCCAATATCCATCCTTTCATGTTCAAATCAAATATCAATATCTTATCGTATTTAAACCGAAAAAGAGGGGAGGGGTAGATGAAGGTAGAATGTTTTTGTATTTTTTAATTTATAATAACACTGGGTAGTTCGGTTTTATTTATAGGTGTTGGGTTGAGTAATCATTATAAAGGACCATATCATGTGTTCTTATTACATGAAGATCTCTGTTGTCATCCCCACCATGAACGAAGAAGAGTCCATCGGAGACGTGATGGATGAGATAAATGAAGCTCTTTCAGAGGAGGATTACGAAGTCCTGATAGTGGATACCCAATCTACGGACAGAACAAGAGAGATAGCCCGATCTAAAGGAGCTAGAGTTGTAAAGGAACCACGAAGGGGATATGGAAGAGCTTACAAAACTGGATTCGAGGAAGCCGAGGGAGACATAATAGCCACTTTAGATGCGGATTGTACTTACCCTGCATACAAAATACCGGAGATGGTTGTGATGATCGAAAAAGAAGGCTACGAATTCATCAGCACGGATAGATTATCCAATGTCTCTTCTGAAGTGATGGGCTGGTTGCATCGATTTGGGAATTGGTTTCTTAAGGCCACTATGAATCTTCTTTTCAGGACCAATATAAACGATTCACAATCCGGAATGTGGGTTTTCAAAAGAACCGCTTTAAGGCACTTGAACGTCACCAGCGATGGTATGCCTTTCTCAGAAGAGATAAAGATAGAAGCTATAAAGAAAGGGATACGATTCGATGAAGTACCGATCGAATATAGAGAGCGGAAGGGAGAGGCGAAGATCCGATCATTCAAGGACGGCTTCAAGAACTTTGTCTTCCTTTGGAAGAAAAGATTCGGTCTGGTATGATCCTTATCAGAGGTGATGATGATGAGTGATTCGAAAAATAAAATAAAGATATCTCCATCGATACTTTCAGCAGATTTTTTCTGTTTGGAGAGTTCCATAGAGGCTGTTAAAGAGACTGAATGGCTGCATCTAGATGTGATGGATGGGCATTTTGTACCGAACATAACGTTCGGGCCTTGTGTGATAGAAGCTATCAGGAGTAAAAGCGATCACGTTTTCGATACACACCTTATGATATCTGAACCTGAAAAGTATGCGGTCGAATTCGCAGAGGCCGGTTCAGACATAATAACTTTTCATGTCGAAGCTGTCGAAGACGTCGCCTCGGTCATAGACTCTGTTAAAGAAACGGGGACAAATGTAGGTCTCAGCATCAAGCCGGGAACTTCCTTTGAAGCTGTGACCGATTTTTTACCCATGATTGACTTGCTATTGATAATGACTGTTGAGCCCGGATTTAGTGGGCAGAGTTTTATGCATGAGGTAGTACCGAAAATAAAAAAGGCTAGAGAGGCAGTCGATGAGTATGATGATATAGATATCTCCGTGGATGGAGGGATCTCTCCAACAACGGCCCCTGAAGTCGTGGAGAACGGAGCGAACGTACTGGTCTCCGGTTCATCCGTATTCGAAGGAGATATCGAGAACAATCTAAGAGAGTTGAGAGAATCAGTTGAATAGAATAACAATTATCTTTCCCAGGGAAAACTCCTATCTAGGAACTCGCTCAGTGGCTCTCTTTCTTTTGCTATCAATTTTTTGGATCCCATGTAATGTACTTCTTCCGGCAGGAACGGATTTAAGTCGCTTCCAAGATCGAGTTCTTTCATGATTTTATCCAAAACATCTCTAAGTTCTGTATTCTCCCTATATCTATCCACCCACACTCTTTCATTTTCTATATATGCCTCGTTCCCGTACTTCTCTATGAAATCTTCAGTGTTATCGACCCATACGGGCGGACCTCTGTGTTTTTCTACAGTTGTCAATCCTGACTGTTTCGTTTCGAAGAGGAGAAGTATATCTTCGTTTTTTACAAAATAATCAGAATGAAGAACATCAAAATCTTTATGGATCATTTGACGCTCCAGTTTTTTAATACACTTTTGTACCTGAGGATAAAGATTGTCTTCTACGATATCTGGTCTGGGAAAACTCACTCCTAAAAAATTCGATCCTCTTTTCTCCAGCTTTTTCGATAACTCCTTCTCATCTTTGATCTTCAATTTTCCTGGAAAGAAAAAGCTGAGTTCAGGATGCTTTAAAAAGCGTTTAGCTGACAGAACGAAAAGAGCGAATGTTTCCATCGAAACCGGAGCCGCTACATTCCTCTGCGGGTCTACTGGGTCGATGACTATCAAAGGATCCTCGAATCTTTTCTCCCCCTCCACCATCTCGATCTTTTTTCCGGGTCTCCAGTCACGGGCATCTTTTAGCAGATTTTGAAAAGATCCATGATGGAGTATGAGAAGTTCACAGAGATAGCCGGAAAAACCCCAAACTTTAGCTTCCGCACCGTACGCACCGATTCCTTTCAGATATGCCTTGAAAAGCCTAGCTTCATCTTTCTGTTCAGGTGACATGTTTTCCTTGATGTGATCGGTGTGAAAGGGTGTTCTATCTACAGCAGATTTCATCTCTTCTATATCATCTATATCGTAACAGGGGACTATATCGACTTTCAGACCGTGAAATCTACCGTGTATATATGGATGCTCGGCGTATCTCTCCTCTGTATCATCCAGTATCTTTCTTCCAACTTTCAACACCTTTTTTTCCATCTTTTCTTTAGAAGTGGAAGGATTAAATTTTACAAATACGTCTATATCTGGATCTACAAGATAAGTTTCTTTCGATATGGAACCGACCAATCTCGGTTTTTCTAACTCGGTGAAATGTTGATCCACCACTTCGATCAGTTCTTTACTTACTTCTTCTATCTCTTGCTTCTTAGGACCCTTAGGTTTCACACGAGCCAAGACTTCTTCTTCTATCTGTTTCAACTCAGCAGTCATCTTCACAATGAAAAACACCGCTTTTACATATAATTTAGGCAAGCTTCGACCTAAAACCTTTTTACCCACTTTTCTATCCTTCTCACGGTGTGTAGATGGTCGAAGGAGAAGAAAATGAGATGCTTGAATTTTTAGGGATCGATGATGTAGAGGAACTCTTCAAAGATATCCCAGATCAGATAAGGACTGATTTAGATATACCAGAGGGCCTTCAGGAGAAAGAGTTGATGTCTGAGGTCAAGAGCAAATTGAAAAAAAACAAGGATCCCGATGAACTAGTTTCCTTCTTGGGCGCCGGCATCTATGAACATTTCATACCTGCTGCTGTGGACGAGATAGCGGGGCAGTCTGAATTTTACACTTCATATACACCTTACCAAGCGGAGATCAGTCAAGGTATGTTACAGGCCCTTTTCGAATATCAGAGTATCATTGCGGAGTTGACAGGTTTAGGTGCTGTAAATACCAGCATGTACGATCATCCGACGGCACTGGCAGAAGCGGTGTTGATGTCAGCCCGGATAAAGAGAAAGGGAAATAAATTCCTAGTACCAGAAAACACCCATTGGGAGAATGACTCAGTATTGAAAAATTACCTCCGGGGAAAAGATATCAAATTAGAGAAAGTAAATTATGGAGAAGACGGAGCTATCGACAGAGAAGATCTGAAAGAAAAATTGGATGATGATGTTCTAGGTATTTATGTAGCTACTCCCAACATATTTGGAGGTTTGGAGCAAGATGTCGACTTTTTCAAAGATCTGAAAGAAGACTATGGGTGTATCCAAGTGGTCGGCACGAATCCTTTGGTCCTTTCACTGATGAGGCCTCCCGGAGAATGGGGGGCTGATATAGTTGTTGGAGACAGTCAACCACTCGGTATACCGCAGGCTTATGGAGGACCCACCGTGGGCATCTTCGCTTGCAGTGAGAGATATATACGAAAGATGCCGGGTCGGATCATCGGCGAGACAGAAGATTCTAACGGGAAAAGGGCCTACTGCATGACGCTTCAAACTAGAGAGCAGCACATAAGGAGGGAAAGAGCGACATCCAATATTTGTACCAATCAAGCACTTATGGCTTTAGCTTCCGCTTCTTACGTATTTTTAAAAGGGTCCAAAGGTTTAGAAAAGATCGCAAAAGAAAATTATAGAAAAGCGCATAAAACAGCCGAGCGTATAAACGAACTAGACGGATTCGAGGCACCCTATTTCAACAACGAATTCTTTAATGAATTCACCGTAAAAACACCGGTCGATACGAAAGAATTATATGGTCTCTGCCGGGAAAAAGACATACTTCCAGGCCTACCTTTGGACGATAAAGACAAATTCTCTTCGCTGAATGATGTAATGCTTACGGCTGTAACGGAGATGAGAAGTGAAAGAGAAGTAGAGCAACTCATAAGATCGTTGGAGGAGGTGGTATGATGACTCCTAACTATAGGCAAGCACGTTATGATGAAGAACTCCTGATAGAGAAGGCCGAAAAAAGAGAGGTCGAAGATAATCCCCTTCCTGAGAGCATAGCTAGAAACGAGGCTCCCAAGATACCCGATCTGCCCACTCATAAGATAGTTCGCTATTTCAACCGGCTATCTCACATGAACTACGGCATAGATACTGGGTTCTATCCTTTGGGTTCCTGTACTATGAAATATAATCCTAAGTACACGGAAAAACTAGCCTCGCTGCCTGAAGCTACTACGCCACATCCATACCAGCCAGAAGAATGCTCACAAGGAATTTTAGAAATAATGTGGGAACTCCAGCAGCTGCTCGCTGATCTAGGTGGGATGGATTCCGTTAGCTTACAGCCGGCTGCAGGAGCACATGGAGAGATAACTGGACTCATGATAGCTCATCAATACCACAAAGATCGAGGCGAAGAAAGAAACGAAGTTATAATGCCCGATACCGCTCACGGCACCAATCCGGCCAGCGTTTCCATGTTAGGTTATGATCTGGTGGAGATCCCTTCCAAAAACGGGTGTGTGGATCTTGAAGCGCTAGAAGAAGCTGCCGGGGAAGATACTGCAGCATTCATGATCACGAACCCCAATACTTTGGGTCTTTTCGAGACCGATGCTTGTCAGATGGCCGAAATAGTTCACGACGCCGGAGGACTACTATACTACGATGGAGCGAACTTGAACGCTATAATGGGTAAGACGACTCCTGGTGCGATGAACTTCGATATCATGCATTTCAACCTGCATAAAACTTTCAGTACTCCTCACGGAGGAGGGGGTCCGGGCTCAGGACCCGTGGGTGTTACTGAGAAAGTTTCCTCCTACCTTCCGGTACCCGTTGTGAAGGAAGAAGATGGCAAATATAAATTCGATTACGATCTTGAAAACAGCATAGGTAGGGTCAAAGGTTTTTATGGCAACTGGCTCGTACTCCTGAAAGCTTATGTCTATATATTACACGAGGGTAAAAACGGTCTGGAAAGTGCAACTGAGAGAGCTGTATTGAACAGTAATTATCTGCGTAAAAAACTTGAAAAACACCTTGATCTTCCTTATGGTGAACTCAGAAAGCACGAGTTCGTTCTTTCAGGTAAGAAGATGAAAGATAAAGACCTTAAAACCAAAGATCTAGCCAAGCGCCTGTTGGATTACGGATATCATGCCCCGACGATATACTTTCCTCAGTTAGTGGACGAAGCGCTGATGATCGAGCCTACCGAAACCGAGAGTAAAGAGACCTTGGACGGTTTTGCTGAAGCGATTTCATCCATTATGGAGGAAGAAAAAGAATTGATCGAAGAAGCACCAAAAAACACCGCTGTTGGTCGTGTGGATGAAACTAAGGCGATAAGAGATTCCGTTTTAAGCTACATGATGCGAGAATGAAGAACTCCTTTAAAAAATTCCATCATTTCTACCCTCCTCTAAAAGACTTCTGACCGTCCTTATCTGCATCATGTTAGTTATTCCTGTAACTGGTGCGGGAACGCCCGCCGTTATCACTAGCTTGTCCTCTTTTTCTACTTCGCCCTTCCGGAAAAGTAGTTCTGTAGTAACACAGACCATCTCATCTACGTGATTAGGGAAGGGAGCAAAATGAGCCTTTACACCCCATACAAGACTCAATCTTCTCTGGACAGGTTTTCTATCCGTGAAAGCTATTATATCCACACTAGGTCTGAATTTTGATATCTTTTTCGCTGTATATCCTGAAGAAGTATGAACCACTATGTAATTTATATCCAGATCTTTTGATGCCTGCCACACATTTTTAGCGATCGTTTCCGCTATACTTTCGCTTTTCAGTTCGACGATAGGGAACTTTCTCCCCTTGACATGGTTTTCCATCTTTTTGAGCACTTCAGCCATGAACTCCACCGATTTAACAGGATAATCACCTATAGCTGTCTCCTCCGAGAGCATCACTGCGCAGGCTCCATCTATAACGGCATTAGCTACATCAGAGACCTCCGCTCTCGTAGCCCTTGGACTTTTTGTCATGGATTTCAGCATCTGTGTGGCTATTATGACCGGAACCTCCTTCCTATTTGATTTCTCTATTATCTTTTTCTGAAGTACTGGAACATCAGAAGCAGGGACTTCAACTCCGAGGTCTCCTCTTGCTATCATCAACGCATCTGAAACTTCGATTATCTCATCTATGTTTTTGATGGCCTTCATATGCTCTATCTTAGCGATTATCTCCATATCGGAATCTTTTTCATCAAGTATTCCTCTTATCTTTTCGATCTCGTCAGCGCTTTTAACAAAAGAGGCGGCGATAAAATCAAAACCCTCTTTTACACCAAATCTGATGTCCTTGAGATCCTTGTGAGTCGGAGTTTTTAAGCCAAGATCCCTTTCAGGCACGTTGACAGATTTTCTCGATAGAAGCCTGCCGCCATATAGGACTTTACATCTGATCGCCTCTTCGGCTTCCAATACTTCTAGTTCGATCTCGCCATCATCTACTAATATCTTATCTCCCTTTTCTATCAGTTTACCAAACTTTGGATGATCCACCGGGATCGATGCTCCCTTTCCTTCTTTCTCTGGACCTATTAATTCTATTATTTCTCCTTGAGATATATCTATCGGTTCTTCAATATGCCCTAATCTGACCTCCGGTCCTTGGGTATCCATCATTACCGCCACTTTGTCTGACGTGCTCCTTATCTTCTTCAAGGTCTCAGCATGTTCCTCTTGCGAACCATGGGATAAATTCAATCGAAAAACGTTAACTCCTGCCTCTACAAGTTTCTTTATCTGATCTTTTTTACCGGATACTGGTCCCAAAGTTGCAACTATTTTTGTCTTTTTCATCTCACACACGTCCTTTTTGCCGAATAGATATAGAGACTTATAAATGATTTTAATCGTATTCTTGAACGAGCTCGATATTGATCGTTTTAAAAGATAGCTATTGAATAATTCTGTACTTTCAAATTCCCAACTCTGGAAGACTTGTAAGAGATGGCATCATTCACCTCTATGTTCTTAAAAACTAACTAGTAGGACAAAGAATATATATATAAACAAAATGATTGTGATTTCAAACCGGAGGACAGAAAATGAGACTCCTAGATTCGATCACGTCTTTATTTGATGAGGAAAAAAGAGCGGTCAAAAAAACTCAAAAATATCTAGATAAGGCAGAGCAATTGAGCAGAGATGGAGACCTAGAAGGTGCGAAGGGTAAATGCGATAAAGCCTGGGATTACCTCAATAAAAAAGAGGATGTTTTTGAAGAGAAGAAAGACCATCTCTCCCTTATATATCATAATCTTAGCGAGATGTACGATAGGCTAGGATTTGAAGATGAAGCTCTAAAGGTAGAGAACAAGGCTTTGAAAAAAAATAGAAATAACGTCGAGGCTCTGAACCATAAGGCTATACTCCTAGCTAAGAAAGGAAAATACGGTGAAGCCTTGAAGATATTGGACGATGCCATTGAAATAGCTCCTGAAGAGAAGTCATCGTACAAAAACAAGGGTGATGTGCTGACTGAGATGAAGAGAAACGACGACGCTGTAGATTATTATGAAGAAGCCATCAAAATTGATCCTGACGATATTTCTTTATATGACGGCATCTTGCAGATCGATCCAGAAAGGACAGATATACTTAAAGAAAAAGGGCTCACGCTGAAAAGGAACGGCGATTATCGATCTGCTGAAGAGATACTAGATCGAGCCTTGGATAAAGATCCTGATAACGAAGAGATCTGGTTAGAAAAAGGGAAATTATTCGAAGAAGAGGGGAAATCTAACGATGCTATCGTCTGTTTTGATAATGGTATCGACATAAATCCTGATTACAAAGATCTGCGGTTTGAAAAAGCTAAAGCTTTACAGAATATAGAGAGATACGAAGAAGCTCTCGAAGCCATCGATGAAGCTTTAGATATCGATCCCAATGATAAGGAACTTTGGAATACCAAAGGGACGATATTGTTTGAGATGAAAAAATATGATGACGCTCTCAAGGCCTTCGATGGTGGTTTAGATATTGACAGAGAGGATATGAGGTTGTTGAACAATAAAAAGGAGACATTGAAAAAGTTAGAGCGTTTTGAAGAATTGATAAAGGTCTGTGACCGTATATTAGATAGAAATCCCGAGGACGCTAGTACGCTTTACGAAAAAGGTGTTGCACTAGAAAAACTTGAAAGAGAAGAAGAGGCTATAGAGGAGTTCGAGCGGGCTCTATCTTACAATCCTAGAGACATCTATGCTTTAGAACACGAAAAAGAGATCTATAAGAAGATGGAAGAATGGGATGAGGTAGTTCGTACCGCTGAACGAATCAGCGAGATAGACTCGGAAAGGATAGACACATGGATCGACATGGGAAGAGCTTATCTAGAAAAAAAGGAAGCTTCAAAAGCTTTAGAAAGTTTTGAAGAGGCACTATCTATAGACAATAACAACCTAGATGCGATGAGAGGTAAGAAGGATGCTCTTCTAGATATGAATAATTACGGTGAAGCTGTCAATATGTGCAATAGGATATTGAATTTTGATCCTGACGATCATCAAACGTATTTCGACAGAGCGAAGTCACACAAAAAGATGAGGAATTATGATGGTGCCATAAAGGACTATGAACGAGGTCTTGCCATAGATGATTCCGATGACTCGATCTGGAATTCGAAAGGAATATCTGAATATGAAATTGGAAAATATCAGGACGCTCTAGAAAGTTTTGATAAAGCTATTGATATAAATTCTAAAAATAAAAGATATTGGAATAACAGAGGTCACACACTAGATAAGATGGGAAAATACGATAAAACTATCGAGTCCTATGAAAAAGCACTAGAGATCGAACCCGAAGATCACAAAATATGGTACAGTAAAGGATTAGCCGAGAAAAGAGCTGACAAGTACGAAGAAGCCGTAGTTTCCTTTGATAAAGCATTGGATATCGAACCAGAGGATGAGCACATCTGGTACAGTAAAGGATTAGTGTTGAGTTGGTTGGATAGGAACAAAGAGGCGATAGAAGCCTTCGATAAATCCTTAAAGCTCAACCCAGATAATCGATCAGCACACTACAGGAAAGGCTTGGTACTAGCTGAAAAGAAAGACCATGAAAAGGCTGTAAAATCTTTTGATAGAGCACTAGACATGGGTGAAGTCGAAATTGAAATATTGGAACATAAAAAGGAATCCTTGAAAAAGTTGAAAAGATGGGAGGAACTTAAGAGCACTACAGAAAAAATAATAGAACTGAGGTCCCAACATGTAGGTGCTTGGAAAGATAAAGCAGAAGCTCATAAAAGGTTAAATGAACTTGAATCAGCATTGGAAGCGATGGAAAGAGTACTGAAGTTGGATGAATCTGCTGAAAACCTCAAGAAAACCAAGGACATCCTAAAAGAGATGGACAAGAAAGAAAGGGTGGTCGAATATTGTGAGAGATTGATCGAGAGAGACGAGAAGAACCTTGAGGCTTGGAGTGATAAAGCGAATACTTTGAAAGAACTAGGTAAAAAAGAGGATAGCTTAGAGGCCTTCGACGAGGCACTTCAATTGGATCTAGAGGACAAAAAGCTGTGGCTACACAAAGGCGAAGTTTTAGAAGATCTAGAAAGATTTGAGCACGCTCTTAGATCTTATAATGAAGCTTATGAGCTGGATGAAGATGATACGGAGATTATATTCAGGAAAGCGGAAGCTCTTCGGAAGATGGAGAGGTATTTGGAAGCAGTGGAGTGGTTCGATAAAGCGATTGAAAAGGAACCAGAGAACACTCATTACCTTAACATGAAAGGTAGATGCATGATAGAATTGGAGAATTATGATGAGGCGATAGATATATTCAAAGAGTCTTTAGATATAGATGATCAGAACGGAGAAACCTGGAAATTCAAAGGTATACTTCTGAAGAAAAGAGAAAAATACGAAGAAGCGATCAATTCTCTTGATAATGCTATCAAACTTGGTGAGGATAATAAAGACACTTGGGTACATATGGCAGAATGCTATGATCACATGGGCAGGAAGATGAAAGCTGTCGAGGCGTATGAAAAGGCGATTGAAAAGGAACCAGAAGATGCCCGTATATGGTTCAAAAAAGGTGAGATAGAGGTCGAGAGCGAAGAATTAGGGACCAAAGCACCTATAGATAGCTTTAACAGAGCCACTGAAATCGATCCTCAGTACGAAGAGGCTTGGTTCAAATTAGGTACCGTATATGAAGATGCAGGTAGATTCAGGAATGCTCTCGAGTCGTACGATAAAGCTATAGGTTTAGACCCACAAGACAGGTATGCCTGGAATAATAAGGGTAGAGTCTTACTTGAACTGGAAAAACCAGAGAAAGCAAAACGTGCTTTCGAGAGAGCTATAGAGATCAGCGATGATTTTAAAGCCGCTAAAGACGGACTTGAAATATCGGAAGAAAAAGTAAGGGCTCAAAAATTAGAAGAATACGCGAGAAGTATATTAGAGTACGAGTGCAGAAGGGTTAAAGAAGTCAACAAAAAAGAAGCTTTTCAAAAGTGTGATGTACCCTTCAATTATATAGACGACGTTTTCGAATACATATCTCTAAGTGAGGGGGTAAATCTCTCTTCCTTGTCTAAAGAGAAGAAAAACAGTTATGAAAAGGCATCTGAAATAGTTTTATCTAAACTGACCGAAACGAAAAGAGATAAGCTGATCAGGGAAGGTATAAGACTCTGTGATATAGTAACAGCGTTCCCTGATAAAAAAGTGGAGCAGTGTAAAAAGATCTTAGAATATATCAGAGAAGTTGACAGGATGCACGTTTCTAGTGAAGATATCGATGAAAGGACAGAACACCTACTTAAACACAAGGCTTTAAATCTCCCACCCGAAAGAAGAGATTTCTTGAGCCTGATCGATGAACTGAACATAGGGATGTACCAGGCGAAAAAGCTTCAAGCGGGTCTGAGAAAATTTGAGGGTGAAGAGTATCGGGCACCCAAAACCGAGATAACCAGCATAGTCCAGAAAGAACCTGAACGGGAAGAGGAAGAGTTCAAAGAAGAGGATGCTGAAAGTATAAAAAAGGAAAAAACAAGTGAAGAAAAGGAGGAAAAATCTGAAGGAACTAGATCGAGTGCTCCTAAGAGTGAGGAATGCCATTTTTGTGGTAAAGAAACAGATTTTAAGCACGAATGTGGTGATCTTCCGCTCTGCTCTAGGTGTAAAGAGGAACATGCTGGAGATAACTGTCCCGAATGTGGTGGGATCATAGGAAGTGTAGAAGCTCCCGATGATGATGAGATGTTGCTGTGATATGAGCGGTTCTTGTCCTTCATGAGTGTTGGAAACACTGGTTAATAATTCCTTAAGATCGGGTAGTTCATACCATAACTATATATGCAAGTAGGGTTTAGAAGGATTACATCATAGTAGATAATAAAAAATAGGAGGTGAACTAGATATGAAAGGAGAAGTAAAGTTCTACAACACCATGAAAAACTTTGGATTCATCAAACCTGATGAAGGTGATGAAGACCTGTTCGTTCATAGAAGCGATATTGAAGGTAACTACCTGAACGAAGGAGATCTTGTGGAATTCGAGACAGAACAGACCGATAGAGGTCCAAGGGCTGTTAATGTTGAAAAATTAGAGTGAGCGTTTGATCTAGTAGCTTTTTTGGTTACTGATTTTTGACGGGCTTGAAAACTAAAAAACTTTTTTGATAATCTTTTATTTAAATAAATTTAAAAGATAATAGTCGTAATTTATTTATATACAGATAAGATTCATCTATAAAGGTGAAAAGAAATGGATGGAAAGAGCCTAGCAGAATACGCTGTTGATTTTGGAGAGTCACTAGGTGCTGAATATGTGGAAGCTAGGTTCACAGATTCTTATAGTGAAAATTACTTCTTTAGGAATGGAAATTTTTTGAGTATCCAAGAAAAACCGAGTAGTGGTATGGGTGTCCGCGTGTTGATGGACGGTTGTCTAGGTTTCGGTACTGTAGAAAAATTTACTAAAAAGGAAGTCCAGAAAAGGGTCGATTCTATAACTAAGATGGCGAAGATCAGCGAAAGAAAAGTACCTTTAAGATTTTCAGAGGAGAAAACAGTCGAAGATAGTTGGAAAATGCCGGTGAAAATACCCTTTGAAGACGTTTCCAAGGAAGAAAAACAGCGATTCATCGAGACATTAGATAAGGAGATCAAAAAATGCGGTTCCGGGACACTCCCATTTAGAAACAAGATAAAGAACCGTATTTTATTTTTCCATACGATGTCCTCCGAAAAATACGTGGTCACTTCTGATGGTTCAAGAGTGGAATCAGACGAATCATTCATCTCCATATATTGCGTCATGAACGCCAGATCAAAGGACCAAAAAGAACAGAGGATGTTGGGATTGGGGGGTTGTAAAGGCTGGGAATGGTTGAAAGAAGAGAACGTAAAAGATATTATCGTTAGGGAGAGTGAAAGGCTCGTGAAAACAGTCGAGGAAGCAAAAAGCAGATCTTTTGAAGATCCCATAGATGTGATAGTCGGCCCTGAAGTTTCCGGCATAATGGCTCATGAGAATGTAGGGCATCCAAGCGAAAGCGATCGGATCATGGGCCGTGAAGAAGCCCAGGCTGGAGGCTCATTTTACAAGGATCTCTTGGGGATTGAAGGTAGAGGTGAAGGTAAAACTGTCGATCTAGATGAAACTGACAAGCATATAGGGTCTGAAATCGTTTCTGTCGTTGATGATCCAACTATACAAGGAAGTCCTGCATTCTATCTTTACGATGACGAGTGTGTCGAAGCTAGACCGCGATACCTCATAAAGAACGGTAAACTTAATGAGTTGTTTTTGAATCGGGAATTTGGCTATGAATTCGGTACTTCGTCAAATGGGGCAGCACGCTCCGCCGGCTACAGCAGAGAACCTATACCAAGGATGTCAAACACTTTTTTCGAGCCAAAAGATCATAGCAGAGAAGAACTCATCGAGGATGTGAAGAAAGGACTGCTCATCGAAAGTTTCACTGAATGGAATATCGATGATAGAAGATTCCACAGCAAATATGTGGGTCTTGAGTGTTATATGATAGAAAACGGAGAAGTGACCGATAAGATGGTCAAAAGGCCGGCTCTAGAGTTGACCACTCCTGCTCTCCTCGAAAGTATCGACGCGGTTTCAAATGATTACGAATACAGGATGAATTTCTGTGGAAAGAGCGATCCGATACAGCCCGTGAGCGTTTCAACCGGTGGACCGTATCTTAGGTTGAAAGATATAAATGTGGGTGGATGATATGACGGAAAAGAAACCTGATGGAGATCTTCTAAAAGTCGCGGTCGACACCGCTGTGAGATCCGGAGCCGATGATGTAATAGCCAAGATGGTTGGAGAAAAAAAACATCAGATCAGGTTCTCAGAATCTTCCATAGATGTGAATAAAGAATGGAAGAATCATTACATGGACATATTCGTCTCCAAGAGACCTCGATTTTCTTTGACCGGGAAGATAAACACAGTCACGATACAGGACCCTGACAAGGAAAAGATCAAGTCAAGGGTTCCAAAGCAGGTCAGTTTTCTTGATGAACTTCCCAAAAGCAGGCTTTTTTGGGGTGTTGAAGAAAACACCTATTCCTCTTATCCCTCGATGGACCTTTATGATGACGGTATAAAGGAATTCCATGAGAAAGGCCCTCAATTGGTCAAAAGACTGATAGATTCCTCAGAGAGAGCAGGGGCGAAGAAAGCTGCCGGGGTAGTGCACTCCGGGATGAAAAAAACGGGTATTCTCACCAACCATGGAAACGGTGGAGTGTATACCTCTTCCTTCTGTCGAGGGACCATCAGGGCGTTCTGTGGGGATGAAAGCAGTGGTCAGGCTTTGCTAGCAACCAGAGACTTGACTAAGATAGAGGATAAGTTTGAAAATGTTGGCCAAAAGGCCGGAAAATCAGCGAAAAAATGTTTGAATGCAAAACAGGGAAAACCCGGTACTTACGATCTGATAATGAGCCCGACAGTAGGGGGCAATATCTTTGAAAACCTGCTTAGAGGAGTCAATCCCATCATGATGATCGGAGGTATGACGCCTTTAAAGGGTAAGATGGGCGATAAAATAGGACCCGAAGAGCTTACAGTCATAGATGATCCTCTCAAAGAAGAAGGTCTCAACTCTAGACCCTTCGACGATGAGGGGACGCCCTCGAAACCAACGAACTTGATAAAAGATGGAGAATTCACTGATATAATCCATAATCCATCTACGGCGAAATTATGGAGCTTCATAAACAAGATAAAACTGAGATTTTGGAAAAAGGCTGAAACCACGTCTAACTCAGAACTCGGACAGATGGGATTTACAAACACGGAGGAAAATCCAAGGATGCTTTTGCCTAGCCCCTCCAACTATAGGTTCAAACCCGGCTCTTACACCCTCCAGGAGATGATCTCAGAATCGTCTAGACCCACAATATATATCACCTCAAATTGGTATACCAGATTCACTAACATGAGCGAAGGTGAGTTCTCTACGGTCCCTAGAGATGCGATGTTTTTGATAGAAAACGGAGAGATAAAAAAACCGATCAGGAATCTCAGATTGAAGGGCAACCTATTGGACGTGTGTGATAATATCACTGCCATAGGGAAGGACATAAAACAGGTTAGATGGTGGGAAGTGAACACTCCTACCTTTATCCCGCATATCAAGGTAGAGGACTGTAAGTTCACCAAAGCAAAAGGATAGAAAAGAAAAAAGGTTTTTGGTCGTGTATTCAACTTCTCTTTTATCTCTTACTAAGTAGAGGATGAACGTATTCGTAACTTGGATACCCGACCCTTTCCGTTTTAAATCTGTTTTCTTTCATCATCTTTCTCACTGATGTTACATAACAAGAGAAGTATTTATATTATTCTTGAAAATAAAAATTCATAAGTGTATCCTATGATTGAATAATCTCAACCTATGAGTTCAAAAACGTATCTGAATGGGATATAAGAAAAAAACTTTCATCGCTCTTCTACAGCGCGGATGATTTAATATTGTTCTTCGATGAGTTCCGTATATCCCCACCTTTGTTTGATCTCCTTGATCTTTTTCTTATAAACTTTTTCGGAAAGTTCTCCCTCGGCGAGCTTCCTGTCCAGTTGTTCTATCTCGTTTTCGGCCCTTTCGATCATCGTAGCTCTATACCTTCTTGCGAGTTTATCCAAAGTGTTCATCAGTTTTTTTCCAGATCGTGTAAGATCATAAACGATCTTGGGTCTTCCTTCAGGAGGAAAGACAGCGTTCCTCTCGACCATACCCCATTCGTGCAATTTAACAAGATGCTTATCGACAGCTTGTCTCGTCAGGCCTAGCTCTTCAGCTAGATCATCCGGATGATCGTATCCTTCCATTAACATCTCCAAGATCTCACATCTAGTCTTGGAAGAGAATATGCTGATCATCTCTTTAGTGAATCCTCGCATCAGATGATAATCGAACAAGAAGTATTTAGGTTTTTCAACTTATGAGTTGAACTTGACTAAAGAGGAGTTCATGCTATTAAAAATTATATTAAGAATAAATATAAATAGGTTAGGGTGTATATACAGTTAAAAGGTGAATCACATGGATGATGAGATGTTAAAAAAGTTGGATGAGCGGTTAGCGAAAGGAGAGATATCTGAAGATCTTTACAATGAGATAATATCAAGGTATGAACGGGAGGATAAAGATATCGATGACGATGTCGAGAAGATAGAAAAGACTGTTGAACAAGCTACGACAGAAGAAACAGAGGAAGAAATACCTGAAAAGACCAAGCGTGTGAGTATATCTGGGTCTTCAAAGATAGATGGATGTAATTGTGAAGAGTTCAGAGCCTCCGGTGCTTCTAAAGTGAACGGTGATCTTAGAGCCGATGACGCTGATGTTTCAGGCGCTACAAAGGTGGACGGAAACGCCTGCTTTGGAACTTTAGATTCCAGCGGATCTTTGAAGATCATGGGTAAAAGTGAAGGGAAAAAGCTCGATCTAAGTGGAGCTTCGAAATTCGAAGATGATATAATAGTCGAGAACATCGAATCATCCGGTTCTCTGAAAGTCAAAGGAAACGTGGACTGTGATTCGATAAGTGTAAAGGGCTCTATCAAAATATCTGGAAAATTGAAAGGCGATGTATCTCTAAAACTCTCGGGAAATTCGAAGATAGAGAGGATAGAAGGAGGAGAAGTCCTAGTCGAAAGCGGTGGATCAAGATTTTCTATCTTCGGTTTCGGAAAATCCGGTAAACTGGACACTGAAAGTATAAGCGGCAACAACATCTACCTCGAAAATACCAAGGCAAAAATAGTTTCCGGAAACGAGGTCGTTATAGGATCAGGATGTAAAGTTGAAACGGTCAAAGCTAAAAGTCTGAAGGTCCATGAGTCAGCTAGTGTAGAAAACAAGAAGAATCTGAAAACGATAGAGAAAGGGTGATATCTAGGTAGATCAATGCGGAACTAACTTCGATGAAAACTCGGTATCGTTATAACTCTATTAACCCTCTTCATTTTTCATCTAAGACTTTACTGCATTCTCGTGAGCATCATATATGTTGTAGAACCAGAATATAAATATCGGGATCAAGGGTGGAAAGATAAAGATACTTCTTATATAGTAATATAGATAGTATAGGCACGCAAATCCGATAAAAAGAAAGAAAAAACCTTTCAGCCACTGTCTATTATAGAGTTGGCCTAGACCGGGGAGGATAGATGCAACTGCAGCGATCCTTTTCCTATGACTTCCCTTTGGTTGGCTTTTTATCTCAACCATGATAATCTGTATTGTGAAATTACAAAACTTATATGAATCCTTCGAGAGAAGCGGACCGAAGTCTATAAAATCTGAAGGTACGTATCAGTCATCCCATCTGAAACAAAAAATTTACTTATTACTAAGCCACTTTAAACTCGATACCATGAACTCGATCATACTTGCAGGAGGTTACGCAACTAGACTTTGGCCCATCACAAAAGATAGAGCTAAACCTTTGCTACCACTCGGGGGTAAACCGATCCTCAGCTATATCCTGGATGAACTTGAGGCATTAAAAGAGATGGAAAAGATATACATAACCACAAATGAAAGATTTGAATCGTCTTTTAAAGATTATCTTAAAGATCGAGATGAAGAAAGATATAAATTGATAATAGAGAAGCAGGGATCTGAGGAGGAAAAATACGGAGCCATAGGAGGGATATTAAACGCTCTGGAAATATCGGGGGGATCAGACCACCTGGTCATCGGAGGAGACAACTACTATTCCTTTGAGATCAAGGATTTCCTTGATTTCGCCTCCAAAAATGGCGGGATAGTGAATGCGTGTTTCGAAGTAGAAAGTTTAGAAGAGGCGAAAAATTACGGAATCGCAGATTTTGACGAGGAAAAGAAAATATTCGATTTTCAAGAAAAACCAGAGGAGCCAAGATCGAAGATGGCCTCTACCGCCTTTTATTACTTTCCAGAAAACATACTTGAGATATTCGAAGAATATATAGATTACTGGGAAGGAAAGATACCTAGAGAAAAATATCTAGATGAACCAGGGAGATTTTTAGCATGGACCTCTGATAGATATGACTGTTATGCCTATCCATTCAAAGGGGTTTGGGCAGACGTTGGAACAAGGCAGGGGTACCTACGAGCGGAAAATGAAGTCAGGGAGAAAAATATACTGAGAGGATCAATAAGTGAATCTGAAATCGGAGAGAACGTTACCATCTTGGAAGGTTCAAAAATCAGAGATTCGAAGATAGAGAACTCCTTGATATTTTGCGATTGTAACATCGAGAGTTCCATCATAAAGAATTCTATAGTCGGCGAGTGCACTGATCTGAAAAACATAGATCTGCGAGAAGGATTGATAGAACGATATGATGAGTGAGATGTATTCTATTTTACCTATCTGATAGTTGGTACTGTGATCCCTCCTTCAGGGATGATAGTGACTTTACCTCCCGTCTCAGATATGGCTTCATCAAGGGCTTGTTGGACCGATATTTTAGGCTCGATAAAGATATCCCTCAAAATCTCGTCTTTCAATTCAGTAACAGCCCATAAAGATCTCTTAGAACACAACTTTTGCATCTTGACTCCTTTCTGGTAGCCAAGTTCATAATCTTCTTCCACAACCTCTGATATCTCTTCAGGAGACTCTACAGAAGACATAAGGTCGTAGAAGTTTCTAGGGCCTATACCGTCAAGACATCCTGAAACCAAGATTATTATGCCGTCTTCTTTGAGCGCCAATTTTGCGAATTCAACCGCTTTATGACTCTGATAAAGATCTAGGTCCATCGGATGTGCAGCGGTCAATACGACTTCAGACTTCTCCTCGATCTCCACTGAGAATATATCTTTAGAAGCCTGTACTTCCTCATAGAAAGAACTCTCTATATCTCCAGAACTCGCAGAATGAACATCACCATCCTTATCTAGAGTTATATTTAGTGAAAATACTTCACCTTCAAAAATTTCAGAAAACTTTCTGTAAGCTTCCATCATGTCTTCGTTTACGGGGTTTCCTTCTAGTTTAAGGGTCCTAGCTTCTTTTTTTAGCGTGTGGTAGTGGTTTTCAGTGATCGTTTCGTATGAAGCAACACCGGGCAAAAATGATTTTCTTCCTCCTGTAAAACCTGCAAAATAGTGCGGTTCTACAGTATTTATCGCAACTATTTTTTTAGTATCTGAAATAATGCTGTTGAACTTGATAGGCGTGCCCCTTTCAGTTGTTCCGTAATGCAGCATCTCGTCACTTTTCGCCCTGTGAACATGAATCCTTTCTTTGAATTTTTCATACAGATCGCCAAAAATCCACTCGAACTCTTCATCAGTTGGCGGCCTATGTGATCCCGTTGCAACTATAAACTCCACTTCATGCTCTTCTATTTCCTCTTGAACTGTACTCAGCACCAAAGATGTAGGAGTCGGCCTAGTCGCGTCGTTGACTATTATCAGTGTTTCATCATCGATGAAATCAGAAAATTTAGGTTTGTCTATAGGTGCATCAAGAGCTTTTTTTATGACTTGTTTCTCATCCTTCTTTTCCACTTCATTAGGATGTAAAATAGCATTGAGCTTCTCATTTTCTACCTCTACACCCACTTTTTCACCGGCATAAGGTATTTCGATATTCATAGTCTATCAAGTCAAGCACTGCATTAAGTCTTTTTGATTTATCGATGGAGAATAGCATGAGAGTGGTCGAGAGATAAAGATCGGTAAATTCCAAAATGTGTCCAGTATGTAGGCGTAGAGTCGAATAGTGAAACTTGTACAGAAGGGAAATTTTATTTTAGTATGCCATCTTCTTTATTGATGAATTTGATAAAGGAGTGACGTTCTTGCGGAGTGACAGAGGCTACGTTTCCAAGCTGATGATATTGATCCTCCTACTTATGGGAGCCTTCGGTGTGATGGGAGGAGGTCTTGTAGCCCCTGGTCTACCCACTATCGGAGCTGCCTTTGGAATACCGGAAGAACAAGAGGGATTGATACTCAGTATTTACACTTTAGCTGCAGCGATAAGCCTGCCCCTGATAGGTTATTTCATCGATTCTATCGGTAGAAAAAAGGTCGGCATCACCTGTTTGCTGATCGATGGCTCGGCAGGTTTAGCTATAATCTTCGCGCCTAATTTTTCCTTACTTTTATTCTTGAGATTTATCCAAGGTATCGGCATCGCGGGGTTGGTACCTGTGGCTATGACTGTTATAGGTGATCATTTTTCAGGCAAAAAACAGTTGCAGCTGATGGGATACCTTTCCGGTTCGATCTCCTTGGCAGCTGCGGTCATACCGCTTTTAGGAGGTGCCCTTGCCACTATAAGTTGGGAGCTGATCTTTGCGGTCTACGGTTTCTCCATATTTTTAGCGATCTTATTCTATTTTGTAGTATCCGAAAGCAAGCCAAATCCAAACGGTTCGAAAAATGAAAGCCCTACCGCCTATGCTTCTTCTTTATTCTCGACCCTGAAGATAAGGAAGATACGAAATATAATGATCCATTCCTTTATACTCTATTTTCTTCTATATGCTTTGGTCACTTTTCTGCCTGGATTCCTGGAAAGAGTCCACGGCTTCCCCGAGCTTTTCAGCGGTATAGCACTGGCCGGTCAGGCCGTTTTCTCGGCTATACTCGCATCAAGAGCTACTTTCATCGCAGACTATCTGAACTGGCGAGAGCGGACCACTATCGGCTTCGTTTTGATCAGCCTGGGTTTTTCGATGCTCCCTTACTGGCCTGAAGGAAGCTATCTGATCAGCTTCAGTTTCATAATCTACGGTATCGGCATGGGGATAGTTTCTCCGACCATATACAACCGCGTGACGCGTCTTTCTCCTTCAGAACTCACCGGTTCAGTCATATCGATATTCAACACAATGAAATATGTAGGCATGACAGCTTCTCCGATCGTCATAGGGTTATCATTAATGGTCACCGATCTGGATTTTGCCTTCCTCGGAGTCGGTATACTAAGTGTCGTGTGGGCATTGATCACAATTTTACCGGCTTTCAAGTTATGAAGAAGACGGCAAATATTTTTTAAAATATTCTAAATTTCATCCCTCTTATCTTTCGATGACAGTCCCTCGGGCCCTTCTTCAACACTTTCAATAGTTTTATCTTCTTCTCTAACTGCTTTATCGATCTCCTCAGACCAGTCAAAATCAGGAGATCTTTTTTTATCAAGATCATCTATTTTATTGTCTTCAGATTTATTCATGATTTTTTTCTCGAAAAAGATCAAAACGCCAGCACATGCTAATATAACCAACGCAATAAATAACAACCAAAGTCCATCGGTAGTCTCATCTTCTTCTTCGATGGTTACGGTGATACTAGAAGTATTTTCTACTTCACCATCGTATTGACTACTTATCTCGATCTCGAGCTCCCCTGTGTTATTTATGATCCAATTGAATTCATCCTCCACATATTCCTGAGAACCGAGAGTGACATTTTCTTTTTCATCTCTATAGACCTGGACACCTTCTTCCTCATAAACTTGGAAGATTATATCCCTATTTTCTTCTTTTTCGCCGGGATTGTAAAGGCCGTATTCCACTATCATCTCTTTATTTTTTTCAAAAACCTGACCTTCTTCAATAGATAATATTTCGATCTCAAAGATCGGTAAAAATATAGCGGAGATGTTCAGGTCTCCCTCTATCGTTATCTCCAAACTCTTTTCATCATCAACTTCCGGGTCCGTCCCTATCCATCTATAAAATCGCCATCCCTCCTTCTCAAAGGCTTCGATACTTATCTGGCTACCATAAGCATGCTCAGTTGTTTTAGGCAAAACATTTTGACCATATGTTTCGTCTTCGATTTTGATCTCGCCTACTCCCTCGCTTATGTTCACCGATAGTTCGAACAACTCCACAAATTCAGCTCTAATTGTTCTTTCCTGGTCCAACTCAAAAACGATCTTACTAACGTCATCGAATTCCCCTGGAACATCTCCGCTCCATCCTCGAAATGTCCAACCCTGATGGGCTTTCCCTTCCAACTCAATTTCCGTGCCCATCTCAAATTCTTTCTCATAAGGCCATTCATTCGGGTCAACCAATTCCCCATCAAGAATGACATCACCTTGTCCTAATGGATTTTCCAACCACAACGAAACAAAAGCAAAGGGATAACTTCCTTCTTCCTGCCACTGCAAGAAAGGATAAGTTTCATCTTCTATAATCCCCCAAGATTTTTCGAAATCCCAACCAGCTTCGATGAAAGTTTGCTTCGATAGCATCTCTTCTAGTGTTTTTCCGGTTCCACCATCACTTTCATATAAACCAGAGGTATCTTTGTCCCAGAAAGAATCTCTTATATCTCCCCTCTCGTTCAGTCCCACCAAACCGCCGATATCCGTTTCACCGATTATCTCACCAGTAGAATATGATCTGTCGATTGAAGCCTCTTCGTTCAAACCTATCAGTCCTCCGACTTTAACATCTCCTTTCACATCAGCATTAGAGTACGAATCGTACACTTGACCTTTATTGATACCTATCAAGCCCCCGACACTCTCATTCGTCCCTGTCACTTCGCCGGCAGAATACGATCGAAGAATTTCCCCAAAGTTGACCCCGATTATCCCGCCAACACCGATACCTCCAGATATTTCGACTTCGGCGGAAGAGTCCTTAAGAATTTTTGTAGTCTGCTGCTCGTTCACACTGTTGTTACCTATCAAACCTCCTACATTTTCGTGACCATGGACTTTTCCAGTGACGTGTATGTTTTCTATTTTTCCTAAATTCCTTCCTATTATACCTCCTACGTTCTCTCGACCAACAACTTCTAGATCATTCAATGTGATATTCTTGATCTCACCGCTGCTATCGACCTCCGTATCATTATCAATTGTTCCAAATAGACCTACATTGTCCTCTGAAGATCGATTTATGGTCAGGTTATTAATAGAATGATCCTGCCCCTCTAAGGATCCATTGAATCTAGAAAAATCGTTATCACCGATTGGTTTGAATCCAGCTCCCGTGTACCAATCCTCCGTCTCTGAGGCCTCTATATCACCCTGGAGGAGATATCTCTCTTGTAGATCGTTCTTCATCCACTGAAGCTCATAAACATCGGTTATAAGATAGGCTCCTTTTTCGTCGTCATATTCTGGCTCTAATGGGACCGTCTTAAAGTCTCTAACATCTCCTGTGAATTCTTCACCATCGAATTCTCCTACGGCCTTGTATTCGTATCGTTCGATCCTTTCGATCTGATCCAGTTCTACTTCGTATACGGCGGGCTCTGTAATCAGTTCTTTTGATGTCTCAGACCATTCATCTCCAATCTTTCGGTAGCGGAAAAACACCTGACCCTCTTCAAAAGGCATATCAGTGATCTCGCCTCTCAAAATCACCTTTGTCTGTGTGACGTTGTCAGGCGAAAGTGTAGATATACTTAGATCAATCTCGGTCTTAAATTCAAGGGTAAAAGTGGATTCTTCTCCGTCGTCAGTTTGGGCCACCGCTTTGTACTCGTAGACGGTATTTTCATTCAATCCGTCTATCTCGGCATGGAACTCTCCTGGTTCACTGATCTCTTCAGGAGAAGTCTCCTGCCAATTTTCTTCTTCCAACTTCCTGTATCTGAAGAAAACCTCGATCTCTCCGTCCGGCAAATCGAAAACTTCTCCCTTCAACGTTGCGTTACGTTTCCCTATCTCATCAGCTTCTTTTAAAGATATACCAGAAACAGTATCGACAGCTTTGCCCGCATCTATTATCCCTCTTCCATAGCGCGTGTTCTTTTCTTCTTCATCCAATAAAGTCTCTCCATCTTCGTAATAATCCGATGTGAAACTCAAAACTTCGTAGATATCATCCACATCCAAAGTAGGATTCGCATCCAACATCAAGGCGATGGTTCCTGCAACATGCGGTACGGCCATCGATGTCCCACTCCAATTCTCCCACCCATCATCAGGTACAGCTGACTTGATATTCACTCCCGGGGCGGAAAAATCCGGTTTCACATATTCTTCCGGTGTATCTTCTCTCCCATCCTCAACTATGTCACCGCTGCTGAATTCAGCGATCTCTTCATCTTCCTCTAAAGCGCCTATGCCAAAAGCCTCGTAGATGGCTCCCGGCGACTCTACCGTTCCTTCACCATCGTTACCTATAGCCGCTACAGGAACCACACCTGCTTTAATCAGGTTCCGTATGGGTTCAACAAATCGCGAATCGTGTCCACTGACCGCCCAGGACATACTCGCTATGTTCGCTTGGTGTTCATCCACTGGTTCCAATTTATTTCCGTGTCTGTCATAGGGTTCAGCCTTCCACTCTAAGGCAGCAAGCATCTGAGCCTCCGTAGCCTCATCGCCACCAGGGAATGTGACAGCGTGCATCAAATCTACTCCTGGAGCTACTCCTATATTCTCACCGCTCTCGTTTTCGCCTGCTATAGTGCCGGAAACATGTGTTCCATGGCCGTCCTCATCAGTATCACTAGGAGTAGAGTTCTCGACAATTTCACCATCCTCATCTAACTCGATCCATCCGCCTGTATAATATTCGTCATCATCCACATTCACCATTTTTCCCTCTAAATCAGGATGGTCGATATCCATTCCGGTATCTGAAACCGCGACCCGAACACCGCTGCCGTCATGCCCTTCTTTCCATATATCCCCTCCTTCCCACGCATCTGTCACATTGATCCTATCCAAACCCCAAGTTAGATCATCAGATGATGTTGTCGATTTAGGATTGCCTTCGATACCCTCACTATAGTTTAGACCACCGTCATCCCTCTCCAAGTCTATCTCTCTATTTTCATGAATCTTCGAGATTTCAGGCAATTCAACTAAACGATCTAGTGTACTGACTTTTACCTCCGATAGTACTGCGTTCGCGATCCAAAAAGAATTGATCACTTCTCCATCCTCATTTTCTAAAAATTCGATCACGTCAGTCTGCTTTTCCCTAGAATGTCGTTGGAGTCCCTTCAAAGACTCCTCCAAAGGCTTATCTCTGATAGAGTCCCCAAATCGATCATCAGTGTGCATTGGTTCCAATCTGATCATGACCTCGACCTTTTCCTCTTCAGTTCTATTCCCAACTTTTTCCAAAAGACTTTTTTCTAGAACTTCTTCGAGATCGCGATGGATCAGTACTTCATCCAACTCTTCTTCTCTGTTTCCTCCCCCTAGAACCACAAAACCCATCCAAATGGAACCCAATATGAGCAATAACGCAACGTAAGTTACGATGATGCTATTAGCACTTTGATGTGAACTTTTTTTCATACTGGATCCACCTTTAGAAGGGGACATATACAAATAACCCTCACGCATCCATAAATTATTTTCGATAACATAAACGTGACTTTCTTGGACCTGTAAATTTTATATGATTCGAAAACAATAAGCTTAACGATGGACACGATTACTCACTTGATCATACCTTTCCTGGTGCTTTTGGCGCTGAGAGTAGATGCGAAAAAAGCAGTCCTTATGTTACCTTTCGCAGTGATAATTGACATCGATATATTCATCCCCGGTGTCCACCGTATGCTCCTACATAATATATTCGTGGTAATTGTAATCCCTGCGATCATATTGCTATATCTAGACAGATATCACCCTGAATACAAAGAATACGGTCTGATCGCCTTTTTTTACCTTGGATCCCACTTACTTTTAGATCTTGGTGAAGGCATGGCCCTCTTTTACCCTCTGAGTACAGATTTCTTCCATATAGAAGCTATGTTGACTTCACAATATTGGAATTCGATTCCTCTGCCTTCTATCTACCTGGATTACGGAATCACATCGGCAAGCGAGATAACCTACATAGCTGAGGACCAGACTGCAGCAGAGATCGCTGCGCATGACGTGCCTATAACTAGATTGCCTTTAAGTTTAGTCCTAACTGTACTGTTCGGAGCTGGGCTTTACTACAAGCGAAGTGCTAACTTTCTGAGAGAGATGAAGCAGTTGATATCGGACTTTAAAGAGCTAATATCTAAAAAATGATCGATCAGATCCAGATAAGATCTCAATACTCTCTTCAGTTCACATTCTCTGAGATCCTTACATCAGTATTGATAACCCTTGATCTCTTCACTTCCGTATTCGACCCCGAGTCCCAGGGCGACCCTGTTGACAAAATTGAAGTATCCTGTTACCAGAACAATGTTAAGAATATCTCGATCATCGAAACCGCAATCTTTCAATGAATCCACTTCCTCGTTCTCGATGGAGTCAGGTTCCGATGTTAGCCTATGGGTGAACTCTAACATCTTATGGTATCTCTTCTCAAGCTCCACTTCTTTGAAATTTTCAGAGAGTCTGCGGACTTTATCCTCATCCCTCCAATAGTGATCTAAAGCTTCAGAGTGGTGAGCAACACAGTACCCACACCCATTCGCTGCGGAAACCACCACCGCGATCATCTCTGATTCCTTCCTGCTCAAGCTAGAATCCTTGAACATCACCGACATGTAAAAGTCAAGATGAGATCTCATAGCTTCAGGGTTTAGGCTGTGGACCCTCAAGATATTGGAAACTTTCCCTCTCTTTTCAACTAAGTTCTCATAGGTTTCTTTCAATCTTCCTTGAGCCTCTTCTATCTCGATCTCCTCGATCCATGACATGTATAGCTTAAAACAGGTCGGATGATTAAAAGATTCGCATCTGAGGCGTCGGTTTTAAATATCAAAAAAGTATTTAAAAAAAAGGAGAGACAAAATGCCAGGAGGTTTATTGGAAAAAGAATTGGAACAATACCTAAATCAAACGATTTTGGTTATCACTGATGATGGATTAGCATTCCTAGGTGAATTGAAGGATTTCGACTCCGAGACCTTGATTTTGGAGGAAGTATACCAAACTTCTGCTAAAGATATCAATTGGAAGAACACAGACATAAGTGATTTTTGGACTGACTCCGTTAAGATAAGAGAGGTCAAACAAAAGAGTTCGGATGAAGTCGGAGTAGTAGAATGGGTTAAAATAGATCTTGAAAGACTCTATGTGCGCATAGAGCACGTGGTCCGGATATGGTATGAAAGTGAATTTGGGCAAGAAGGAAATATCCCAAGCCAGACAACCGTTTATAAAAAGGATTGAGCAAGAGATCTTTGACATTCAGCTTCAGCTGTTTCTCACCAAGCCGTAGATCAATCTATCATGGCGCTCTCCTGAGCGGTAAATCGCTTCTTTCTCTTCACCTTCCAGCTCAAATCCATTCTTTTCCAGCATCTTTTTAGCCGCTGTGTTAAATCCCGCTGTTCTCGCAGAGATGCGGTGTAAATCAAGCTGGTCAAATGCAAATCTAATGATAGTTGCACACGCATCTGTGCCGTAACCTTTTCCTCTATCTTCGATCTTAGATATGCCGATGCCCAAAGTAGCGGTGCGATTCTTCCAATCTATATTCGCTAACTGTACATCTCCTAACAATTCATCTTCATACGTAAATATGCCTAGATAGTAGTGCTCATCCCCCTGCTTCTCCTGCATCTCATCGAACCATTCATCCGCATTCTCTACAGATCTACCCGGTTCTAGAGGTTGAGTTGGGAGTTCCTCGTCAATCTCGTGATCGTTCCACAACTTTTTGCAGTGTTCTCTCTCCAACGTTTTCAGGATCGTTTTTTCTCCCTTTAACTGCACCATTCTATCCGACCTCTTTTAAATGAAAGACTTTCAGAAAGAAATCTACTTATTGTTATTTAAATGCTCTCATGTAGTAGGAAAAATAATGAAAGAACATCTGAAATAACATTCTATTGGATGGCTTGACCCCCGATAGCATATTCGACATCAGACTGTTTTGTGTTGAGCAAATGACTCTTAGATTTTAATGCGCTTTTCAACTTCCTCAAGAGTTTTTCGTCTTCCAATAGAGAGTATCCTATGACCTCATCTCCTATCACCATACTAACGGGCATAGAAAACACTGTAGCAAGCTGACTGGGTTCTTCGAACGGCAATATTATTTTGATCGGTACCTCATCATCCATATCTCGTATCAAGTCCAATGCATCCATCATCTCCTTCACGCAGTAAGGGCAGGATGAATTACAAAAGATCAATGCTTTATCTTTCTCAACTCTTCCCAAGTCGATTTTTGCTTCTTCAAGGTGAAAATTATAGTCCTTTTTCAAAGGATAGTAGAAGATATGTCCATTATCGGAAGTTTCTTTAAATCCATTAGTCCTGTAAAAATCTGCATTACCAAGATCTTGAGGTACAGGATGAGGGAAAGCAACCAGTGCTTTAGCGGCTTCATTACCAAAATAAGATTTAGGCTCCTCAAACTCCCTTATAGTATCTTTTAACAATCTCTTCTTAACCTCATATCCTCTATCGCTTTCATCGGCAAATATACATTTTATCTCAACAACTTTTTGCTTCCTTTTTGGAACGTACTGTATCGAACCCACCACCCTAGTATCTTTGAAGGCTACTTTTCCGAGGGAATCATATTTTTTCAGGTTTTCTCTCATCCATTTCCTCCAGAGTGTAGTACCTTCTATAAAAAGAGGATCGTCCAACTTATCTTCAGGCAAACATAACCCTTCCATCTCTTCGACTATCTTTTCATCTATATCCTTTATTTCGATTCTTTCAAATTCCATCTAAATCACGCCTCCTCATCCCTAGGGATTAAAAGATAGCGTTTAACATGTACTAAAACTTATCTATTTAGACCAATATAGGAGTGTGATTCATCTATATTTAAAAAAGAAAAGGGAAAGGGTTTTGTTTGTTCGGCGTTCAGCCAATTTCACTCGATTTTAGCGTATATCGCCTCTGCGAAGATCCTACCTTCTGGAATTTCGTTGTTGTATTCGAATTCGACCTGTTCTCCCATCCTCAACTGGACGTGTTCGTATTGTCCGTCTTCGAGTTCGACTATGTAGTATCCTGGCGCTAGTTGTTCAGAGATGTACCATCCGTGTTCTCCTGTATAACCTGATTCTAGGAGTTCATGCCATTCCCCGTATTCATCTGATTCGTAGATCATCACTTCGATACCTTCCCAACCACATATGACATAGACGTCGATGCTGGAATACTTGTATTCGCCGAAGTTCACTATTTCCTCTTCAACACAACCCATCCTCACATGGACTTCTCGTGGTGTTGTATGTATCCAGTCGCAGCACGGTTTCGGCTGATAAACGACATAATCTCCAGGTCCGACGTCCTCGAATATGTACATTCCGTGTTCGTCGGTTTCAGTAGTGTATATCGGTTCATCATCTATTGGGTTACCGTCTTCATCAGATGCCCAAAGTTGTACTTCTCTGCCTCTGAGCGGTATGTCTCCTTCTTTTGGCTCGAAGGTTCCGTTCATGGTGAAGTCGAAGAACTTGATACCGGTTATGTCTCCGTATCTGTAGTTTCCGAAGTCGTATCTAACTCCTTCTCCAGGCAGCAATTCTACCTCGTAGTAATACGGTGTGCTGTTATACCATCCTTCCTGCATGACTTCTTCTACAGTATACATACCTGGCATCACACATGTGAATTCGTAGTAGCCGTCTTCGTCGGTCACAGTCGACATATACGGTTCGTGATGGTCCATTGGTGTTTCTCCATGCTCGTTCTCTTCGTACGCCCACAGGTTAATGGTCCATCCCTCTAGGCCGTACTCGTGGTCGTCGAATTCCTGGTTAAGGTTGTAGTCACAGTACTTGTATCCATAAATCCAAGCTCCTTCTACGTTACCGAAGTGCAGTTCACCCGTTTCTCCAGGACCTATTTCAATAAACTGGACTGTATCGGTTGTCGGGAACCAACAATCCTGTTCCTCTTCCTCAACAGCATACAATCCTGGTAGGAGATGTTCAAAGTAAACGTAGCCGTCTTCGTCAGTTACGTTCGTCTCGATTACCTCAACAGGTGTTGGGACGTCGTTGTCCATCGTCGTATTCCACAAGTTAAAGGTCCATCCTCCTAATCCGTATTCATCTTCCTCGTCGTATTCGCCGTCCATGTTAAGATCGTGGAATTTGAATACTTCGATGTTACCGTATTCTACATTGCCGAATTCTACAGTTACCGTTTCTCCTGGGATTATTTCTACGAACTGCAGAGTATCCGTTGTGGCGTGCCATCCAGTCTGGCCAATCTCTTCTATGGCGTAATGACCTGGTCCTAGATCCCAGAACATCGCAAAGCCGTCTTCGTCAGTTACATTCGTCTCGATGATCTCAACAGGAATTGGGAAGTCATTGTCCATCGTCGTATTCCACAAGTTGAAGGTCCATCCTTCTAACCCGTATTCTTCTTCGTTGTACTCGCCGTCCATGTTCAGATCGTGGAACTTGAATACTTCGATGTCACCGTACTGCACATTACCGAATTCTACTTGCCAATGATCACCTGGTCCTAGTGTGTAGTTCTGTATCAACGGCGTGGTATTGACCCATCCTTCTGGGAGCTGTTCAGTTACCACCCAATATCCTACATCTACGTAGAAGCTCCATTTGCCGGTAACAGACAACGTTTCAAAGTAGAATCCTTCGTCGCCTTCAAAGGCAGAACCCTCTATGTCAAACATCACTATACTGTCCACCAGCTCATGTATCTCCGGATCGTAGTAACCATCGAAATTTGGATCGTTGAATTTTATTATGGTTATCTCAGGCAATTCATAGTTTCCAAAGTTCACAGGATAACACGGTGTACAGCAGTTGAATTCGACCTGTACTATCGAAGGTGTGGTATTGGTCCATCCTTCAGGAATGACTTCTTCAACGTAGTATGTACCTACTGTTAGATCATCGAAGAAGTAATAACCGTTCGACTGTGTATAAGCCGTGTCGATTATCTCTCCGGGTTCTCCATCTATTTCGTTCCATAAGTTGATCTGCCATCCTTCAAGAACCCAATCATCCTCTGTAAACTCGCCGTCCATCGTGTAATCGTAGAACTTTATCCCGTAGATATCCTTGTACATGCAGTTCGCAAAGTCAACACCATCTACTGTCTCAGAGGGTTCGACATACATATATTGTACGGCAGCGGTCACATTATACCATCCCTCGGGCATCTCTTCCTGTACGTAGTATTCTCCCGGGAACACACAATCGAAGTAATACTCACCCGATCTATCCGTTACCGTAGAATCGATTATCTCACCAGGTTCTCCATCTTCAACGTTCCACAGATTGATATTCCATCCCATCAATGGTTTGTCAAGACCTACTTCGAATTCTTCGTCACCCTCGATCGAAAGGAACTTCATTCCTTCTATTCCTCCACCGCGTACGTTACCGAACCATGCTTCTGAGGTCTCTCCCTCTTCAACTTCAACTGATATCAACGTTCCAAGATCATCTACAAAGGTTCCAGTAGTTGAGAGCCAGCAGTATTCGCCCTCTTCGACCTCGGGTATTAGTTCTAAAACTACATAGTAACCGGGGTCTAGGTCCTCAAATGTATACATCCCTTCGTATGTTTCCACTACGTCACTTATTGGAATTTCTGGATTTCCGTCTTCATCTGCTGTCCAAAGTTGGAACTCGAAACCATCCATCAGGTAGTCGTGGTCTTCATCGTAGTAACCGTCGTAATTCACATCATGGAATTTATAGATCTCAATGCTTCCGTCTTCAAACTCATACTCACGGTTTCCAAATCTAGCCGTCTTCGGTACGTCTAGGAAGAACGACACATCCACGTAGATATCACCTATCTCTGTTTCTAGATCCTGCCCAGTTAGTTCTCCTGTTGGTGTTGGAAAAGCACGCGCTTCTGTATTATACCATCCTTCGGGCACATATTGCCTTACTTGATAGTTCCCGTCGATCTGCATGCATTCGAAGTAGAGGTATCCATCAGAATCCGTATAGCCATCTTCTTGGAATATCCATACTCCATCTATACTCATGTATAGCTCGATATGTACATCGTATAGACCATAGTCCCCTGCATCTTCATCGTACTCTCCGTCTCCTTCCACGTCATAATAACTGAAGACTGTTATGTCGTGGCATTCTTCGATCAAGGCATTTCCGAATTCGTAGTTCACGACTTGACCGTAATTCATCTGGACCGATTGTTCAAGTTCCTCATAGAAATATTCGCCATCTCCCGCCGAACCTCCTGAGACAAAGCCTCCGGTGAAGTACCAACCATCTTCTAAAATCTCCCGGACTTTGAAATGATAGTCCCAAGGTGATGCTTCTACTTCTTCGTGCGGAGTGACATAGTAGTGCAGATCAAAGATCAGATAACCGTCTTCATCTGTAACACCAGTATCTAAAAGTTCCCATGGACTTCCCTTTTGATAAAGTTCGAACGTCCAGCCCTCTAGCCCTTCACCATATTCGTAGTCATCATGCCCTTCTTCTCCGTAGTATTTGAAGACTTCTATTGCAAATGGTATCTCTTCAATATCAGTCTCTTTTTCTACATCAGTCTCTTCTTCAATTCCGTCGTCTCCGTCCTCTATTCCTGAATACTCATCTCCTGTTTCACCGTCTGCTGCTTCAGAGGTACTATCAAGTACCGCTAAGCCCATTCCTAGTGCACTAATAGCGAGAAAGCTCGCAATCAATAGCACAAATATTTGATTTTGGTTCATTTTTTCACCAATACTAGGAATAGTTTTACTAGTATATAAACTTATAGTAAAATATAGTTTTTCTATTAAATCTATATATTTATTTTCACCAGAATTGGATTTTTTTATGATATAAAGATGATATATCGGTCAAATTCTACTCTTTTTTCACACAAAATTGATTTTCTATATATTGATTATTATTCTACATATTATGATCGTTTCATATATTATTGGGGTATATTCTTTCTGAAAAACATATAAAAGTTTGAGATGATGGTGGTTATTATCGAGATCAGCATATCTCTTTTGCGTCCAGCATAACTTTAGATTTTCAATTGGAAGAGCTTTTGAAGTCACTACTTCATCCTAAATCAATAGTGCTTCATATATCGATCGGAGATGTTTTGATCCTCTTTGCATCCATCAATCGGCACGTCCTCTTCAAACTTTTGTCTGAATAGGATTACAGTTCTTACATCTAGGTATCGATCGATTTCACAATTTGATACATCGTTTTCATCCTGTTCATATGTTGAGGGGGAGATCAACTCGATATCCCATGTGAATTCACTCTCAACACTGAATCCGATGCCGTTCCCAGGCTCTATTTCAAAGTCGTCGACCCATTCTCCGGTGAGATCATCGTAGTAGAAACGCTCATCATGATCTTCGTTCGCCGGGTCCCATCTCACCACGTCTGAGATGTATTCCCTTGACTCTAGATCTCCTTCGATCATCATCACTAGATCGCTAGCTCTCAGTTCGCCATCACCTGTCTGATCCGCTAGAGTGTATGGTATAGAAGTGTAGTGCCTCGGCCGCTCGTCTCCATAAGTGATTTCATGCTCTGAATCGCTGCCGTAAATGTTCCAATCGAAGTCGTTGACAACGCCCAAGCCTATGCCGTCACCATTTTCCATTATAAAATCGTCTCCGGTCCATCCCTCGCCGTCGAAATAATACTGTTCCGTGTAGCCTCTCTCTTCTGGATCCCACCTAACCATGTCTTCTATCTTTTCGCTGGTATCCAAATTGCCCTCGATGTCTTCGACCAGATCACTCGCGGCGAACTCATCCTCATTTCCAAAGTTCATAGGGATCGAAACGTAATGTCTTTCGATCTCCCCGTCCTCTCCATGATACTCGAAGGACTTCTCAACGCTGAAAACTATAGACGATCTTTCGCTATCTTCATCACCATCAGTAGAGGTAACATAATAGTAGTTCTCACCTCCAAGAGCATCGGTGTGAGTGTAGCTCGTGTTCTCCACTGTTCCGATATTATTCCAAGTCTCTAAATCTTCGTATTGATCCTCTGAATGATAAACATTGTATTCTAGAGCACCGACATCATTCCATTTGATCTCAATATCCTCAATATCTTCCTGTTTCTCTACCTCTAGACCAGTTGGCGGGACCAAATCGATTGCCTCTTCAAAGTGTGCTGTCACTTCCTTATCCTCGGTCATGTTGACCGTTAGCGTCTCTCCTTCTTCATTCAATTCATTTCTATTATTAGGATTCGAGAAAACATATTCAAGCCTATCCCACGTCTCTTTGGTTTCAAAACCTACAGCCCAGAATCCAGTACCTCCAAAGCCTTCAATTTTGGTGTATCCCCACTTCACCTCAAGGGAATCTTCGTCGTCGTACCAGCCCTGATACCACTGTCCATCCTCCCGGTAAGCATACCAAGGAGAGTCCGAATCGTCACACCACTCTTCCCCGTGTTGGTCCGCATTGTCTTTTGCTTCGGTCATCCAAACGGATTCGCCCGTGTCAGCGGCTTCAGTGATTGGGTCATCGGGATCCGGCTCTTCCACTACCGGCCATTCGTAACCATAAAACGGCACGCCCAGGATCAGCTGTTCTTCTGGATAATAGTCCCTCAACGTGTCCATCGAATCTGTAACATCCAAACCCCAGTAATCGTAGGGCGAAACAGGACCAGCATTATCAGACCCGGCTCTATGATAATCGTAACCCATCATGAATACGTGATCAGTATACTCTGAAAGCTGAGAATTACGGTAAACCATCTCGACCCATCCCATGGTACAGAAACTGATGTGGTGATCCTCATCTTTCTCCTTCACATCGTCGTACAACCTCTCAAAGAAGTCCTCCATATTGTCCACGTTGCACTCATCAGTGTTGCTGTTCTCCTCTCTAACCCCTTCGAAATCGATGTTAACCCCGTCTGCATCATAGTCATCTATAGCATCCACTATATTGTCGACGAGGTCCTGTCTACTTTGCGAATCCTCAAGGAAATCATCCTGTATATCCGGGTCGAACTGAGCTATAGTCAAAGTGACTTCAGTATCTGTCCCCTCTGCCGCATCCGCGACGTCATCATAATGATGCATATTTCCTTCATACAGTGAGCCGTCGGATTGAGCCGTCATCGAGAAGGCAGAGATATGAGTTAGCTCATCCCAATCTGGATCGTATTCGTCGGGATCGACCCAATAAGGCCAGAAACCGTAGTTGACTTGGTCTGTGTCAGTTTCACCTTCAACCGTCCAGTTATCGAACTCCCAGCCATCATCCGGGATCGCATCTATGGTCACCTCTTCACCTTGGTCGTAAATATGAGTGCCTGGCTCAGGATCTGTAGTTCCGTCCCCTTCGACCTGGATCATCAATTCGTGCTCGGCCGAGATCACTTCGAACTCGCTCTCCCAAGTATCGTCAAAAGGATCACTAGGTTCCCAATCCTCGCCTATAGCTCTCACTTCTACGTCATAAGTTCCTTCTTCATCCTCTGAGTGTTGGAAGGTCACGATCTCGCTTTCACCCGGTCCTAGAACAGGATGATCCGGATAGGTCGTCTGAACCACCGTGCCGTCCACTGCAAGTTCCACAGAGACTTCTTCTTCTCCGCCGATGTTTTCCACTTCGCCCTCTATAGTGATCGTTTCACCGCTACCGGCTTCTTCTGGGTCTATGTACCATTCATCTAGTACGAACTCGGCATCTTCAGCCCCTGTGGTAAAATTCATAACCTCTCCGGTGTCTTCTTCGCCGTCCCATTGTCCTACAGCTTTAAACTCGTATTCCGTTCCCTCTTCTAAACCGGAGATCTCCTCTGAAAATGTACCTTCTGAATCTCTCTGCTCCTTTTCGGTTTCCTCCCAGGTGGTTTCTCCGGATACTCTGTATCTGAATAGAACCTCAACAGTGGTATCTACTTCCGGTTCCTGTACAGAGTCAGTATTCTCTTCCTCGACATCGTTCGTTCCGACCGCTCTCACTACGTACCAGTAATAGGGTTCACCGGCAGAGTCTTCATCTATATACTCGTAATTGTCTGAACTATCCGCGGAAACATCGTCAATAGGTTCGTCCCAAGACCCATCTTGATCCTCCGAGCGGTAGATGTTGTAATGGCTAACTTCTCCTTCGGCATCGTCCGGACTAGCATCCCATGTTAGACGATTATGTGGTGCATCGAGACCTCCCATATCAACGACCTCGCCTTCTAAAGTTGCGGATTCCGATGTTTCCTCAGATGTACCAACAGTTTCGACTTCTATTTCTACTTCCTCAACGACTTCAAACTCTCCACTCCAATCATCGTCTATATTTTCTTTTTCATCGCACCAAGCGAAGATCTCAACGTGATACTGACCTTGAGAATCCTCGGAATGTGTATGGGTGAAGGTATCAGTTTCACCCGCAGCTAATGTATCCCAGGACGATCCTTCATACTCTCCTCCTATGTAGAGTTCCGCGGAAACATCGCCTGTCTCATCCCCTACATTTGTTATATCCCCCTGGATCGTGACACTTTCACCGGGTTCCACAGTGGAAGGTGAGGCAGACCAATCCGATAGTTCGAACTCGGGTTCTCCTTCTTCTATCACTTCAAAAGAACTGCTCCATCGATGGTGCCAACCACCTTGAGTGCTACCTTCGGTATACCAGAATATATAAAGATCAACGTCATAAGTCCCTGAAGAATCTTTTGTTCTATCGAAACTGAATGATTCAGTGTCATGCCAACCCAATTCATCGGTAATGTAGGTGTCTACTTCTTCATCATCAATATGGAGACTGATCGCTGCTTGCTGGTGAGAATCGGCATTGTAGTGCTGGACCTCACCTGATATCGTTACTGTTTCTCCTACCTCAACAGTATCTGGCGAGATTTCCTCAGTCTCTGTAAACTGCCATTGACACTGATAATCACATTCGCATTCTCCATAAACCCCCCACTCATATTCTCCCATCAACTCGTCCCTGTTCTCCTCAGTAGATGCATCAGACCCTAAATGGTTTGAATTTCCATCATCATAATGTTCCACATCAAGATTTTCCGGAGGTGCAGGCGCTTCATCATCCTGCTCTACAGTGAAAGTACTGCTCCATGTATCGTCCGCTGGAGGATCAAGAGGGAGTTCGAAAGCATGTGTATCTACATCGTAACTTCCTTCCTCGCTACTTGTCACATAAAAGGTGAGATCCTCGCTCTGTCCCGGGCCTAGCGTAGGATTGGGATCCGTCGATTCCTCGAACTCACCATCGATATAAAAATCAACTGAAACTGTGCCCTCGTCTTCACCTACGTTTTCTACTTCACCCTCCCCTGTTACTGTTTCTCCCGGTCCCACGGTCTCCGGACTGAGTGACCAATCATTCAAGACGAAGTCGGCATCCTCTGGAGGATCAAGATCCACATCAAAATATTCACCTATAGCTCGGTAGTGCGCATCGGCTATCCACTGCCTGACCTCTGGATCCATCAGTTTTGCCTCTTCATCAGGATTATCTATAAACATATTTTCGGTGAGCGATGCGGGCATCGATGTTTCTCTCAAAACGTGGTAGTTAGCGGTTTTCACACCTCGATCGGGACTGTCGATCTCATCTATGAGTTCATCCTGTAAATTATGGCTTAAGTCCGCAGATTTTGAATCTGGAGGTAACCCCTCATAGTAGTAAGTCTCGATCCCCTGGGCAGTCCCATCAAAAGCGTTATTATGTATACTGACAAAGATATCTGCGCCGGCATTGTTGGCTATGTTGACTCGTTCAGATAAAGAAACAGTAACATCCTCGGTTCTGGTCATCAAGACTTCCGCTCCAGCACCTTCAAGCAGGTCTCTCAAACGCAAACCTATATCTAGAGCACATTCGGCTTCCGTATACCCACTGGGACCTATAGCGCCGGGATCGTCTCCCCCGTGACCGGGATCCACAGCTATGGTATAACCACTTAGGTCGTTTAGTGATTCCGAAGGTTGTACTTCATTCTTAGCCTGGCTTTCATCTAAGTCCGTGTCTTCATATTTTGAAAAACCTGTGCCACCGAAAAAAGAGATAGTGCTCATAACTAAAAATACCGCTATAACAAACGCCAAAAGTTTGGCTTCTTTTTTCATCTAATTTCCTCCGATAAAGAGAGTGTGTTCTCTGATATAGGATTATATGAGTTATCATATTTATATGTAATCTTTTAGTATCAGTATGAGGATTTCAACATGGTATTGCCACCGAAATTTTCGCTTTGATCAAAATATAAACGATGTATCCTTTTCTCCAGCCTCTTATTATCAATTTTTCTCACTATTCTCACTACGTTCGAAAAATAATGATGATTTCGTGGAATCAAAGATTCTACTTACTTTTTAATTTTCTCGAGCAAAGCTCTCGAAGTTCGTAGGAATCAAAGATTCCTACTCCTATCAATTTTTCTCACTACGTTCGAAAAATAATGATAATTTCGT
>PWHR01000038.1 GCA_003554965.1 Thermoplasmata archaeon | reverse complement strand
GCAACTTTGAGGAATAATTTCCTCGTCTCTATTTTCGGAAAATGTTTCAAATTTTCCGAATATCGATGGAAAATCTTATTTTCCAGTAGATCTCGGTCAAAGACACTCGTGATTATTTGTATCATAAAAGATACGCTTGAGTGAGAAAAGGAATTATATTCCTTTGTAATTGCCTTGCGTGAGTAAATCTTTGATTTACGAGTAAATGGAACTTTGTTCCATTGCGTCATCCACATCTGCAGAACTTGTTTCGAGGATGCAAGGAATAAATTCCTCTATCCCCTCTTTTAGTAAACCTCGGAACTGAAAGGACGTTAGTCCTGCTTCATGTAGACGTCAAGGACATCCATGAACAGATTTAAATAGGTGTTGATATTAAGTCGGTACTTGCTATTTGAAGGAGCCTCAGATGGGCCTGTAGCTCAGCCAGGGAGGAAAGAGGTTAAAGCTCTTTCCCTGGAAAGAGCACCTGGCTTTTAACCAGGTGGCCTGGGGTTCGAAAATAATCGCCATAAGGCGTTTATCGAAATTCCCCACAGGCCCGTTGTTTCCTTCTTCCTGAAAGTTAATTAAGGACCAAGCGAATCATGTACGAAATAGCCACAATCGTGGGGAATAAATATGGGTAGCGATAAAAAAGAAGTTAATATATTGGAGCACGGTCTCGTACCCGAACATAGACTGTTGTCTAAAGATGAAGAAGAAGATATTTTAGAAGAACTAGGAGTACAAAGAGAGAATCTTCCTAAGATATTGAAATCCGATCCAGTGATACAAGAACTTGAAAAAGTTCATGGAGACATAAACGTAGGCCGAATATTGGAGATCAAAAGAAAAAGCAGAACTGCCGGTGTGGCTAAAGCTTATCGTTTGGTAGTCAAAAGAGAATGATTGATATGAGAATATATGAAGGTGGATTGAGATGAGAGAGTTAGTAGATGCCTTCTTTGAAGAATCAAACGTGGTAGGACACCATATGGAATCGTACAACGATTTTCTACCTACTCAGAACAATCTAGATAACAGAGCTCAGAACATCGTCGATAATCTAAGGATTGGATTTGAAGAAGAAGGCTGGGGAAAGTTAAAGCTAGATCCTGAAAAAGTCGAAGGCAGAGATATACAGATAAGGGTCGGTAGGAAAAGAGACGAAAACGGTGAAATTGAAGATAAAACCAAAACTACTGTGAGGGTGAGGAGACCAACGGTTAGAGAAGCCAGCGGCTCAGAACATAAATTGACACCCCAAGAAGCGAGGTTGAGAGACCTGCAGTATGATGCCGACCTTGAGATGAAGTTCACCCTTATTAGAGATGGTGTTCCCGAAGAGAGTGAATGGATCTCAGTGGGAAAGATACCAGTGATGCTGGGTTCGAAGATATGTAATCTACATCCAGAAAACATAGACAGCACTATGGAGGAAGTTCTCAACACCGATCTTGAAAGTAAAGAGCATAGAGAAAGGTCATATGAAGATAAATTGACTGAACTCGGAGAGGATCCATTGGATCCTAAGGGTTATTTCATAATCGGAGGAACGGAAAGGAATCTTATGGCTGTTGAGGATCTAGCGTCCAACAGAGTTATGTGTGAGATCAACGAGAAGTACGGTAGAGAATTGGAAGTTGCAAAGATATTCTCCCAGAAACACGGATTTAGAGCTATGACGCTGATGGAAAAAAAGAAAGATGGTCTTATCACCGTTTCAGTCCCTTCGGCTAGAGGAGATATACCTCTAATAATACTAATGAAAGCTCTAGGTATGGACAATGACGAACAGATCCGGGATACGATAGTGACAAAATCCGAGATGAACAGTGTGGTTTACGCTAACATCGAAAAATGTCAGGAGGAAGAAGAGTACTCTCCTGATGGGGTTTACGATCAAAATGATGCTATGGCTTATTTGGAAAGGAAATTCGCCACGGGTCAGGCTGAAGAATACAGGAAAAGAAAGATACAATCGATCTTAGATAGATCTCTCCTTCCACATCTAGGAGATAAGAAGGAAGATAGGATCAAAAAAGCTCACTTTTTGGGCAGGATGGCTAAAGACATATTGGAACTATCCATGGGAGAAAGGGAGACCGACGACAAAGATCATTATGCTAACAAAAGGTTGAAATTAGCTGGTGATCTGATCTCCGATCTTTTTAGAGTCGCGGTCGTAAACCTACTTAAAGATTTAAAATATCAGCTGGAGAGGAATTACAGAAAGAAAGGGGATATGAATATCCGATCCTCGATAAGGCCAGACCTTCTAACTAACAAGCTTCAGCATGCCATGGCTACTGGAAATTGGGTTGGAGGAAGAACAGGTATATCTCAGCTTTTGGACAGGACATCCAACATGGCTGCTATAAGTCACCTTAGGAGGGTAAAATCACCTCTGTCCCGCAGCCAACCTCATTTCGAAGCTAGAGAATTACACCCGACTCATTGGGGTCGGCTATGTCCTAGTGAAACCCCAGAGGGACAGAACTGTGGGTTAGTTAAAACATCCGCTCTTATGATCAACGTTTCTAAGGGTGAAGAGGCAAAGAAGATCGAGGAAAAACTATTCGAGTTCGATTTAGAAAGGATCGAAGAGGAGAGCGATTCGAAGACGAAGGCTTATCTGAATGGAGATCTACTCGGGAGTCTGAAAGAGCCTGAAAAATTCGTAAATGAGGTTAGAGAAGAAAGGCGGAACGGAAACCTATCTCTACAACTCAACGTCAGGTATGATTCTAAAACTGATGAAGTCATAGTGAATTCTGACGAAGGCAGGGTTAGAAGACCGTTGCTGGTGGTAGAAGATGGCACTCTCAAACTGACAAACGAAATCATGGAAGAACTAGAGGAAGGTAGAAGAGATGTCGACTCATTATTCGAAGAAGGATACGTAGAGTGGATAGACGCTGAAGAGGAAGAAGATGTTTACGTGGCGCTTTATCCCTTTGATATCCCTCACAAGTGTGAACACTGCGGTGAACCTGTTTCTGATGCCGATATCAAGTGGAAAAACATCGGAGAGGATACAGACACCGCTGAACTAGAATGTAAAAAGTGCGGCGGAGACATGGAAGAACAGAAAAAGATTACCGATGAGCATACACATGCAGAAGTCGATCCACTTCTCATACTGGGAGCTTCGGCTGGTTTGATCCCGAACGCCGAGCATAACGCTGCTCCAAGATGTTCTATGGGCGCAAACATGATGAAACAGGCTTTAGGATTGAACGCATCTAACTACAGATACAGACCAGATACAAGAGAACACCTTTTACATTATCCACAACAATCTTTGCTCCAAACTAAAACCATGGAGATGGTCAATTACAATGAAAGACCAGCGGGCCAGAATTTCGTGGTCGCTGTGATGTCATATCACGGTTACAATATGGAAGATGCGGTTATAATGAACAGAGCAGCCGTAGATAGAGCTCTAGCTCGATCCACTTTCTTTAGAACATATACCACCGAAGAGAGAAGATACCCTGGAGGCCAAGAAGACGAGTTCGAGATACCCGATCCCGATGTAAGAGGGGCGCGCAGTGATCAGCAGTACAGAAAGCTCGATGAAGATGGGTTGATAAACCCAGAGACGTTAGTGGATGGTGGAGAGGTCATAGTCGGTAAGACTTCGCCTCCAAGATTCTTAGAGGAAGATACAGATCTTATGGCGCCGCAAAAGAGAAGAGAAACCTCGGAAACATTGAGGCCTCGAGAAAAAGGTTGGGTCGATTCGGTTATGCTTACTGAGTCTGAAGATGGAAGTAGATTGGTCAAAACTAAAGTTAGAGATCAAAGGATCCCTGAGCTGGGAGATAAATTCACTTCAAGACACGGACAGAAGGGTGTAATAGGAAAGATGGTAGAACCAGAGGACCTGCCGTTCACCGAAGAAGGTGTTGTCCCTGATCTGATCGTGAATCCTCACGCCGTGCCTTCGAGGATGACCGTGGCTCACATGCTGGAACTGTTGGGAGGAAAAGTAGCTTCACTGGAAGGGAAATTCGTTGACGGTACTCCTTTCAGCGGTGAAAGTGAAGAAGCTTTGAAAGAACTGTTGAAGGAAGCTGGCTTCAAATCGAACGGGACGGAAATACTCTATGATGGCAGGACAGGAAAGATGTTAGAAGCAGAGATATATGTGGGTGTTATCTATTATCAAAAGCTTCACCACATGGTTTCCGGCAAACTTCATATGAGATCGAGAGGGCCTGTTCAAATATTGACGAGACAGCCTACCGAAGGTCGATCACGGAAGGGAGGATTAAGGTTTGGAGAGATGGAAAGAGATTGTTTGATAGGTCACGGAGCTGCGATGGTCATAAAAGACAGATTGTTGGATCAATCTGACGGTACCACTGAATACGTCTGCGGTAATCCGGACTGCGGTCACATAGCCATATTGGACAGCAACGGTGAACTCAGATGTCCTGTCTGTGGAGAAAAATCCGACGTGCATCAGATACAGACTAGTTTCGCCTTCAAATTATTGATGGATGAGTTGAGATCACTTGGAGTTACCATGAGACTTAGAGTGGAGGATCAAAAATGACCCGAAATAGAAGTATCTCTAAAAGGATAGGAGGTATCCAATTCGCTTACATGTCTCCCGAAGAGAAGAGAGATCTTTCAGCCACGAAGATTATAACTCCTGATACTTACGACGATGACGGATTTCCGGTCGAAATGGGGTTGATGGATACCCACCTAGGTGTGATCGAGCCGGGATTGAGATGTAAGACATGTGGTGGAAGAGTGGATGAATGTTCAGGACATTTTGGACATATAGAGTTGGCGATGCCCGTTATCCATATCGGTTACGTGAAAGAGATAAAAAAGCTTCTTCGGTCTACCTGTAGCGAGTGCGGCCGTATCCTGTTAGAAGAAGAAAATGTTACGGAATACTTAGACAGGATGGAAGAGATGAGAAATATGGGTGCTAGCCCCATAGATATACGAAGTTTTGCAAAAGATGTTTCTAAGGAGGCTAGGAAGAACGAAAGATGTCCTCACTGTAAAACTGAGCAGAGAAAGATAGAACTCGATAAACCGACCACTTTTAGAGAAGAGAATACCAAGTTGACCCCAAAGGAAGTGAGAGCTAGGCTTGAAAGGATACCAGACAATGATCTGTGGGTTTTAGGCATAAATCCTGACGTCACTCGTCCTGAATACATGGTATTGAAAGTCCTTCTCGTCCCACCTGTTACTGTGAGACCCTCTATTACTCTCGAGTCAGGTGATCGCTCAGAAGACGATCTTACCCATAAACTAGTAGATATACTCAGGATAAATCAAAGATTGAGAGAGAACAGAGATGTAGGTTCTCCCCAACTCATCGTCGAAGATCTTTGGGACCTTCTGCAGTATCATGTGACAACGTACTTCGACAATCAAACATCAGGTATACCTCCCGCCCGCCATAGGAGTGGAAGAACTTTAAAAACTCTTATCCAAAGATTGAAAGGAAAAGAGGGACGATTCAGACAAAACCTCAGCGGTAAAAGAGTGAACTTTTCATCAAGAACGGTCATATCTCCAGACCCATGGGTTTCTATAAATGAGGTCGGCGTGCCTAGAAAGGCGGCTAGGGAGTTGACTGTCCCTCTCAAAGTAACACCAGCGAATCTCGAATATGCAAAAAAGATAGTCAGCAGAGGACCTTCACCGACCACTGAAGATGATAGATATCTTCCCGGAGCTAATTATATGATAAGGCCCGACGGAAGAAGGATCAAGGTGACTGAAAAGAATTCAGAAACCGTGGCCGAAAAAGTTGAACCCGGCTTCACTATAGAGAGAGAACTGAAAGAGGGCGATATAGTACTTTTCAATCGTCAGCCCTCTCTGCACCGGATGTCCATGATGGCCCATGAGGTCAAGATCGTGCCGGGAAAAACCTTCAGGTTAAACTTGGCTGTTTGCCCGCCCTATAATGCGGACTTTGACGGAGACGAGATGAATCTCCATGTGCTTCAGAGTGAAGAAGCAAGGGCCGAAGCTAAAGTATTGATGAGGGTCCAAGAACATATATTATCTCCAAGGTTTGGAGGCCCTATCATCGGAGCTATACAAGATCATATCAGTGGACTTTTCTTCCTGACATATAAAAACCCTCATTTCACTCGAAAAGAAGTCGTGAGTATATTTTCCAATATCAAGACCGAAAGATTTCCGGAGCCTATAGTAGAAGATGGAGAAAAAGTATGGAGAGGCAAAGATATATTCAGCTATTTCTTACCTGATGGCTTCAACATCGAATTCAGAGCCTCAATATGTGAGAAATGCAGCACTTGTGATAAAGCAGAATGCGACAACGATGCTTATGTCATCATCGAGGACGGTGAACTCGTAACCGGTACTATCGATGAGAACGCTGTTAGCGCCTTTACTGGTGAGATCGTAGATAAACTAGCTAGAGATTACAGTACGGACGAAGCTAGAAGATTCATAGATCAGATAACCACCATAGCATTAGGTGTCATAACTCTTAGAGGATTCACTACATCTATAGATGACGAGGAGATTCCGGAAAAAGCTGAGAGGCAGATAAACTCGATAATGAAGAAAGCTGAAAAGAAAGTAAGAGATATGATAGATGCTTATAGGTCCGGGGAACTTGAGGAACTACCTGGAAGAGGACCAGAGGAAACTTTAGAGGTTAAAATAATGAAGGAGCTCGGTAAAGCTAGAGACGAAGCCGGTAAAATAGCTAGTAAGCACCTCGGGTTGAGCAATAATGCCGTGGTTATGGCTAAGACTGGAGCCCGGGCGAGCATGTTAAACCTCACCCAGATGGCTGGAGCTATAGGACAGCAGGCTATTAGAGGAGAAAGACCAAGCAGAGGGTTCGAAGATAGAACGCTGTCTCACTTTAAACCTAAAGAACTGGGAGCTAAATCAAAGGGTTTCGTCACATCTTCTTATAAAGATGGATTGGATCCTTTAGAGTTCTTCTTCCACAGCATGGGTGGAAGGGAAGGACTGGTCGATACAGCGGTTAGAACAAGTCGTTCAGGGTATATGCAGAGAAGATTGATCAACGCCCTTGAAGATCTGATGGTGATGGATGACGGAACTGTTAGGAACACCGCCGATACCATAATCCAGTTTAAATATGGTGAAGACGGAATCGATCCGATGAGGAGTAAGAGAGGAGATGCATTGGACATGGATGATCTTATACGTGATTTCAAAAAAAGGAGGGGTAACTGATGGCTAAAAAAGATACGATCAACGCATTGATGCGAAGAGGCGTTGATGAAGAAACGGCTCAAAAACTGGCAGATGAAGGTCTTCTGCTAGGTGATGTCAAAGAGGCATCCCAGGATGATCTAACAGAATTTCTATCCAAGGAAAAAGCAAAAGGGGTCGCGAAAAAAGTAGGTAAAAAGAGTAAAAGGAAAAAAAAGAAGAAAGGCGGGAAGAAAAAGAAGAAAGAAGAGGATGAAGAGCTAGGGATGGAGAGGCTAAAAGAGGCTTACGAAGAAAAATTTGAAGAACTCGAAGGTACAGCACTAGAATTCAACGAGCTTAACGAAGAAAAGGGATACGATCTTCCTACTTCAGTGATCAAAAAAGTAGCAAAGAGTATAGAGGTAAATGACATATCCGAGGATGAATACGAAGACCTTTTAGAGATGGTAAATGAAAGGTACCAACAAAGAAAGATCGATCCCAAAGAATCCGTAGGCATAGTCGGTGCTCAATCGATCGGTGAACCGGGTACTCAGATGACCATGAGAACATTCCACCATGCAGGGGTCGCCGAGATAGGCGTGACTCAAGGCCTGCCTAGGATGATCGAGATCGTCGACGCGAGAAAAGTGCCGAGCACTCCCTCTATGGAGGTCCATCTCGAAGACGACATCAAAGACGATAGGGAAGAAGCAAAAAAACTCGCCTCTAAACTAGAGATCACCAGGTTGAAAGAGATAGCTGACGTAGAGATAGATATAGGAGAGACTTGTGTCACGATCACCCCTGACAAAGAAAGGATGAAGAAAGATAACATAGAGATCGAGGAGATCAAAAAAAGACTGAGCAAAAAAAGAGGAATCCAAGGGGATGTATCAACGGATGGAAACATTGTAAAGATAGAAGTGGAAGAGGGAAAATTCAGTCTTCTTTATGAGATAGTGGAAGAAGCAAAAGAGACGAAGGTCAAAGGATTGAAAGGAGTAGAGAGAGGCGTTATCAGAAAAGACAAAGATGAATTCGTCATATATACCGAAGGTTCTAACCTAAAAGGAGCACTGAAGATGGAAGGTGTAGATATAGAAAAGACCACGACTAACAGTCCTAATGAGATATATGAGGTTCTCGGCATAGAAGCTGCTAGAAAGTCAGTTATACACGAGGCTAAGAATACTCTAGACGAACAGGGACTAGAAGTCGATATACGGCATATAATGCTGGTCGCTGACGTCATGACAAACGAAGGAGAACTCAACGCAATAGGACGACACGGAGTTTCCGGTAGGAAGACTAGTGTGCTAGCGAGAGCCGCTTTTGAGATAACCAGCCAGCATCTTCTGAGAGCAGCGATACTGGGTGAGGAGGACCAACTGGATGGAGTTGCGGAAAACGTGATCGTTGGGCAGCCTATAACCCAAGGTACAGGGGCCGTTAAGTTGAAATACACTGGCAAGACAGGTAAAGATGATTGAACGAGTAAGTTTTGTTCACAAAATCATAAATACCAGTGGCATGATAGAAAGTCAGAGGAAATATAAGATCTAAACGAATAAAGGAGGAATCAAATATGGATTTGAAGAGAGAAATAAGGGTCGCCGCAAACACAGGAGAGGTAGACTTTGGTGTCAAAGAGGCTAAAAAAGACGTAAAGGAAGATGAGTGTAAATTATTGATCGTGGCTTCGAACTGTCCGGAAAAGGAGATGAAAGACGTTGATGAGTACAAAGGTGTGCCTGTTTATCAATTTGAAGGCAACAACCAGTCGTTAGGTTCTTCGGCGGGAAAACCATTTGCAGCTTCTGTTATATCTATTTTAGATCCAGGTGATTCGAACATCCTTTCTGTAAGGGCGGAATAAATATGAAAGAAAGCGTTGAAGACGTTACTTTTAATGAAAAAACATTAAGATACATATCCCTGTTCGAAGAGATCACCGATACTGATGTAGTAGACTGTGTGGATATACCCGAAAAAGTAATATTTTTGGTGGAAAATGGCTCTATAGAAAAAGCTATCGGCAAGGGAGGAAAAAATGTTACAAAGGTAAGTGATTCTATAGACAGGAACGTTCATATAATTGAATACAGTGACGAACCGAAAGAATTGCTGGAAAACATATTCTATAGCTATGACGTGAAAGATGTGGAGATCGAAGAGAAGGACGGTGTGATACACGGTACAGTAGAAGTCGCGCCCGAAAACAAGGCAAGAGCGATAGGGAAAAAAGGAAGAAATCTATCGATCGCTAGAAAGATAATGATGCGGCATTCAGAGATCTCCAGTGTATCGGTGGCGTAGAAGTTGAGGAGTACCTCTGAAAAACAGGAAAGGTTCTATCTTTGATTCTTTTTTCCACCTTTCTTTACAGCTGCATTCAGGTAAGTTAGAGAAGAGAGAATTATCTTGAGACAGATTGAACCGATTTATTATCGATTTCAACTCTTCATCACACTTGCCGCAGTTATGCGCTCCTCTTTTGGAACTCACCCCTGCTTCGGAAACTACCAACAAGTTTTCAGTTGTTTTTGACCTTGAGATCACTTCCCCTATAGACCAGATCCACGGAGGACGATATAGCTTTTTCTTCCACAATTTTTCTAATAAGCTTCCTCTTTGAACGTTCACGGGATTCAATGAAACCACGTCGGTTAAGTGCTCGATAGTCTTTATCGAGCTTACCACATCATCGATGGCTTCTTTTTCGAGTAAAAACGGAGGCTTCAGCAAAAGATAGGTCCTTATAGAAATATCAGTTAAACTCTCCACCGTTTCCCTATAATCTTGAAAAGTAAAACCTTTGTTTATGCTGTTTTCCAATACGAAATCGTTCGTAGATTCGAGTCCTATAGCAACTTCCAATTCTTCGACTCTATCGGAATATAGTTTGATTTTTTTTGGTTCTATGAATTCAGGTCGACTCTCCACTACTATCTTCTTCGCGTCGAAACTATCGAGTATCTTCAAAGCTAACTCCTCTGGTATCTCACTTTCATCTAGAAAGCTTCCAGAGGTATATATCTTGACGATATCTTCCTGTGAATACTCCGAACGGGCTTTTTCAAGCTGGTCCTCTATATATTCTCTCTCTATCTTTGGGTTGGTGTCGGTATAATATCCGCACATAGTGCATCCTGAATCGTAAGACCAAAAACATCCTCTAGTTCTAAAGATTAGAGAAAAGGCCTCTACTGGATCGGAGCCTTTATCTAGTGGTTCTTTTTCCCTCCAATGTGCCACCAGATCTTTCTTTTCCGATCTAGAACTTCTACTGTGTGCATACCCAACTCTTTCTTGCAGATTCATTTTGACTGATGATGGCTTCTCCGATAATAAACCTTTTTATGCTCTCATCAAAACTCTTTTTACTAGTTATTTTTATACAAAGCTGTGATCGATGATGTTGGAAGGAAGAAAGGCTTTAGTAACCGGAGCGTCAAGAGGGATAGGAAGAGCGATCGCAGAAAAGTTCGCTGAATCTGGGGCTTCAGTGGGGATAAATTACCATTCTAGCGAAAAGGAAGCGGAGCAAGTTCTAGAAAAAGTGAGAGATCATTCTGAGGGCATCCTGTTGAAAGGAGACGTATCTAGAGAAAAAGACTGCCGGAAGATGTTGGAAAAATTCATCGATGAATTCGGAGGACTCGACATATTGGTTAACAATGCTGGAATCTACAAACGGAAGGATCTGGAGGAAACATTAATAGAAGATTTTGACGAGATAATGTCGGTCAACACGAGAGGTGCCTTCATGCTTTGTAAATTCTCTCTTCCGTATTTAAAAGAATCTTCATCCGGAAAGATAATCAATATGTCCTCTCAACTGGCCTTCAAGGGATCGGATCATGGAGTCTCTTATGTAGTGAGCAAGGCCGCACTACTAGGATTGACAAGGGCTTTGGCTCTAGAACTAGGTCCTGAAGGCATAACGGTGAACGGTATAGCACCAGGGACCATTGAGACGGATATTATCGGAGGTTATTCAGAGGAGAAAAAGAAAAGAAGAGCCGAGAGTATACCCGTGAAGAGGTTAGGGGAACCTGAAGATATAGCTTACGCCTGTTTATACTTAGCTTCCGATATGGGGGATTACGTTAACGGTGAAGTGATAGGGGTCAATGGAGGCTCTTCTATACATTGAAATGGGAATATCCTGCATGAGTATCTTGGCACTGTAGAATCACCAATATCCCTTCCTCCATCTCAACGATGTATATACATTTAAACAGGCATAACTGTATGGAGACTATGGTGATGAAAGGTAGGACCACCGATATAAAATAGTCAGCTTGAGGAACTATTTTTCTTCACAAAAGATCAAAAATTTGATTCGATCACAATGCCCTAAGTTATATATATTAAGATATCACTGTATATTATGTGGTGAAAATAAATGTTGGGAGATCTGTTAGAGAAAAAACTAAAAGGTTTAAAAAACAAAAAGATCCTAGTAGTTATGGATGACGAACTTGCTTTTCTTGGGGATTTAGTAGAGTTCGACAGCAATACAATGGTACTTAAGGAAGTATACCAGGCACCTGCAGATCAGATCAAATGGAAAGCTATGCCAGAAGAAGAACGAGAGGTCGAAGAGAAGATAGAAAAAAAAGAGATGATAGGATATATCGAATGGACATATATCAATCTGGAAGAAGTATATATCTGTATGGATCATGTTCTCAGAATTTGGCACTGGAAAGTCTTCAAGGATGAAGGAACAGGAATCAAAAAAGGTGTCAGCCCAGTCTACAAAAAGGACTACACGAGAAGAGAGGAAAGGATGTCTACCATGGGTGATGTTCAGGATACTCTAGGCTTTTGAAAAATTATTGCCTTACTCCTATAAGTGATCAGGAGTCAAACCATTGATAAATAAGCGTCAAACATAAATAAAAAGAGAGAAAATTTGGATATGGTGCAATCGATGGAGGAGTCTGAAAAGAAGATTTACAAATTTGGATTGCTTTCATATACAATAATAGCCATAATATTCGTGATCTATGCACTTATATTAGGATATTTTGGAGAATCCTCTGTGAGACAGGATATCATCAGACCTACTTTTTTTGCCCCTTTTGTTGGCTTTGCCATAGGTATATTCATTCCCGCAACGATATCTAAGAATCAAGTGAAACATTCGAGTTTGATCGCATTAGGCGGTTCAATAATTTTCATCCTTTTCACTCATTATATCACCCCAATGATCGGCACATTACTCGAGATCGAACCGACATTCGGATCTCTGCTTGAAGATATCAGCATAATGAGTTTTGCCTCGCTTTCTGCATGGGGAATAATCAGCGTGTTGATCCTTGGACTAATGGGAACTATCTTAAGCCCATTCAAGCAGATCGAGATCTCAGTAAAAGATACTAAACAAGAAAAAACTAAAAAAATACCGATGCTCAAGAAGAAAACTGTATCTTCTGAAGAAAAAACAGGGACTTCTCAGGGATCGAGGTTAGAATCTCTAACCGACGAGTCAAGGACTGAAAAACAAGAGGAGGAAGAGCTGGGGGAAGAGGAATCTTTTGAAGAAGATGAAGAAACTAAGCCCTGCCCTGATTGCGACGGTGAAGTAAAGTGGCTCTCAGAATATAGAAGATGGTACTGCCAGGAGTGTAAGGAATACAAGTCTTTTGATGACTAGGCCCTTTATCGTCCTATTTTCATATGTCATTATGGAGCGCAAATATCAATGTGACAAGTATTGTCGAGACGATGAAAGCCCAGACGTTTAGATACCATATTAGGACCACTATAGCATAAACCACGCCTCTCCTCCCTATGGTGTACTGATCATTTCCCCTGATGAATAGACCGCTAAGATAATCTTGTGGAGATTCCCCTGTGATCGTCTCAAGAGCCTCGGGTTCCGTATTTATCAGGTAAGTTATCCTTATAAAATGACGGAGAGAGAGTAAAAGATTGAAGAACGAGAATATCAAAGTGATCACCGTCAACCAGAATGGGGTTCCTTCAAGAAGAAGATCTCCTGGTGGGTCCTCCACACCTAGAGTGGAAAAACCGAAAAGAAAGCCTAGTAAAACCACAACAGTAGTTGCGAGGAAAGTGATAGCCATTATTATATTCCTAGTCTGGTGTACCGTTAAAAGCTGATCTTGTTTCTCCAACGCTGAGCGGAACCAAGAATGTATCGCGTTATCTACCCGGCATTTCTTTGTTTCAAGACCCTTCCTTTCAGTGATTATCAAATAAATATAATGATAACCCCAAAAGGATATCGCGAAGACCAGTACGCCGATCAATGATACTATATCCATCTTATTTCCACCCTATGCTATAATACTTCTTTACCTATTAGCTTTTCCATAGTTATATTAAGCATTGGTCAAAAAGTTAAAGTAGACCTAAGAACATTCTAATCAATCGATATGGAGGAAGAACTGACAGCATGCGAAGTGTTCAATGTATTCGATTCTGAAAGAGGAGCTACTGTTTTGTTAGATCCTGGAATGGACAGGTACGTTCCGATACAGGTTTCCACAGAACAGGGTAGATCGATACAATTGGCTTTGATGAATAGAGAATTTTTCAGGCCTCTCACACACGATCTGATTGTCACTATATTGAGAGGACAGGGGATCGAGATAGAGAGCATCGTTATCTATGGACTGATGGGATCCACCATGATCGCTGAATTGAAATTAAAGAAAGAAGATAAGGTCTTCAATTACGATATTAGACCGAGTGATGGCTTAGCTCTCGCATTGAGGACCGATTCTGAAATATTCATGACGGATGATCTCATAGATGTTCTAGCGGTCCAAAAGGCAGATATAGAGCAAGTAGACAGGATTTTTGAAAGTAAGATCGGGGAAGGATCTATCGATTTCTCCGAATCCGATACTCATCTAAGTATTGTGTTAGAACTTCCAGAATTAGAAAAAGAAGAAGATCTCACAATAGACGTAAATCCTCAGTCAGTGGTATTGAAAGCGAGGACCGCTCAAGGGCTGATGGACAGGATTGTGGAACTACCATCTGAAGTAAAAAAAGATCATATCGAGGATCTTTCATTCACCAACAAGGTGCTAGAACTTAAATTGAAAAAATTGGACCAAGGCTGAAGATCAGATCCTCAAGAGGGCCAAAATACCATAATATCAATAGCAATATGCTTAGCAAAAGCACCACCATCATCAATTTTATCAACTTCCAAACTATCAGGATGACCAAGACTAGAACTAGAAATCCAGCAGCAAATAGTGGTATCAGACCTATCATGAAAATAAAAACCAATTTATCTTTATTAAATTTTTGATGAGGATAAGTTATAGTTCTAGTTATATAAACCATAATACTTATTTATGTGTTTTCATCTCCGCCTTTGTTTTAGGATGTATAGGGAAGAGGATATATATAAAAAATCGAAGACCTACATTACTTTTGCAGTGATCGCTCTACTTATTTTCTCCATCTTCACGGTAGCGATCAATGGGGGAGAGAAGGAGTACGGGGAAATGGACGAAAAAAAGTCAACTCTGAGCGAAGAAAAAGATATGATAGAAGAAGAAAGACTTATCTTGGAAGATGTAGATGATAGGAAAGGAACAGGTGAACACACCTCTATAGATATATCAGATGAGCATCGGTATATAGCCTATCACTCCAGCGAAGATGGATCGTTAAGGTTAGCAAGGAATGGGCTTCATTCTGGTGCCGAGGACTGGGAGGTCTGGACTGTAGACGACGGTGAGTGCGGAGAGTATTCTTCCATGCAGGTGGAAAAAAGAGGAGACGAGACAATCAAAGCACACATAGCCTATTATGATTCTTCTGAGAAACGGTTGCGGTACGCTCTATGGTCCGAATCTGATGAGAACGTCATCATCGAAACCGAAACCGTGGACTCAGGAGGAGTCGGGAAGGACGCTTCACTGACTTTAGATGATTCTGGAACACCCCATATAAGTTATCACGATGAAGAGATAGGTGCCTTGATGTATGCTAAAGCCTCTCAGAGCAGCTGGAATTCCGAAGAAGTCATGACAGGAAAAGGTGAAGGAGTTGGCCTTTACAGCTCTATCGACCTAGATTCAGATGATGAACCTAAAATAGCTCATCATGGATGGTATAATACGGATTTAATATACTCCTACAGAGGAGATGATGGATGGTCGAATGAGTTTATCGATGCAGAAAATTTACGGATAGGTAGACATGCTTCATTGGTCCTAGATAAAGATGACCATCCACATATATCATGCTATGAATGGACAAATGAGGATTACAGTCTAAAATATATCACCAATGTTGATGGAACTTGGAAGATCGAGGAGGTAGACCCTCAAACAGATTTTGTCGGGACGCATACATCCATCGATCTGACCGGAGAGGGAAAGCCGGTGATCAGTTACCATCGTTGGGATGAAGAAAATCTTAGATTGGCATGGAGGGAAAAAGAAGGTGGATGGACGATCAAAGAGGTGGATTCTACTGATAGGGTAGGGACTCACACTTCTCTTAAGATAGGGGATATGGGGATGGAGGCACATCTGAGTTACCATGATAAAACCAATGAGGACCTTTTGTATGGTCGTATTCTCCTGGAGAATAGAACTCCATTTCCTCCACAAAATTTTGAGACTCATTCGAAATATGGCGATGTCATCTTAGAATGGGATGAACCGATCTTTGACGGTCTTTACTCCGAGAAGGACGGGATCGATGGGTATAATATATACAGGAAAAGGGAAGGACTAGGAGGATTCGAGCTTTTAGAGGAAAATCATACATCACCTTCAAATACCTACAAAGATCAGATATCTGAAGATAATGAAACTGAAGATCATCTCTATAAGATCACGGCGGTGAACAGAAAGGGGGAAGGAGAGAAGTCAACCGTTCTTAGAACGAGAGCTAAGTACTTCGAATATGAGATGACCGGTGCTAAAACTAACTCGTACGAGATCAAAGAATTCTTTCCATTTGTGGAAGAGGATGAAGAACCAAATAAGGAGGAATTTGAGATAAGATGGGATCTCGCATACAATGAGAGTGAAGGCACACAATGGGATTCAAAAAGAACGGGCGCTATAGATGTTACGGAAAAATACGAGGATGTAGGGCTAAAAAGCGTGATGTTAGAACTAGAGTATCAGGGTGTAAAAAGGAGGAGTCTCCAGAGCGCTTGGGTTCTGGGTCGATATGGACTGACCTCCACCTACGAGATAGAAGACTCAAATGAGGTCTTTTTCCATATCCCAGATGATCTTCTACCGATATTGTCCGATGAAAATGAGCTGAAAAATACTTATGTATTTAAGGGGCACGAAGATCTGCCGTATAGGGCGATAAATTTTACCTCTCCAAGTCTTGAAAACCAATCGATCGGAGATAACGATCTCACTGAAAGACCAAAAATAGATCATACCGAAGAAGATGTAGCTTTCTGGAATCGGACCATGAAAGTCAGTGATGCAGAGAAAGACTGTGAAGTCAAGGCCGAGCCGTTGCTCTATAACGAACATAGGAATTCATACGAAAATCCATTCGACTCTGATCAAGATGAAACAATATATGATAACGAGAAAGAAGTGAACATCATGGATATGCCCGATTGGGCATATCATATGATGGAACATTCCGGAGAATTGACTATAGAGAATGAAAGAGACGAGGAGCGTTACACTGGATGGGAGCTGGAGTATGAACCGGACGTTCAGGCTGATGAGGCCCTTGATATGATAAACATCTCTTCCATACTCGATTCAAACATAAATAAGCTCGCGGACTTTTTTGGAGGAGCATACGGATTCGAACTTGAGGCCTGGCCAGATCAAGAGTTGATCATCGATAATGAAAACACTGTCGAGACCAGATTATTGAGCTTCACTACGGATGTAGCTGAAGATCATATGGGCTCTGGAGAGTTTAAAAGTGATTTTGGTAATACATTGGATTACAGTGGAGAATCTGAGATCGGAACCTCAATCAATTTACATCTAGATATGATCGTCGATCCGAATGATTTAGAGATCAAAACGGAAGGTAGTTTAGAACTAGAATTCGAGAGCGAGATCAGTATAGACATACCTCTAAAATCTATAGGGATCGGAGAGGCGGGACTGACGGCTGGAATAGAAAGCGGTATGGAGGTAGAATTCGAGATAGGCTCCCTCTCCTACGACCATGGAGAAGAAAGGGTCAACCCAGAACTTCCCGATGGGGATGTTCCTATTGATATGGAGATCGAATTCGGTGGAGGGCCCTATGCAGAAGCAGGTGCAGGATTAGCTAGAATAGAGGGTAAACTAATATGTGAACTCGATATAGGTATCGAAATACCTTCTATGGAAAGGGGTCTAGACTTAAATGGGGAATTCGAAGTAACGGCAGAGGCGCTCTGGGGACTTTGGGAAAGATCTGAGTCGTGGCCTCTCTTCAGCGTGGATATCGATTCTGATATAGTCCAGAGGACAAGAGATATAGAAGATATGAAAAAAAGAGAAGTGTTCAGTACAGATAGACTCTTCACAAGACAGGATGGAGTAAGTGATGAGTTCGAAACAGAGCTAGAAGATAATACTCCCGAAGGAGTCGTCAGGCTGGGAGATTACGTGTCTCCAGATTCCGATCCAGAGATTGCATTTTTGAACGATGAAGCAGGTATGGCTGTATGGAGCGAGATCTCCACTTCGAACAGCGACGCAACTTCTGATCTACATACCCGTGTCTATGATGAAGATGGTTGGGGAGAAAGATCAGTCATCCAAGACGTGCCTGCATCGGTATATGATCCCCAGTTGATGAAGAGAAACGGTGAGGAGATGATCATTTTTTATATGGGTGTGGATGAAAAGATAGGCGAAGAAACTTGCAGTGAAGATTTTTTTGAGAAAAGCTCCATAAAGGCTAGAACATGGTCTCCAACAGAAGGATGGTCCAGTCCGATCTTGAACTACTCTTATGAAGATGGGCCTATAAACAATTATGATGTCTGCTTGAACGACGAGGAGTTTCACATCTCATATAGAGGAGGAGAAGTGGGCTTCGATATTTTTGAGACAGGATCAACCACGGAGGGGACCATCGGTTTGATCAGGGGAGATTTTTCCCAAGAAAATAGAGGCGTCGAGGAAGTATGGCATACTGAAGAAAGGATGTCAGCCACTTCCTCACCTTCAGTGATATCTAATAATGAAAATATAGCTCTTTCTTTTATAAGAAATGTTGAATTCGAAGATGGTGGGGAAGAAGATTGCTACAACGAAACTGTGATCGTCGATATAGAGGCCTCTAACGACCATTTAAAGGAAAGTGAAATGTATATTGTCAGAGAAACTGTAGATACCATCTCTGAGGTAGTCCTTTCCAAGCATGAAGATGATCTCGCAGTTTCGTGGATAGAAGATCACAGCTCACTGAAAAGAGCAGAAGTAGAAACTGATGGACAGAGAGTATGGACTGTATTAGAGAATGAAACCGTTTTCTCTGGAAGGACGATATCCTGTTTATCCTTTCATGAAAACGATACTGGAAAATTCTACACCTTTCAAACAGGCGAAACTGCGACCCCTATGATAATTGAAAATAAAGGAGACGGCTGGGGATATTTGAGATATATCTCAATAGAGGATGAGTATTCACATGGAGAGCTCGATAACGATTTTTCAATCGAAGAACCTAGGATGATCTATGTGGAAAAAGAAGAAGTCATCGAGAAATGGCAGGCAGCACATTACGATTTTAACCGTGTTGATTCCAACAAAGTTTCAGATGAAAGCAAAAATGAAAATACTGCCTTATTGAAAGAGAACTATTCGATAAAAGACCATGATGGAGAGATGCGCACCCACGGGAATTATGCGGGATTCGAAGGATCATCAGAAGGATCATCAGGTATGATGAGAGTCCCTAGCTGTTCGAGTCTGAACGTCACTGATGATAGTGAAGAATTCTCATTATCTTCTTTGATAAAATTAAAAGATGATCCGGTTGAAGGCGAACTGTTCCAGAAAAACGGTTCTTGGCAAGTGAGTTTTGAGGAGGATGAATTATCTGTAAAACTCTGGAATGATGATACACGGACAGTAACCACCCATGCTGAGGATGTAGAGTTCGATGAATGGTTTTTCATCGGTGTCCGCTACGAGCGGGTAGACGAAAAACTATCATATCTCAATATAACCCTCGCGAACAGAGATGTAAATATCAGCAGTGACGAGGATCTTTGGAACTATACTGATTCTTTTAAATTAAAAGAAATGGAGCCGTTGAATTCGAGTTCTTCGCCTTTGAAGATAGCAGAATATCTTGAAAGCATAGTCCTTGATGATTTTAGACTCTTTCAGAATTATCTCCCTGATGCTTCGATCATAGAGATATTCTCGACCCCATTTCCAGATTTTGATAGAAGAAGGAAGGTGACTACGCAATCAGTACCTCCATACGTAAACTTCTCTTACTCCGAATCTCCTGTACTAGGCGAGGAGACCAGCTTTTACGGGTCCAGTACATCAACTGACCTCAACTGGACATGGATCTTTGGAGAGGAAAAGAGATATGGACAGAACGTTGAGTACGTATTCGAAGAGGTAGGTCACCATGATGTTATTTTGAAGGTGACCCATAATCAGACAGGAGCAAGGGCTTATCAGGAAGAAAAGATAAACGTGAAGGACGTGAATCCACCTGATTTTGAAGGTATAAGTGAATATACGATTCTCTCTAACAACTCTGTAGAACTGGAGTGGAATGTTGCTGAAGACTTCTCAAAACCGATAACTTACCGTGTGCACGTCGCAAAAGAAGTAGAGGACTTCGATCATTCTAATTGGAGAAAAAGCACAAAAAACGATTCCATCGTACTGAGAGACTTGGAGCCTCGATCCGAGCACAGGATCAAAGTCACAGCGGTTAATTCATTAGGTTTAGAAAACAACGAAACTGATGTCAAAACTATAGAGCTAGAGGACGAAAGACCACCGGAGTTTGACGGGCTTAGATCCCTTTATGTTTCAGATCATTCTGAAAAACGAGTCTCCCTAGAATGGCTTCCTGCCACAGATCATTCTGAACCTATAACTTACAATATATATCATGTGGAAGAAGGAGATATGTGTTTTGAGGATACTATAGAAACTACTGAGGAAACATGGGCTGATATATCAGTGGAAGAGATAGGTGAACATAAGTTCGCTGTGAGAGCTGAAGATAGAGAAGGGAATGAGGATAAAAACGAAGTCATAAGAAACATAGAGGTCAAAGATACAGATCCACCTTCCCTTGAGATAATTAGGCCAAAAGAAGGATCCGAGGTGACTTCTAACGTCTTCCTACAGTGGTATGCTGAGGATGAGTACTCAGGGATATCTCATTACAAGGTTAAGAGCGATATTCGAGAAGAGTGGCTCTATTTGGCGAGTAGTTCCAGTGTGATGAACCATACCTTTGATCCTCTCACCGATGGAGAACATACACTGACCGTAAAAGCGATCGACAACGCTGGTAATCAGGTGGAAGATTCTGTGGAGGTCTCGGTCGTCGCTTCTCAGCAAAGCCCTACTGTTCAATTATTTTCCCCTGAAAAGGGTGAAACAGATGTGAGCCCGGATACGACTCTGCAAGTCGAGGCATTCAATGACGGAAAAAGCCCGATGGAAGTAAGATTTTATCGTGAAGATGGCGATCTTCTTGGAAAGGATAATGAGGTCGAAAGTGGAGACGCCGCGAGCATAAAAGTGGAGGATCTTTCTCTAGGCGAGACCTATAGATGGTATGTAGAAGTGGAAGATAAGTCGGATAAAACAACCTCGAGAGCATGGTCATTTGAGACTGTTCAAAAGCAGATAGGTCCCGAAAATCCATATGACCCGAGTCCAGAAGATGGTTTTGAGTTTGCCTCTTCATCCCAAGAATTGAGTGTGAACGTCAGTCATGCAGATAATAAAGTTATGGATGTAATTTTTTATTGTGCTAACGATGACAACGAGATCGGTAAAGTTGAAGGGATAGAATCCGGTGAAAGAGCTATAGTGACATGGGATGAGTTGGAATATGGTGAGAGATATGATTGGTATGCAGTAGCAGATGATGGTGAGAACAGTGCGAAATCAGATACTTGGAACTTTGGAACATATCCTCTAAATGAAAAAATCGAAGTTAAAACATTAGATGTAGATCCTATCTACAGTGAAGCCGGCCGAAGTGTTTCGATAACGGCGGAGATCGAGAACGATCTTTCGACGTATCAAAAGGTCGAATTAGAGATAAAAGATGAAGAAGGCTACCAGATAAGATCCTGGGAGGAAGTTCTAGAGGGGGATGAGACTACAACTATTGAGAAAAATCATCAGTTTTCTGATGAAGGAGTATTCATAGTTAATATAGGAGAGGATGAAGAAAAAGTGAGGATCGTAGATGAGATGACGATAGAACCAAAATCACTAGACATATCAGAAAATATCTATAGGATGGAACCTGCCTTAATCGAAGCGGTGTTGATGAACCAAGAGGAAAAGTCTCATGAGGTTTATCTGTACATAAATGAGGAAAAAATGCATTCAGAGAATATACCAGCTGAAATTGTTGAACACGAACTATCATTTGAGCATCATTTCAAAGAAAGTGGTGAGAAAGTGATAGAGATACGGGACGAAAATTATCACGTACTCTTTAGAGAAAGCATAGATGTATTAGATGCAAGGCCAAGCCCACCAGAAGATCCGAAGCCAAAGGACGGAGCTCAGAATGTTTCCACAGCACCGACCTTGAGTGTAAATATAACCCATCCGGAAAACAAGGAGATGGAAGTTTCTTTCTACCGATCAGATAAAAATGATAGAGAACACATCGAGAGCGTAAAAAATATAAGTTCAGATGAAATAGTCTCGATAGATTGGGGAGAGTTAGAGAAAGATACTGATTATGAATGGTACGTGGTGGTAGAAGATAAAGAAGAAAACAAGATCAGTTCGGATACATGGAACTTTACTACAGAAGAAGAAAAAGAAGATGGTGAGGGAGGACTCTCACTCCAACAGATCATCCAGATTATATTGTTGATGATCTTTGTCATTTCTCTATCTACAACCTACATCTTGTGGTATAGGGACAGCAAGGATGAAGTTGAAAATGACTCAGAGAAAGATATCAAAGAAGAAAAAAAAGAGGATGAACACGAGGATGATAAATAAATCGGTAAATCCAAATACGAGGTAATAATTTTTAGTCTGGATGTTTAAAAATGCTAGTCTGAAGAAAATATCTCTCATCATATTCATCCTAGTACTCCTAATTTTTTTCATCTGGTACGGGTCTATAGAACCGGATCCTGAAAAAGGTCATTACCCGGGTGAAGAAGAGATACTTCAGGATTATGGAGAACATGTGGGAAGGAAAGTTGAGGTAGGGGGAAGAGTCATCGAGGAAGAACCTTTGAAAATAGAGATAGAATACGGTAGCGAAAAGATAGAACTCCAAGTAGTGGGAGAAAAAGAAGAAGCGAATGAGAACGACAGGATAACAGTCTATGGAACTCTTCATGAGAATAATACAATTGTTGCAGAAAATGTGGTCGTTCGAGGATATTGGAGATATATCTATATGTACACTGTTTCAGTGGGAGCGGCTGTTTGGGTAGGAGTACGTTTGTTCAAGAGTTGGAGATGGGACAGCGATTCTTTCAGTTTCCAAAAGCGAGATGAGGATCTCGAATTAAAAGATATGATCAGAAAGAACGATAGAGGAGGGAAAGGGCATGGCTGATCTTTTGACCCATGTTTTGGTCGCGTATACCCTCGGCATAGTTCTTTCATGGAAATACAGATGGATCAAATCTCATCATGTGACCATGATGATGGTGGGCGCCGCCATTCCTGATCTTGTCAGGATCAGGCTTCTGATCCCATCCCATGCTATCGAGGATCTGCTGGGGATCCCTTTTTCCTGGGACCCTATACACACATTGGGTGGTTCAATACTGATCGTCTTGATTTTAACGATGCTTTTCAAAGAGGATGCGAATTCAGAAGGCTCTAAGAGATTGTTTCTCGTATTATTTGCAGGTATGGTATCCCACCTTTTTCTTGATGCGTTGTTGATAACTGCTTCTGGTCATACTTATGCGATCTTTTGGCCATTGACCGACTATAGACCTGTCATTTCTGGCGTCTATCTCAGTACCGATGTTTTACCGGCTGTGATCTCGTTTATAGCTGCGGCGTCCGTGCGATTGATCGATAGGTGATCACTATATCTACTTACGTAGTTCACTTTCGAAGTATTTTTAAATCACCTGCCGATGGAGTTCCCCGGACGGCTTGATAGAGCAAGCAGGAAAGATAGCATGTTTAAGTTGGATCGAAGAAAGATGATATTTTTGATCACTTTTCTAGCTTCAGCCTCGATAATCCAGCTTCCTTTCCTTTCATCTCTCGCTCTAGATGCTAGATTGATGATAGCCATAGCCTTCGCTGCCGCGGCATTTTGGATCACTGAGGTTATACCGATACCGATGACCGCATTGATGGTGATAATATTACAGGGTATTTTCCGGATCCAGCCTTTTCACGAGGGCATCGCTTTTGTCGCGCATCCCGTCAACACTCTATTACTCGCGGGTTTCATAATCGCGGGAGCTATGAAGAAACATGGTCTCGATAGGAGGATAGGATTAAAATTCATCTCTTTTATGGGGGAGAAGACTAGTCGATTGATTCTAGGAGTTATGATCGGGACGGCGATCCTTTCGATGTGGATCTCAAACACCGCAGCTACAGCCATAATGCTCCCGATAGGGATAGGCATCTTGGAGAAGGCCAAGGAAAATCCTAGGGGAACCAATATGGGCAAAGCTATGGTGATCGGGATCGCCTTCATCGCGAATGTAGGCGGGATGGGGACCCCGGTCGGCACACCACCAGTACCTATAACTATAGGATTTTTGAACGACCTCGCCGGTATAAACGTTACATTCGGACAATGGCTCGTTAGAGCGGTCCCTATTGTTTTGATCCTGATACCTCTTATCTGGAAACTTATGATCACGATTTATGAACCGGAAGTTAAGAGGATAAAGGGAGGGACTGAAGAAGTTAAGAAGGAACTTGCTGAGATGGGTGAATTGAGCACTGAACAGAGACATGTCGTGATCCTTTTCGTATTGGCACTCGGGCTGTGGTTAGTTGATGCTGTAGGACCGTTTATTTTACCCTTTTTTTCTAGCGGATTTATTGATACTCTCTCTCCTTTATCCCCTTTAGCCGATAATTGGATGTATATAGCCTCTTTATTGATCTCTCTCATATTCACACTTCCAAAGATAGGTGCTATAGGATGGAGAGAAGCAGGAAGTGAGATAGGTTGGGGAGTTCTCATCTTAGTTGGAGGGGGACTCGCTTTAGGTTCTGGACTAGAAAAAACCGGTGTGATAGAACTGATCGCTTACAATATGGAAATCATATTGATGGGAGCGGGATTACTTCTTGTTGTAGCAGCTATCGGCTTCGTTACCGCTTTTAGTATCACTCTATTTTCCAGCTTGACAGCCACTTCAAGCACTTTCGTACCTGTAGCGATAGAATTAGCCTCAGATTTAGGTCACGATCAGCTTTTACTAGCCTCAGTGGCGGGGATGGCGGCCTGTTTCGCCTTTTTACTGCCGGCAAACACTCCTCCGAATGCACTCGTTTATCAGAGTAAATTTTTTAAAACAGCGGAGATGACGAAAGCTGGTCTTTTAGCCACCGTTATATCAGTGGCTGCTTTAATATTCATGGCCATGATCTATTGGGAACAGCTTCTAGCTTTCTTCACCTAATAAATTCGGAAAGATAAACCACACTCACTCCCTTTTTTTAACACATCGACGATCTTCTCTGCCGCCTTTCCATCTCCATACGGACACCCTTTAGGATCCCAAGTTTTCATATCAAAATCACTCACCGACTCGATTATGGCCTCCGTTTCCGTTCCGACCACTTCGCAGTATCCTGCATCGACCGCTTCCGGTCTTTCAGTTGATTCTCTCAGTACGAAAACTTTCTTCTTTATATTTGGTGCAGTAGCCTCTTCTTGTATACCTCCAGAATCGGTCAATATGAACTCGGATCGTTTCATCAGCACTAGGAATTCTAGATAGCCCTGAGGGGGCACTAGGTTCATGTTCTCTATCTCACTAAGTTCTTCTAGATTTTCTTCCGTCTTGAATCTCTCCTCTGCTCTAGGATGGATCGGATAGATCATGGGAGTGTCAATATCTTCGAAGGAACGGATGAAGTTTTTCTGCACCTCTGGATCATCTACATTTTCGGCTCGATGTGCGGTCACGAGTACAAAATGTTCTGGGATATCAAAATCGAAGCTGGCTTTTCTTTCTGCGATCTCCATGTTCTGCATGCAGGCATCGATCACAGTGTTTCCGGTGACATAGATTTCGCCCCAAACTGACTCAGAAACAAGCTTTCTTTTGCTCTCCGCCGTTGGCGCGAACAGCAGGTGGGATGAATGATCACTTAATCTTCTATTGTATTCTTCCGGCATCCTGTAATCATAACTCCTGAGGCCTGCTTCTACATGGCCCACTGTTAGTCCCATCTTCACTCCGGCCAAGGCTCCGGCTAAAACAGTGTTAGTGTCTCCTTGCACTAAGACAATATCTGTATCTAGTTCTCTAAAAGTTTCTTCCAGCTTTATGAGAGCTTTACCTGTCTGCTCACCCTGAGACCCCGAGCCTACACCCAAATAACGGTCAGGTTCATCCAATTCCAACTCTTGGAAAAATATGTCCGATACTTCCTCATCGTAGTGCTGACCGCTGTGGATTATATCGTGTTCGATCCCCCTACTTTCTAGTTCCCTGATCAGAGGACTCATCTTGATTATCTCTGGTCTGGTTCCTAAAACCACGCCTACATTCATCCTGACTCATTCTCCTGTCTTCTTTTGAGTTCCAATTCATCCGCTTCTTTCAGAGAGTCGAAGGTTCCTATATCGAACCTTCTTCCGTCGAACTGGTAGCCGAATATCCTGTTCCCAGCCTGCCTCATCATCTCTATAGAATCAGTAAGCCATATCTCACCTTTCTTGCCAGGTTCAGTTCTATCTATGAAAGAAAATATCTTTGAGTTCAATATCATCAGACCGGCGATGTTCAACCAGTGATCATTCACTTTGAAAGGTTGAGCCTCCTCCATCGTGGGTTTTTCTATCATGCCGTGTATCTCTTTGTCTCCATCGATATCTACAACACCGAACCTTGTCGGATCATCCACTGGGTGCAAAACAAGTGTTCCACCACCATCCTTTTCTACATGGAAGTCAACTATGTCCTCCATCGCACTGTAAGGGGTTATGTAATTGTCACCATACATTATCACGAAGTCTTCATCTTCGCCTATGAAATCTTCTCCCAATGAAACCGCGTGAGCAGTCCCTTTAGGCTCCTCCTGCAACCTATAATATATCTTCAAGCCTAACCTCTCCCCGGAGCCAAGATAATCTATCAAGGCATGCTTTTTTCTGCCCACTATTATCAAAACATCCTTTATCCCGCCCGCTTTCAGTACCTTCAGTACGTGTTCTATCGCGGGATTCTTACCAACTCTTATGATCTCCTTAGGGATCGCATTGGTTATCGGTTTCAATCTTGTGCCTTCACCTGCCGCAAGCACTATAGCTTTCTTTACCAATCTATCACCTTTCTCTGGAATAGTGACAATTTTATGTTTTATATATTTTTAGTCTAGAGACGGTTGATCAAGTTTTAGGACAGCATCTAGTCAATCCCCATACTGCTTCTACTGCTTCAGCGGGGGTTTGGTATACAGGTATACCTTTTTCTTCTATCTTTTCTGTCAACTTGTGAGTGTACCTGCCACCAGGAGCTACTGCGATTATAGGTTTTTCACCTTGCAAACCGTCTAGCTTCTCAATTATATCTTCCTCGATAGCTGGGGACTGGAATAGGAGTACCACGATCACTACATCTACATTATCATCCTTAAGCACGATATCTATGGATTTCTGGTACCTGTCTGATGGGGCATCGCCGATTATGTCTACAGGATTATCTAAAGTAGCGTGTTCCGGGATAATACCCTCCTCCACTGCATGATCGAAATCTTCCTTTGTTTTTTTGGTGAATCGGGCTAAATTCAGCCCTTTATCAACGAGATCGTCTGTTGCCATAACTCCTGCTCCACCACCGTTAGTGACGATAGCTACGTTGTCCCCATGCGGCAGAGGTTGGAAAGAAAAAGCTTTGGCGATGTTGAACATCTCTCTTAGATCATAAGCTCTTATCACGTTAGATTGCTTAAATGCTCCCTCATAGACCTTATCTTTTCCCGCCAAAGAAGCGGTGTGTGAAGTTGCTGCAGAGGACCCTTCTTCTGTTCTACCCGATTTTACAGCTAATATAGGCTTCGTGCTCCTCCTAGCTGCCTCGAAAAATCTTCTCCCGTCTTTGACCCCTTCGATATAATATATTATGAATTCAGTTTTTTCATCATTTGAAAGGTGGTCGATCAGGTCAGCTTCGTCGATATCTACCCTGTTTCCGTAACTCACGAATTTGCTGAGTCCGATGTCTGCCTCTGAAAACCAGTCTAGTGTAGCTGCTCCAAAAGCTCCGCTCTGAGATAGAAAGGCTACTGAACCAGGTTCTGGTCTATCCTGTCTCTTTGGAGGATTAAATATCGTATCCAGTTCATTATAGGGATTGTATATACCCAAACAGTTTGGCCCAATGAGATTCATATCATAATCTTCGACCGTTTCTTTTATCTTTTCCTCTAGATCGCCTCTGCCAGCCTCACTGAAACCGGCACTGACTATTATCAAATTCCCAACCCCAGCTTCACCACATTCTTCCACTATTTTTGGCACTATCTTTGCCGGTAGAGCTATTATAGCTAGGTCAATTTCATCCTCGATATTAATGATGGAAGAGAAAGCATCGATACCCAAAACATTATCCTCTTTAACATTTATAGGATAAATCCTACCGGAGTACTTTCTTTTCAGAGACTTCATTATAGCATTTCCTACTTTCCCTTCTCTGTTTGATGCCCCTATGACCGCTACGCTTTCTGGGAAGAACATCCCTTCTAGATTCATGTGCTAGTCTAAAAGGTATGCCTATTAACTTTTTTCTTTTTTCGAACGATACATTTTTCATGGAAGGAGTATATCACAAAAGATTTATTAAGGTCGTCATGTTGGTAGACTGCTTTCCGATCTTTAGGAGGTGAAATCGTATGAAAGGAACAGTTAAGTTCTTCAATGATATGAAGAACTATGGTTTCGTAGAGCCCGATGAAGGCGATGAGGACTTATTCGTCCATCGCAGCGGCATGGAATGTAACACTCTCAAAGAAGGCGATCGAGTAGAATTCGATACCGAAGAGGGTGAAAAGGGGCCTAGAGCGATCAACGTCGAAAAGATAGAATGAGATTACTCATCCATCTGGATGTTGTGTAGTGAATTAGGCTAAAAATCTTTAGGGGGTAAAAATCCCGTATCTTTCACTTTTTAATTTTTTAATCATCTATTCCTTCGAGATTCTGTTTTTTTCGTTCTGACACAACTTTTTCATCATGGTATGTATCTCTCTCCCCCTTCGGTCCAGATTTTCGTTCACTTCAGCCGCTTTTGATAATGTTTTCGCGGTCAGGATGTGCTTTTCTGAGTCTTCTTTCTTTTCCTCTTTTTTGACTTCTATCTTCCTGTGCATGTTAACACCTTTCAGATCCTGTCCAAACTATTATATCTAAAATGAGCCTAATAAAATTTTTCCTGATTTTGGATTTTAAAAAAAGAAAGGGGTTTCTATATGGTCGGGCCGCTTATAGCTCGCTTTCATGCAATTCGAGGTGATCCGTTTCTATCTCTACAAGTGCTTCAAAGAATTCCTGAACACGTGGTTCTTCTGCCTCTTCAGCGAACTTACGGTAATGTTCTATAGCTCTAGATTCTCTAGAATGTGCATCTTCCACGTTCTCTATGAAATCCTCGGAACACTTCTCGATGTGCTTATCTATCTCTGGTTCTTCCCTGTCCAAAAATAGACAGATCGCCTCGGCGTGCTCAGCTTCCACTTTCGCTAACCTTTTGAACATCCCTTCGGTCCTGGTATCGTCTGCCTTGTTGTATGCGCAGTAGTAAAAGGTAGCGTTGTCAACTTCCAATTCCAGGGCTTCTTCGAGATTTTCTTTTGATCTTTCAGTAAGCTCAACTTCTGGTAACTCATATTCCTCGCCAGGTTTCAGGAATTCTTTATCTGCTCCACAGTATGGACAGTCAGTCGGTTTCTCTTCTCCAAGATATGTTTCCCCACATATCCAGCATCTGAATACTTTCAGCATTTTATCACTCCTAAGCAGCCAATCTTCACGCGCTATTTACTTTTTGTGTCTTTTTGGGAAACAGATAACTTTATGCTCTGGATTCAGATTAAAGGTCACCTTGGTACCTATCTCATATCTCTCGGTATGGTGCTGTAAAGTTCTTATCTTCGAACCGGAGGGTAGAAGGATCTCATAAAGGTAGTGCATACCTTTGAATATCCTGTCTTTTATCTTACCTTTGCCTTCTTGAGAAGGTTCTATATCAAGGAAGTCAGGGCGGATCATGACATCCACAGTATATTCTGAAGGAAAAGTACCGTGGTAGGCCAGTCCGCCGATCTCTGTTTTGACCGTGGTTTCATCCTTTATCTTTCCATAAATAAAATCGGCAGTACCGATGAAGTCTGCCACAAAGGGATGATCAGGGAAATGAAATATCTCAGTGGGTTCTTCTATCTGTATCAGTTCAGCCTCCTTCATCACTCCGACCCGATCACCCATGAACAGTGCCTCATCCTGATCGTGAGTGACAAATATCACGCTCGCGTCGGTCCTTTTAAGTATGTTCTTCACCTCTGATCGTATCCTCATCCTAAGTTCGGCATCGAGGTTGGAGAAGGGTTCATCCATAAGAAGTATTTCTGGATCTGGAGCCATGGCCCGGGCTAAAGCAACTCTCTGTTGTTCACCTCCTGACAATTCATGCGGCATCTTTGAAGCATGATCTTCCATATCTATCAGAGTCAACATCTCCGCACATCTTTTTTTGGATTGAATAGAATCTGAGGATAGACCGTAAGAGATGTTCTCAGCGACTGAAAGATGTGGAAAGAGAGCGTAGTCCTGAAAGACTATCCCAACATCTCTCTTCTCTGGAGGTATGTATCTTCCTTCATCTACAATTTTCTGCTCACCTATCTCAACCAAACCTTTGTCAGGATACTCGAATCCTGCTATAAGCCGCAGAAGAGTGGTTTTTCCGCATCCGCTTGGACCGACCAAGGCTAGGATCTCTCCTTCTTTCAACTCAAAAGATACATCATTCACCGCAGTGGTTTCTCCGAATTTTTTTGTTAGACCTTCACAACGAACCGCTGATCCTTTCATGATTACCTCTCCTATGCCAAAATATCAATAATACCATCATCGGAACCGAAGATAAGAATATGAGAAGTAGAGCTGGTATTGCAGCTCTAGCAAAGAAAGCTTCAGACGTCGCATGCCAGATTGAGGTGGCCAAGGTCTCAAAATTCCTTGGACTTAGTATTAACGTGGCTTGAAGTTCCTTCATAGTGACCAAAAATACCAGAGCCGCTCCTGCCAATATTCCATTTTTTGAGAGCGGCAGGGTCACTTCTTTTAGAGTCTGTCCAGGACTCTTTCCCAAGCTCCTAGAGGCTTCTTCTACGGCAGGATTTATCTGCAGTATTGATGTCCTGATCGATCCAAGGGCTAAAGGTAGAAACAATATCATGTATCCAAATATCAGGATAAACATAGTTTGGTACAGGGGCGTACCTACTGAAAAGAATACAAGAGCGAGAGCTATCACTATACCGGGTAGTGCAAAACCAAGATAAGTGAATTTCTCCATGATCTGGCTCATCTTTCCCGAAAAACGAGCCGTTATGATACCTATAGGAACAGCCGCTAACACTACGACCAAAGCCGTCAAAAATGATGCTTGAAGTGAATTGAAAGCGGGATCCCAAAACATCTTGAGAGAGACTCCATCAAACATACCTCTCAACCCCCAGAACCCCAGAACGACCATGGGTAATATCAGAAATATGATAACTACTAAGGCGCAGAAGATAAGTGCGGGCCAACGCCATCTTCCCAACTCTATAAGATCTGGCTCACTGTTGCTTTCGGCGCTGCTGTAGTAACGTGTTTTATCCCTAGTTCTCGATTCTAAGTAAAGTATGAACAAAGCAAATATAAGGAGTATCAAAGACAAAGCTGCGGCGATCATCCTACCACCAAATGGAGTGAAGTACTGGTTGTAAATGGTCCAGGTGAAAGTTTCATATCTCATCAGGGAAACGGCTCCGAAGTCGCGAAGTGAATAGAGACCTATGAGTAGACCGCCTGAGGCGATGGCGGGGCGTAAAAGAGGCAGGGTAACTTTTCTAAAGGTCGTGATATGACCGCGACCAAGACTCCTAGAGGCCTCTTCAACGGATCTGTCCATGCCTTTTAAAGAGGACTGCAACGGAAGCAACAGGTAGGGATAGCTTACTGCTGTAACGCTTAATAGAGCACCAGGAAAACCATAGATCTGCGGTAAACTCTCTATACCTAAAGGCGAAGCTAGGAACTCGTGGAAGATACCTCTAGGACTGAAAGCGGAAATAAGGACGTAAGCGTAGATATAACTGGGTATCACCAGTGGAAGAGTACCCAGGATCGACCAAACATTTCTGAAAGGCAGATCCGTCCTGGTGGTCAAAAAAGCCAAAGGCAGTGCAATAGCAAGAGAAAGAAGGGGTGCTGCGATCACCAAAGCCATGGTCCTTCCAAAGGTGATAAGAGTTCTATAGCGGAAAATTATATCCCACGTTTCTACGCCGGCTCCCAGCGCTCTCACGATCAGATAAACTATAGGTAAGGATATGGCAGTTATTATAAGAAAACCTAGGAGCCAAATAGGCAGCGGAACCCTATCTATCTTTTTCCTTACCGATGAAGTATTCAAAGAGATCATCTCAAGATATCACTCCGATGCTGCGAAGCATATCTAAAGTTCCTTCCAGATCGTCCATCTCTTCCATGGTGATATCGGGAAAATCTATCTCGGCCGGATCGGGCAGTATTTCATAAGTCTCGATCCCTTCTCTAACAGGATATTCGAAAGTCTCTTCAGCAAAGTATTCTTGAGCATTTTCTGAAAGCAGGAATTCTAAAAAGCGTTCAGCATTATGTTCGTTATCTGAGGACTCTAGTATACCGGCTCCAGAGATCATCATAGTGGTCCCTGGTCCTCCGCTATCTGGATAGTAATTCCGAGCTGGAAACTCCTCCCCTTCTTCCTCTAGGAATCGATAAAGGTAATAATGATTCACGAATCCGACATCGACCTCACCGTCAGCAACCGCCTGTACAGTCGGTGTGTTCCTGGTATATTCTACTGGATCGTTCTCTTGGATAGCTTCTAACCAGTCTTCCGTCTCTTCTTCACCCCATTCGGCTCTCATCGCTGTGACCATAGTCTGAAATGAAGGATTGCTGGGTGCCCATCCAATACGACCTTCCCATTCACTTTCGGTAAAGGCCCACATGTCGTCGGGAAGTTCTTCTTCTTTCAGTTCCTCAGTATTGTAGACCACAACACGTGCTCTTCCAGAGATCCCAACCCAGTCATCCTGGGCTGAATGGAATTCTTCAGGTGCCTGTTCTAAAAGCTCTTGAGGAAGAGTACGCAACATATGTTGAACCGAGCCTATACCACCAGGATCTTGTGCATAGAAAACATCTGCCGGACTGTCTTCTCCTTCTTCTAAAAGAGTACTCGCAATCTCCGTCGTCGAGCCGTATTGTATCTCAACATCGATACCCGTTTCTTCTTCGAACTCGTCGACCACATCACTGATCAATTCTCTGCTCCGACCTGAATAGAGGACCAAGGTGTCATCGCTCGATCCTTCCAATACGTACAGATAGAATACGGACGAAATGAGGAACACCACGCCTATCATCAAAAGTGTCCAAAGTACTTGGCCCCCTTCTTCATCTCGACCGTTTCTCTTCTTCAATCCGCTCATCTTATCACACCGTTATGTTAGGCATACCTAAAAATGGAGGAGTATTTAAATGTTTTTAGGAAGATACGCCTAGGCATCATTTTTTTGGAAAGTAAAGAGATACATATAGGAATTCAACCTTTTCAACTTAGAACTGTAACCTTTTTTCTCGAAAAAATTTTTTAGACTATGGAGAGGAATAAAAGTACCGGGTTCGCCAAATGATCGTTCGATCAAAGAGATACCTCTAGTTAAGATATTTTCTGGATCGAAATCGACAAATATTATTTTACCTTTTGGTTTTAACATTCTGTCCATCTCTTCCAAGCTGCCAAGTCTATCATCAAAATGATGTAAGGCGTCAACACACAGAACAACGTCAAATGTCTTCTCTTTGAAAGGTGTACTTTGTGCATCGCCCTGGATGGCCCTTATTTCTTCTTCGGAGTGACTCAACATGGACCTGTTCTCATCAAGTAAGTAAAAATCCTTTCCATCACTGACTTTTTCTCGCCAATGATTTCCTGTTCCTCCCCCTACATCTAGTATCTTCAGAGTTCTATCATTGCTTCTTTCGATTTTCTCTATCTCTTGACTTATCTCTACAATCTCACCTGATTCAACGATCTTTCTGAATCTATCGTACCATGGCGCTAGCAGATTGAAGATGTTCTTTTCTGAATTTTTCGATTCAAACAATTTACTCCCCTCATGAAGATATGATCATCGAGGATATAAAACTTGAGAATCCTATGCCAAACAAAATTCCTGTGAAGGTCCTGAATTCGTTGAAGCTGTGGTAGTCGATTATGAACTGAAGACCGCCGTCCAAGATCATAGGGAGAGCGAACAAAGAACCGAAAAGAAAGAGCAGAAGCCATTCTTTATTTTCGGAGAGATCCGGATCCGCATCTAGCAGACCGAGCAAAGTATGTTTGAAATCTCCAGCACTTTCCGCGAAAGACATGGTAAAAAAGCCCGCTGTCAATCCCATGAATATGCCCGTCGATCTACCGGCTATGGGCATCTGGTTATCATTGATGTGATAAGAACGGGAACTCATCTGGTGGCAGTTCAAATCACCGAAGTAATACACCTTTCGATGGTAAAACGTTAGTTCTTCCCACTTTTCCTCATTGACAACCTGATTGGCGCTTCCATTTATTTCAGAGACAGTACCAGATTCAAGAGTCAAGGGAGCTATGAAAATGCTCAAAGTATAGACAAGGGATAGCACGAACAAGACTACGATGATCTGATTCCTTTTTTTCGATAGGTTTTTGAGGGCCAAAGAATTCATATTTCATCACTTACCAGTATTTAAGAAGCAAATAAATAAAATGAAGAGGTTTTTGATCACACTGGCACCTATCGGTTCGACTTCGTTCTTTAATGACCAGGGAACATCCGTCTTATCATACGGGTGAACCCTCCACCAAAGGAACCGTCTTCGTGATGGTGTCTTCCTCCATGGTGGTGATCATCATCCTCATGATGATCCTCATAATGGTCCTCATGTTCCTCTTGATCATGACAATACCATGGTTCCTCATACTCACCAGGCTCTTCACCGTTGGAGAGTTCGTCACTCTCTTGGGCCATTATTAAGCTGGTTCCCACAAATAAACTTATGACCAGTACCAGGGCGATCGTTCCTGCAAGCAGTTTTCTGTTCTTTGACATCATCCTATAACACCGTTATAGGCTATATATATTTGTTGGTTGCTTCTCATCTTCTATTTTCTAATCTCCTTCTTTTTCCTTTTATATTCTCCATCAGATATCTCTCCTCTCGCATACCTCTCGTCAAGTATCTTCCCTGCGCTCTTTTCCGTTCTCCTCCTTGAGACCGTTCTTTTCTCTTCCCTAAGTACTATGTAGATAACCAGGAACAGTAAGCCGACCATCGGGAGCAGGACAAGTATGAACCATAGAAGTCCGTTCATGCCTCTTTTCTCTGCATCTCTGTAGACCAAAAGACCAATGACTAAGGCTATCGCTATCCAGATTATCGGCCATATGAACCACCATCCCCCCATCATGGACCAGCCGTCCATATGGTGATTACCGTTGGCGTTCAAACAGATCGATGCTGCAGAAGAAAGCGTTTCCTCGATCATCTTTTATCCTCCTCCGTTCCGATGTCAACTTTTTTCAGCCTCAATGCGTTTGACACGACGGTCACCGATGACATGGCCATCGCTCCGGCTGCTATAGCTGGGTGCAAAAATCCTAACGCAGCAGCAGGGATCGCTGCAGAGTTGTAACCGAAGGCCCAGAATAAGTTCTGTTTTATGTTCTTCATGGTCGCTTTGGACAATTTGAAGGCCTGAGCTATGGTTTCCAGTTCACCTCTTACAAGGGTCACATCGCCCGACTCTATCGCTATATCGGTCCCTGTCCCTATGGCAAAGCCGATATCTGCTTGGGTTAGTGCGGGAGCGTCGTTGATACCGTCACCGACCATAGCAATCTTGTTCCTTCCGCCTCTTTTCTGTAACTCTTTTATCCTCTCGGCTTTCCTGTCAGGAAGAACGTCAGCTTCGACTTCTTCTATACCAACTTGGGATGCTATCGCTTCCCCGACTCTCTGATTATCGCCGGTCAAGATGGCGGTCTTGATACCGAACTCTTTTATCTGATGTATCGCTTCTTTGGCGCCCTCCTTCAACTCGTCGGCAACGGCGATAACTCCTTTGATTTCACCTTCAACCGCGACAAAGAACGAAGTTTTACCCTCATCCTGAAGTTGAGCTCTTCTCTTCATAGCTTTGTCAGGGATTTTTTTTCCGTTCAATTCCTCTTCGATAAGTTTCCTAGTTCCGACGATCACTAATTCTTCGTCAACTTTTCCTTTCACACCTTTTCCTCTAACATTTTCGAAATCTTTCACCTGGGTTATTTCTATATCTTGTTTTGTAGCTCCTCTAACCACAGCCTGAGCTATCGGATGCTCTGAGGCGTTCTCAATAGAAGCTGCCTTCCGAAGGAGTTCCTTTTGAGAAAGATTCGATCTAGAGGGCCAAACGTCCGTTAATTCCGGCTTACCTTTAGTCAAGGTCCCGGTTTTATCGAACACGATGATATCTAGATCCTGTATGTACTCAAGAGCGGAGCCTTCTCTGAAAAGTATCCCATTTTCCGCTCCCTTCCCGGTGCCAACCATAACTGAAGTTGGCGTTGCTAAACCCAAAGCGCAGGGACATGAGATAACTAAGACAGCTATACCTGCAAAGAGTACAAGGCCGAGAGTACCCAAATCTGGATTTACCCATGGCAAAAAGTTACCTGCCCATTCTAGAACTCCCTGTAATTGACCGGTAAAAAGCACCCAACTGACCATAGTAGCTAAAGAGATCAAAATAACCGCGGGAACGAACTTTGAAGTCACCTTATCTGCAAGGGCTTGGACCGGAAGTCTTGTGGCCTGAGCGTCTTCGACCATCTCGACTACCTGAGATAGGAACGTATCTTTCCCGATCTTTGTCGCTTCGACTTTCAAAATGCCGTCCTGATTTATAGTAGAACCGATGACTTCATCGCCTTCATTCTTTTCTACGGGTACGGACTCACCCGTAGCCATCGACTCATCGACAGCTGAACTTCCTTCTTTAACTACACCATCTGTTGGTATCTTTTCACCGGGCTTTACGATCATAGACTCTCCCACTTCCACTTCTTCAAGAGGGATCTCCTTCTCTTCTCCCTCTCTGATGACTCGAGCGGTATCGGCTTCCAATTCCAGCAATTTTTGGATCGCTTGAGAAGCTCTTCCTTTAGCTTTATCTTCCAAGTACTGTCCTATGAGATGGAATGACAGAATCATGGCAGAGACCATGAAAAAACCAGGGATTTCTATCAAGATCGCCAATATACCGGTGGTCCATGCAGAGAGAACACCAAGAGTTATCAGGGTTTCCATGTTGATATTACCGCCTTTTAATGCGGAAAAGGTCTTTGAGTGCACGGTGGGCCATCCTATGATCAATGCAACTGGAGTAGCTATAATACCCGAAATGATCATCGCTGTCTGATCAGGTAAGTCTATAAATTGAAGAAACAAAAATTCATATGCCAAAAGTAAACCAGTGCCTATCCATGCATAGATCATGAGTTGCTTGGTCTTTGCCAATCTCATCTCTGCATCTGTCTCTTTTTCATCTTCTGAAGCAACTCCATATCCTACTTCTTCTATAGTCTTTATCAAATCTGTTTTAGAAACCAGATTAGGTTCATATACTACTTTTGCTTTTTCAGTACTTATGTTGACCGTGACATTCTCAACCCCCTCAACTCCGGAAAGAGCTTTATCAACGGTATCGGCACAGGAAGCACAAGTCATACCGGTAACTTCTAACGTGGTCTCTCCTTTTTCTTCCTCTTTCTCCGCCACTTTATAACCTGTTTTCTCAACCGTCTCGCTGATCTTATCCATATCTATTTTTTTAGGATCAAATTCTATACTCGCTTTCTCCGTCATCAGGTTAACGTCAGCTTTCTCAATACCCTCCTGTTTGTCTAAAGCCCCTTCTATAGTCTGAGCACAGGAGGCGCACGTCATCCCCTCGATAGGGACCTTTTCTTTCTCCTTTTTGTTTTTTTCAGTCATAAATATCAACCTCATAAATCAAATGGAAAGGGGGTTTACCCTACTCGAGGTACTTTTCTGGGTCCTCCTCGAATAGGGTCTTGCATCCGGGAGCGCAGAAGTAGTACTTTTTACCTTTATATTCGGTCTTGAACTCTGCATCCTCCTCGTCGACTTTCATATCACATACGGGATCTACAGCCATTTTTAACACCGTTATAACATTGTTGCCGGTATAAAAGGCACTTTCGGTATACAAATGTTAAAACAATCTGCCGATATCTTTACAAACAAAAAATCTAAGTAATCCAAACGTCCCTGAAGGATATATGAAGCTCGACGAAACCGAATTGAAGATGCTTATCGAACTTCAAAAAGAGGGAAGGCAGTCCCGCAGGATCTTGGCGGATAAAGTCGGGGTGAGCACACCTACGGTCAGTTCAAAACTGGAAAAGTTGGAAAATATGGGTATCATCGAAGGTTTTCGAGTAGAATTGGATCACAGTAAGATAGGGTTCCAAAAATACTATCTCAAGGTCGAAATTGAAGGAGATATGGAAGAAGGATTAAGAAAATTAGTAGATTCTCATAAGAGGTTTCGCGCCTTAGAAAAGTTGGAAGGCGGACCCTATCTATTGACCCTTTTTGTAAATCATTTCAACCAAGTAGACGAAGCCACCACATTGATAGAGGAAGAAGAAGGAGTCAAGATATCAGATCTTTGGAGAGTTCAAGAGGAAGAAAAGAAGGTGCCTTGGCTTCCTTTGGACGAGAACGTTCCTTTAGATATAAACTGCTACTACTGCAACAAGCCCATAAAAGGAGAACCGGTGAAGTGGAAAAAGGACGGTAAGGAGCACTATCTCTGCTGCTCTTCCTGTAAGGAACTATATGAAGAAAAGTACGAAAGGCTTCAAAAAAGGAAAAAAGAGATGAGAGAAAAAGAGTAAATAAAGGGGTTTGGGGGACCTTAAAGGATTTCAGCCATCTAGAACTCGAATTCTTCTGGTCCGTTGTATTCTGTTATTTCAGCCAGTTCCTTCAGACATTCTGGATTGCTGGCAGTGGTCATGTCTCCTAGCTCGCCGTCTTTCACAAGTCCCTTCAGGAATCTTCTGATCACTTTACCGCTCTCGGTTCTCGGTACGTCCGGCACGAAGTATATAGCTCCAGGAGTCGCGACAGGACCGACTTTCTCCCTGACTATGTTGACTATCTTCTCTTCGATTTCTTCGCTCACTTCAACATCTGATTTCAAGAGTGCGAACACAGCGGGAACTTCTCCTTTCACATCGTGCGGTTTCGGTACTACAGCCACCTCTACGATCTCATCTAGATCGCTTATAGCGTCCTCTATCTCCGCAGAACCTAGACGGTGTCCAGAGACTTCTAGAACGTCGTCGATCCTTCCGGTTATCTCTATCAATCTGTTACCGCCGACTTCATGTTCTGTTTTCCTTCCTCCGTCTCCGGAGAAGTAGATCTTGTCGCCGTATTCACTCCAGTACTCTGCTTTGTACTTTTCGTGGGCTTTGTAAACACCGCGCAGCAATCCTATACCGAACGGGGGCTTCTGCACGACCTTGCCGCTCTCGTTTACGTCAACCGGTTCGCCTGTTGCATCCAACACATCATAAGTTATTCCGGGCAGTGCTGGACCGGCTACACCGGGCACGAACGGACCTATACCAGGCAAAGAGGTCAACAATATGCCGCCTGTTTCGGTCTGCCAGTAAGTGTCTACGATCGGACATCTTCCTTCTCCCACTTTATTGAAGAACCATTTCCAGGTATCCGGATCTATAGGTTCTCCGACAGAGCCCAACAGTCTCAAAGAACTTAGGTCATGATCTTCTATCCAATCCGATCCTTTCTGCCTCAAAGCCCTTATCGCTGTTGGAGCTGTGTAGAATATGTTGGCTCCGTATTTTTCTATTATATCCCACCAGCGGTCTGGGTTCGGATAGTACGGTGAACCCTCATACCACAACGTGGTTCCGCCGTTCAATAGTGGTCCATAAAGTGAATAACTGTGACCGGTTATCCATCCCATGTCAGCAGTCGAGAAATACACGTCATTTTCATGAAGATCGAAGACCCATTTTGTGGTCAGAGCTGCCTGGGCCGCATAAGCGCCTACAGAATGCTTGATCCCTTTCGGTTTACCGGTTGTTCCTGAAGTATACAGAAGGAAACCAGTATCTTCAGCATCAAGTTTTTCCGGTTCACAATAACTTTCTTTATCTTCGATCAACTCATCGAAATAATGATCTCTACCTTCTTTCATCTCAGGTTCTGTACCGGCCCTGTTAACGACGACACAGTTGTCTGTGCCGAGTTCTTCAAGTATCGGGTCTATCTTTTCTTTCAGAGTTGCGGTCTTACCTCCTCTGTAGAAACCGTCTGCGGTTATCAGGAGTTCAGAACCTGCATCATCCATACGATCTTTGACCGCATCAGGGCTGAATGCTGTGAACACTATCGAATGCCATGCTCCTATCCTTTGACACGCTAAAGCGGCTATCGCTGTTTCGGGGATCATCGGCATCCAGAATGTTACTGCATCGCCTTTCTCGACACCAAGGTCCTTGAGAGCATTGGCGAACTTGTTGACTTCCCTGTAGAGTTCCTGGTATGTGAGTATCCTATTGCTCTCATCCGTCGGCTCTGGCTCCCATATTATAGCGGCCTGATTCCTTCTATCCTCGAGGTGTCTATCCAAGCAGTTGTAAGCCAGATTTGTCTTGCTTCCTATGAACCAGTTGAAATAGGGTGGATCTTCTTCATATATCTCATCCCCCTCCTCGAACCAGTCCAAAGCCTCTTTGGCTTTCTCCGCCCAGAATTTCTTAGGATCCTCTTTGGCCTTCTTGTATATCTTGGGATCGCTTATCCACGCCTTCTTCTTCAGTTCTTCACTAGGCCAATAAACGTCTTCTTTATCAGGGTCCTCTTTAACCCACTTCTTGCCTGCCTCTTCGTTCTTACTCGCAACATTTTTTGTCAAATTTACCACACTCCTTGTTTTATTTTCGTTATTATCGACAACTGTTGACGGATTAACATTAATGGTACTTATTAATTACGGATGGAAAAAACGATCATAAATCAGGGTGATCTACATTCCAAAGTATAGGCCATGCCCATCATGTTCTTCTGGATCGGCTGTACTTCGAACTTCTCCGCTAAGGCATTTTTTACGTTCCTGTCGATATGAGTCTTCCCGAATACTTTTGCCGATATCATCATGGGATAAAACAAAAGATAACCGTAGACCGAATCCGGTCTTCCAGTGTCCAGGATTATCATCTTTCCTCCTGACCTTAAAATCCTTGAACACTCCGATACAGCTTTCTCTAGATGAGGCACGGTAGTGAAAGTAAAAGTGGCGATCATCTTGTCAAAATGATCATCTGGAAATTTTGATGATTCTATATCGTCCTTCACCACTTTGATATCTACTCCTAAAGGAAGATTCTCCAGTTTTTTTAATCTACCTCTCGCTCTTTCGAGCATGCCCTCACTTATATCTGAAGCTATAACCTCACCTTCTTCCATCCTATCAACTATCCATGGAAGTATCTCACCGGTCCCGGTTCCGATATCTAAAACTTTATCTCCATCAGATAGATCAAGAGCTTCTAAAGCGTTCTTTTTCCATTTCTTCTGATATCTAGAAATAAATGGAAAATTGTCGATCTTATCGTAAAGAGGTGTCCATCTCTCGTATCTCTTTTTGACTTTTTTCTTCTTTGTACTCATCTGTAGATAAAAGATGGTCTTAGATTATTTAAACTGTCGGTCTGAGAATATTTACCACGGTATCGTGATACCAAAAGTAAGATCCTGATAAATTATCAGATAAGTAACCAAGTAACCCAATATTGCTCCTGAATTCAATAAAGGCAGTCCTGCATGAGGTTTGCCTTTCAGAACGAAGCGAGTGAGGATTATCATACCGCATACCGCACCTACTATACTTCCTACGGCCACGAGTAAAGGTCCGGGGTGCCCCGCTGCCTGAACAGCAGGGTCAAGATATACACTAGCCGAGACAGGTAGGATTCCAGGAATTATTATATCGCCAAGGCCAATAAACATAGCCTCTCTTTCCTTATTCCCTTTAACTTCATCCATAACCTTTTTCTTCTTCGCATAGGAATAATCCTTCTTTTGAGGAACGACCATCATCACAGGAGTCTTGAGTTCCATCACTCCCGAAGCTAAGGACAGCATATGTTTTGTCTTATAGACTGAGATAAAATCATAAACTGCTAGAACTATCAGTAATACGAAAACCGGTAAAATCCCAAAGGTCATGCCGAATATACCAGCAATTCCGGCCCCCATTATTATACCCAAACCGTTCACCACATACCATTCTGGTTTCTTGTAAAGAAGGTATGTCAAACCGATCCCTAACGAGACCGAAGCGAAGAAGGGCCAATCGAATGGCAATATCCCTATCCTAGCTCCAGCATAAAATAACACGGGATAGAAAACATAGAAAAGGGTCAACCCCACAACAGCTAAAATCAAATATTGAATAACATTACCTTTCTTATATTTGAAAAGAAAAAGCATGAAACCGGTAAAAGCAAGTATGAAAACGATGTATAAAAGTGGGATGAAAGGATTCTCTGCACCCTCTTCACCCAATGCTTGATATTCTTGAGGATAGATCTGAACCACGTTCAGTGCTATCATGTGAACTATAACGAGCATACAGATTATCGCTACAGCGGGAATATGTTTTTGTTTTATCTCTATCATTTAAATCCGGTCAACCTCCGACTACACTTCCAAAAGCCAGATTGCCAGTTTTGTTGTTGATCCTTACTTTTACTTTATCCCCTTTCGTCGTCCCAGGGACGTATATGGTGTATCCGGCTTTTTTAGCTACACCATCACCTTCTTTTCCGATATCCTGGATCAGAAGCTCGTATATCTCACCTTCTTCCAGTTTTTCAGACTTTTTCGAGGCTCCGGTCTTCACCTGTTTGCCTTTTATCGGGCGGTGAGCTCCACAGGCATCGCATTTTATTATGTCGATCCGGTTTTCCTTGACCAATCGGGTGTCGGGTCTACCACATTCTGAACATAATACGAACTTTTCTATGTAATCTTCCATCTTTTCCTCTATCTTCGACGGACTGATCTTTCCTTTGAATACTACTCTTCCGTTCTCCTTCTCTCCCGCCGTACCCAATTCACCTAGGAGGAACTTCAAAATCTTTTCTGGGGAGCGATTGATCATGTCTGCCACATCGGTAAAATTCTTGAATATGGTCGTGTTACCTTCCTGAAGTATATCTATATCAGGCACTTGAAATCGATCGTGATGGGATATATCTTCAGGTAGGTTCTCTCTAGCCTCCTTGAGTAGGCTGTCGTAATCGTTATATGAGTTGACTTCTTCTGATCCTGATGGTTCATCTGACTCGTTGGACATAGTAGGTATTAAGAAAGGTATGGTTTAAAAAGATATTGGTCAGGAGGATATCGCTCCCACAGATTTTTTATAGAGTAGTATCTTTACAGTAACTGAAAAATATGTATGACAGAGTTATATTGCCGACGGATGGCTCAGAGTGTGCGATGAGGGGAGTGATCGAAGGACTCGATATGGCTCAAAAGCTGGACATCAAGGCTATTGCCATATACGTAATAGATCGTTCCGAGTATGAGGGCCTACATCATGAAAGCATAAAGCGTTCCGTCAAGGGGGGCTTCAAAAAGAAGGGGAAAGAAGCTCTTAAGAAAGTGAAAGAAGCCGCCGAAAAGAGAGATGTCGAGCTTGAAACCAAGCTCATTGATGGGACTCCATACAAGCGCATAACAGAAATAAGCGAAGAGAACGATATAATCTATATAAGTACGCACGGCCTCTCGGGATTCAGCCATTTGTTCCTCGGTAGCACTACCGAGAGGGTGTTAAAAAACACAGAAACTACCGTTGCGGTAGTAAGCGGAAGATGAAGTCAAAATCAGTTCTCAGTCAGCTTTTTTCCTGCACGGCGTCGGCAGCTTCATCGAGGCCTTCCTTGCAGCCTCTTTGGCGACTTCTAGACCTTCTTCATCGACCCAAATTTTGATTATCGGCTGATCTGGATCGACTCTAGCAGCGTTGCCTACTTTTTTACCAAAGGAACGCCTCATACCTTCAGACAATCTGTCCGCTCCTGCACCGGTTGCCTGTTTATTTTCCCTCAACACATGATGAGGGTAAACTAGTATCTTCGCTCTGAAATTTTCTTCACCAAGGTTTTTGGTCAGGACTCTCGTTAGGGTTACTCTAGCAGCTTCGAGTGCTGAATCCCTGATCTGGCATCTTTCCTCTGAGATAAGAGTGACTTCATGATCGAAATCCGCCTGTCTGTTGCCCATCGTGAACTGACCGACTCTGACATGCGGTACTCCACCGATGTACTCCTTACGGGTGTAAGATTGACCCTTAACTTCTCTGTACATACTGCCCGGTTTTTGTGGCATACTATCAACAATTCCATAAACACGCCCTATTTATAACTTTTCTGCCCCTCCCTTAGTTTGTTTGCCCTCACCTACGTTCTCCCAGAAAGGATAAAAAGGCCATCAATCTCTGCAGGTGTATCTGTTCTTTAGAACCTCTGGTCATATCAAAATCTATCTTTCCTAGTTCTGAAATTATCCTTTTTCTTCTCTCCTCATCCATAGGAAGGTTATAAATCTCCTCCTTTATCATCTTCAATATGTTTTCAGCAGGATAACCCTCCTCGATCAACAGGTCAAAAAGTTCCTCCCTAACTTCTTCAAATCTTCCACGCTGCGCCCTTAAGATCAAACCTCTTATGTCAGCGTTCTTGGTTTGTTTCAGCGCGGTTTTGATCACCTCTTCATTTATATCCGTATCGATGTTATACGCTATCTGTAGTAGATTTGTCAGTTTGCGCAGATTTCCCTCAGATACCCTTATCAATACATTGACCGCGTTCTCGTCTATATCGAATCCCTCGTTCTTTTGGATATTTTCAATCCATCTTCGGATCATCTCCTTTCCTAAAGGACGAAACCGGAAGGTCGCACACCTAGACTTGATGGGATCGATGATCTTGGAAGAACTTTTACAGGATAGTATGAACCTCACGTTTTTAGAAAAGTTTTCCATCGTTCTCCGGAATGCTGCCTGGGCTTCATCGGTCAGCTCATCAGCCTGATCCATATATATGATCTTTATATCTTTATCAGACAGAGTCCGGGACCTAGCTTCTTCTTTCACTCTCCCTCTGATGGCATCGATGCCCCTTTCCCTGCTCTTGTTGAGTTCGATAAAATTTGCACCCACCCCATCCTCGTAAATCTCCTTAGCGAAAGCTAAAGCGGTGGTGGTCTTACCTACGCCAGGTGGACCTGAAAATAGAAGATGGGGGACGCTCTCTTCATTTATATATACTTTCAGCTTTTCGATCACGTTTTGTTGACCCAACACCCCGTTCAATTCTTCAGGCCTGTATCTTTCTGTCCAAAGTTCTTGCATCGTCGGTATAATCAAAACTGGAACTATTAAAATTTCGGGTCAAGGTTGGTGATTCGTCGAGTAGGTAGTGTGCAAAAGATTTATTTATAGAAACTCCCATTCGATAACGGTGATTTATTTGCCTAACTGCCATGATATGGAAAAAGGACAGGTATACGCCTGTGAAGACTGCGGACTGGAACTTAAAGTAGTAAATGAATGTGAAGAATGCTGCGATACCGAAGATGAAACGTGCGCACCCTGTGAATTCCAATGCTGTGGAGATGAGATGGTCCTTAAGTGATCGGATTTCGACACTCCTGCCATTCCTTAATGTATAAGGGGTCTCCCAAACATTTTTATCTTTCATATTTTTTTCTCTTTTAGTGGATAACATGGAACTAGTAGAATGTGTACCAAATTTCTCGGAAGGGCGTGATGAAGCTGTTATAGATGAGATCACCGACGAAGCTAAGAGTTCGGACGAGGTAGAATTGAAAGATGTTGATATGGGAGCCGACACTAACCGAACTGTAGTCACCTTTGTAGGCACACCTGAAGGAGTCAAAGAAGTTGCTTTCAATATGATCAAAAAAGCTTCAGAATTGATAGATATGAGCGAACATGAAGGGAGTCATCCTAGGATGGGAGCTACAGATGTTTGTCCTCTCGTCCCGGTGAAGGGAGTAACAATGAAAGACTGCGCCGAGATGGCTCATGGATTAGCTAAAAAGGTCGGGGAAGAATTGGAGATACCTGTTTACATGTATGAGGAAGCGGCGACGGAGAAAAAAAGAGAGAACCTTGCGACCATCCGGAGCGGGCAATATGAGGGTTTAGATGAAAAATTGACTGATCCTGAGTGGGAGCCCGACTATGGTCCCGCGGAATGGAATGAAAATGTTAAGAAAACCGGAGCTACTGTCATAGGGGCTAGAGAGTTCCTGATCGCTTACAATATCAATCTTAATACAAAAAACAAGAAGGTCGCATGGGATATCGCGCTAGAGATGAGGAGAAGAGGGCGTGCAAAAAGGGAAGGAAGTCACGATCAACATTACTGGAAAGGAAGGATCGTTAGATACGGTGAGGACGAATTTCCATGCGGTGAATGTGACTTCGTCGGAAGTTCATTCGAGGAGGTGCATGAACATACTGAGCAAGAGCATGAATACGACTTAAAGGAGTTCCTTGAAAAAGAATATGACTATGATGTAGAGTCCCTAGAAGGAAAGGCAGTGAAGAAAAGAGGTGAGTTCGATCACTGCAAAGCGATAGGTTGGTACGTCGATGAGTATGAAAGAGCTCAGATATCGATAAACCTCACGGATTACAAGAAAACTTCGCTTCACGACGTGTATGAATTTGCCAGAGAAAGAGCCAGGAAGATGGGTGTGAGAGTGACTGGAAGTGAGATCGTCGGGTTGGCTCCCTATGATGCTTTGAAAAGGACTGGAAAATACTATCTTGAAAAGATGAACATGCCCACGGGAGTGCCCGAGCAAGATGTGATAGAGACCGCGATACAGTCTCTAGGTTTGAGGGATGTGGCAAAATTCGATACTGAAGAGAAGTTGATCGGTGGACCCACCAGGCCGGAGGACGCTCTAGTTGAGATGGACGTGGATGAGTTCGTCCACGAAGTTTCAAGAGATTCTTCTACTCCTGGCGGGGGCAGTATCGCAGCTCTTGCAGGTTCATTAGGTGCCGCACTTACTTCTATGGTCGCGAATCTCAGCACTGGAGGTAGAGGTACTGGAGAAGTAGATCCGATCCTGATGCCCGTAGCGGATAAGGCCCAGGAGTTGAAAAAAGAGTTGTTGAGAAGTGTCGACGAGGACACTAGCGCCTTCGATAAGTACATGGAAGCGAAAAGGATGCCGAAATCTACTCAGGAAGAAAGGGAGAAAAGGAAGAAAGCGATGCAGGATGGATTGAAGCACGCTGTTGAAGTCCCGATGGAGACGGCGAAGACTTCTGCAGATGTTATCGATATCGCAGAAGAAGCAGCCGAACACGGTAAAAAAGACGCGGTCAGCGACGCTTTGGTAGCGGCGCAGATGGCTTATTCTGGTTTAATCGGCGGTATAGCGAACGTCAAGATAAATTTAGGGGATGTTAATGACGAAGAGTTCGTCGAGAAGAAACTTGAGGAGTGCGAAAAGTTGAAGGAAGAGTACGAGGAAAAGAAGGAGAGAGTCATCGAAAAGGCCGAAGAACGACTGGACTGAGCTGAATTCTTCTAGTTTTGGCACCGATTGGACCAAATCATACAAATACCCATTCTTTAATTTCATATAGATGGATTTAGTCGATTCCATACTGAAAGAAGGTATACGCTCTGTGAGTGAGGAACAGTATCTCGAGTTTATAGAAGAAGCGGAAAAATATCTAGAGGGTAAAAATCTAGTCGAGAAGGACTGGTCTGAATTTTTAGTGGTTGGCGACACACACGGCGATCTAGAATCTGCTAAAAGGCCTGCGGAACGGAGCATTACTAAAGGTTTACCGATAATATATCTCGGTGATTATGTCGATAGAGGAAACGACCAGCTCGAAAACCTCGCATTCGTACTCTCTTTAAAGATTCAGAGGCCGGGAAAAGTGGTGCTTTTGAGAGGTAACCACGAGACCGAGAGGATTAACAGGAGTTACGGTTTCAAGAGGGTGGTGAAAACGAGATATTCCTCGAGTCTCTTCCATAGGATCGTGTCTCTTTACGAAAAATTGCCGGTCGTGGCGGTGTTGAATGAAGAGTATTATTTGGCCCACGGTGGGATCTCGAGCGGTGTAGATGATTATAAAGATATAGAGGAGCTGGAACATCGAGAAGAAGGTTACAAGGAGATATTTTGGAACGACCCCGGCGAAGAAGTGGATCGATACGAACCGAACTTCAGGCGAGGTGGTTACCAACTCTACGGGGAGAAGGCGGTCAAAGAATTTTTAGATCGAAATGGTCTATCGATGGTGATAAGAGCTCACGAATTCTATCCAGAAGGATATAGGTACTATTTCGATAAAAAATTGCTCTCGATATTTTCTATATCCAATTATCGAGACGGGAACCAGGGAAAATTTGCCGAGGTCAATGGCAGGAAGATAAAACTTATCGATAATTGATATCAGATCATGACTTTCTTCCCTTTTGGTAATACCTATCGGTGTCCGTTATGTGAATCTTTCTGTTGAAAATCTAACTTGGTATTCAAATTTGATTCTGTTTTTTAATCTTGTCGTGGAACATCATTTCAAATAGTCGGTGTGCACTGCTCTTTTTAGGGCTTGATAGGATGGATAAAATACTTGAATTAGACACGGGAAAACTGATAGAGAAGGCTCAATGTCACGAATTAAAAGAATACTTTGAGACCATCGACCGTAAAAATGGCTATAAGATCGGGGCGGGTGCTAGAATGGATAAAAGACCCATCTTTTTTTTAGAAATAGTAGTTTCTCTCCGTGGTGAAGACAATGAGTTGGATTTTGTTTCATTGGAAAAAAGACTATCGGCACTAAAAGAATTTGAGATCTTCGGGTATACGCTAAAATGGGGAGAAGACAATTCGATCATCTGTGAAAAAAATTTGACTGAAAGTGAACTCAAAGAGGAATATGAAAAATTGTTTTCTCTGTTAAAAGACCTAGCGGTTTAGTGATAACCAGGAGGATGTAAAAATGCGTGAAAACATGATAGAGGTAAAAGAACTTATAAAAAAATATGGAGACGTTACGGCTGTAGATAAGATTTCATTTCAAGTCAAAAAGGGTGAGATATTCGGGCTGATAGGTCCGAACGGTGCTGGAAAAACTACCACTTTGAGGGTCTTATCTACTTTACTAAAAATAAGCGAAGGTGAAGTGCTTATAGATGGATGTGATCTTGACAAGGAATCTGCTGAGATCAGAAAGAAGATAAGTTATCTTCCTGAAGATGCTGGAGCTTATAAGAATCTCACCGGCAGGGAGTATCTTAGGTTTATAGCCGAGTTTTTTGATGGGAAAGTACTCGCATCTAAGATGGTGAAAAAAGGAGTGGATATAGCTGATCTAGATAAAAAGATAGACGATAAGATAGACACCTATAGTAAGGGTATGAAGAGAAGGCTACTAGTGGGCAGGACTTTCATGATAAACCCTAAACTAGCGATATTAGATGAACCTACCTCTGGTCTAGACGTGATAAATGCGAGAGAGATCAGACAGCTGATCAAAGAATATGCCGGGGCCGGTACTACGATCTTGCTTTCTTCCCATAATATGCTTGAAGTGGATTTTCTGTGCGAGAGGATATCGCTTATAGATGATGGGAAGATAGTCGAAAGCGGTTCACCAAAAGGATTGAAAAATAAGTATGATGCAGAAAATATTGAAGAAGTTTTCACGAAGGTGGTTAGATGAGATCTAAAGGTCTATTGAATATCACAAGGAAGGAGATAAAGGAATTATTAACACCGTCAACGATAGTACCTGTTTTGGTCATAGCTCTATTTTTCGCTTCCATGGGTAACATAATGGGGGGATTCCAAGAGGAGGTGGAAGAGAAGCCTGTGATCGGAATAGTAAATGAAGATTCAGGAGAGCATTCAAAGACCGTTATGTCCGTACTAGAAGAGAAAAGCGAAATGGTCTATAATGGTACAGATAGAGAACTCGGGTCAAAATATGTTGAAGAAAAAGGAGGAACAGCTCTGCTGATCATCCCTGAAAATTTTTCTAATAAAATTGATGATGGGGAAACTGGGTATATCATGGTAAGATGGTTTATGAAAGGAATGGGGGTCATGGATACGGTATCTTCAGGGGTCGTTGAAGGACTTATCGAGGAGATAAACAGGGAGGTATCCGCAACTTTGATAGAAAGAGAAACACATCTGCCTTCAAGCCATCTCCAAAGACCGATATTGAAAGAAGAGAGTACTATCATCCAAGAGAGGGAATTAGAAGACATATCGCCCTCGATATTGGGAGGATTGATGAGTTCTCAGTCGATAATGATACCAATAATAACGATGATGCTTATAATGATGGCCGGTGGCACAATAATATCGTCGATGGGTATGGAGAAAGAAGACAAAACACTTGAAACTCTGTTGACACTGCCTATAAAAAGAAGTTCTATCGTTGTAGGTAAATTGGTGGGAGCCGCCGTAGTGGGTCTCATAATGGCCCTGATATACATGTTGGGTTTTGGATTTTATATGCAGACACTAGAGGTATCAGATATGCATCTCGCAGATTACGGCTTAGCATTGAGTTTATCCGATTATATATTGGTCGGAATATCTCTATTCACTGCCCTTCTAGCAGGATTAGCTTTGAGTCTACTCCTCGGCACTTTTGCCAAGAATTACAAGTCCGCGCAAACTCTACTATTCCCGGTCACAGCTTTAGCTCTGATACCGATGTTCGTGTTCATGTTCACTGATATAGGCAATCTACCTACTGTATTACAGGGAGTAATGTACGCTATACCTTTCTCCCATCCGATAATCGCTATGAGAGGATTGATGTTTGACAACTATACCATAGTCTTTGGAGGTATACTTTACTCGACGATATTCTCTATCGTGATGATAGCACTCGTCACGAAAATATTTGACAGCGATAAGCTTGTAACGGGGAGCATGAGTAAAAAAGGTGGTCTGATAGATAAGTTATCTAGGTGAAAGGGGAAGTCATCAAAAAACATTTATCCTTTTTTATCATTAAGGCATTGATGGACGAAATAGATCTGAGATTATGTTTGCTTCTTCGGGAGCAGCCAAGAGCGGTTTATCGCGAATTGGCGGACGAAGTGGACCTTTCAGTCAATGCTGTCCACAGCAGGATAAAAGATATGAAAGATAAAGGTATTATAGGTGGATTCAAAGCTAATATTGGTCAAAACGCGTTCCCTAGAAGTCTTGAGTTGATGATACACGGTTTTTCGGAGAAGGATGACACCGAAGAGATCTTGGAGGAACTGGAGGATGATAAGAACACGTTCCGGCTCGTAACTACCAGTGATGATTACCTCTATGTCTATGGATTGATCCGTGATATGGCGGAGATGAGTCAGTACGTTGCGAGTATACCTGAATCTCTAGATTTGAGAGATTCAAAGGTATTTTTATTTTCTAAAGAAAGATCGAATGATTCAGATTTCAGATTTGTTAAGACTGATTACCGGATCATAGATTCGCTTCATGAAGATTCGAGGAAATCTTTCTCCCAGGTGGCAGATGATGTTGGCGTTTCAACCAAGACCGTAAGGAGAAGGATCGATAAGATGAAAGATGCTGAGGCGATAGATTTCTCGATCAGATGGTATCCGGTATACTCCGACGATTTCATAGGTATCATCCATGGGAATTTACGGTCGAAAAATAGAGAAGGTGTCTTGACGGAGATAAAAAGGAAGTACTACCCAAATGTTTTTGAATTCGATGTAGCAGGAAATGATCCTGATAGCATAATATTGAATACGTGGGCGAGGAATCTCAATAAGCTCAAAAAGTTGAGAGAGGGATTAAAAAGTACAGAACTCTTCGATTCGATGAAAACCAGGATGTTCTATGATATCCATTATTTTGAGACTTGGAGAAAGGATCTTTTGAAAGAAAAATTGGATGATTGATTTTAAATAATATGTCCATTTTTTCAACCATCTTTTGAACATGATTATAAATAGAGAAATGTGTTTAAAGAGTAGTGTTGGGGAGGGAGGGTCCCTAACTTTAGGGCGTGTATCATGAATAGCTAGGTTTAATTAAAAATATATACTACCGATTATGATAGGATCAGATAGATAATCATAGAAGGTGGAAAAAATGACTACCGAGATTTACGAAGAAAAATTATATTCAAAGTGGATATCCTTGGTTTTAGGTTCTATTACCGCTATTTTTTTTATTCTAGGAGGATACGAGATATTGGTAGGCATGGAATGGGATGAGTCCCTACCTGTATGGTTCTGGCCAGTTATGGCCCTGCTATTTTTGGGGTTGACTATCAACTTCCTGAAGCTGACGATCAAGATGGATCATGATGGATTGAAGGTCGGTTACGGTTTGCTTAAAAGTAAGGTCTCCTGGCATGAGATCGAAGATAGTTATTTAGATGAAACTTCAACCCTTTGGTACGGAGGTTGGGGAGTCAGGTTAGGAAGAGGCGGTGGAAATTGGAGGACTGTGTATAATGTAGTAGGAGGTCCTAGAGTCGTGATATCGTTAAGGGATGGATTGGTTAGAGAGATAGTGTTTTCCACAAAAAACCCGGAAAGAGTGATCAAAACGATTGAAAGACATGCAATGTAAATCGTACCGCTATGGCTTAACTCAAAGGGAACCTTTTAGAACAAATACGTTAATTTTTTAAATATCGTCCTAGATACCAGATTATAGATGTTAGAGATATTTGAACTACTGTTCGATCCAGAGATCAATATCGTCATCCGCGAAGCTCTACCCTGGGGTGTGGTAAGGTTCTTAGAGATCATAACTATTCTGGGAAACGGTCCGGTGTTGTTCGCTTTCGCTGCTTTGATCTACTGGTTCTCTCCTGAAGATAGCAGAGAAGAACGTGTCACGATACTTGCCTTGACAGTTGCCACCCTGGCATTAGTAATGGGATTGAAAGGTTTTTTAGAAATACCTAGACCGTTTCAAGTGGAGACCCTTGAGTTCGCTCCAGATACCTATCCCGGGTGGAGTACACCGAGTGCCCATGCGATGGGGGCTACCGCGGTTTATGGAGGGTTTGCAGCCCTTAAGAACGAAAGATTAAGGGTGTTGAGATATGTGGGAGCGGGGCTCCTCATCATCGCCATTGCTCTTTCCAGAGTTGTGCTCGGACTACATTATCTGGGGGACGTTATTCTAGGTGCAATCCTCGGTACCTTACTCGTATACTTGGCCGTACAAGTCAAAAAAAGAAGATCCACCTCAGCGATGTTCGGTGTGGCTCTGATCCTATCGATCACAGGATTCTTTTTAGGGGCTGAAGTGTATATAACCCTCTCTATTGGTTCGGCATTAGGAGGTCTTATCGGCTGGAAGATGGTGAAGTACAGGATTGCCGATCCAAAGTGTGGATCGATAATCATCGTTGGTTTGATGCTCGTACCTATAGCCCTCACTTTATGGCTCATCGACGCGGTTGTCCTGGGATATGTTGGGATCGCTGACATCCCGGTTTTAGGAGTGCCTCTTCAAGTATTCATCCAGATAGCCGGCTACGCGATTCTTTTTGGATTGATAGTGGCTCTCCCTTATTTGGCTACTGAGATCAATCACTGGTCCAGTGTGGAAAAACTTGAAAAGGCTATTCCGATCTGATTCCCGATTTAAGTTTATAAAAGATTGGGTCGTTTATCAAAAAACTATTTAAATTAGGTAAAAAATCAGAAATATTAAATAACCTTACCCCTCATATAACCAAATGATGATCAAAAAAATTCTCGTCGTGGATGATGCAAAATTCATGAGAAAGGTTCTGACCGACATATTATCAGACCGTTATGAAGTCGTGGGGGAAGCTGAGAATGGAGAAGAGGGAGTAAAAAAGGTAAAAGAACTTGATCCTGATCTGGTCACTCTCGATGTGGTCATGCCCAAGATGAACGGCTTTGAGGCATTGGCTCAGATAAAATCGATGGACTTCCCTCCTTTGGTGGTGATGTCTACATCAGTGGATCAGAATGAAAAGATCCAGATCGCTAAAAAGATAGGGGCCGATGGGTACATAACCAAACCTTTCAAAGAAGGTAAAGTTTTAGATACCATAGAAAAGTTAGAAAAAGAGAAGGAAGTCGGAGAAGAAAAAAGAGAAGAACCAGAAGAAGATCCCCTAGAAACCCTGAATAAATTGGAAGAAGAGATAGAAGAGGAACTAGGGATGGCTTGAATGAGGATTTGATATCAGATTTTTTTCAATCCTAGATCGTATACCATCTGAACCATAGTTGCTGAATATGTTCTTACTTCTCTTTTTCTTAACACATCGGTTTCAAAGCCGAGTTTTTTTATCTCATCTATAAGGTCATCTAAACTTTTTTCTTTCTCGTCCTCTTCTATGATCTCATAATAATGTATCGTGCCCTGTTCTTTCAGTGCTTTCACTGCCGGGACTATGAATTTCTCTGAGGAATGAGGTAGATTCATTATTATCCTATCACATCTTAACTCCGGAGCAACATCTCTAGCATCTTCTTCGTAGATCGTGACTTTATCGCTGATATTGTTCCTTTCCACGTTTCTTCTAAGATACTTAACAGCTACAGGATTCAAATCTACGCTATGGATATGCTCCACGTCGACGTTCTTGCCTATGAGAACAGTGTAAGGTCCGACTCCGGCGAACATATCAAGAATGCTTTCATTCTGTCCGATCGATTTCACTACTCGCCATCTTTCCGTCGCCAATCTTGGAGAGAAATAAACCTCACTTACATCTACTTCTAACTCGGTCCCGTGCTCTCGATGAACGGTCTCCGTTTTCTTATCACCTGCTATCTGCTTTACATCTCTAATCCTGAATCGCCCCTGAACACCTCTATCTTCAAGAACAGTGGTTAGATTCTTTTGGGTCTCAAGGATGGATTCACCTATCTCCCGTTTGTACTCTTTCACTTCTTCCGGTAGTTTTATTATCGCTATATCTCCTATTATATCGAAACTTCTTGGAAGGTGATCTTTCAACTCATTAGGTACTTCAGCAAGTTTGGTATAATCTCTTTCTATCTTCTTTCTTTCTTCCACATCTTTCTCGACTACCTCGTATTCTAGCTCATCTATTTTCCCCCTAGGTTTCTCTTTCAAAGGGAGGAATAAATAATCGTGATCTTCAGAAGATTCTATCCTACCCTTCCGGTAAAGTAGATCCTTTTCCAAAAGCTTATTTCTAACCTTTTCTCCTTCATGTTTCGGAACTTTGAGACACAGCATGTTGAGAGGTAATAAGTATGGGAGAATTAATATTCATCGGTCTTGGTCTCTATGACGAGAAGGATATCAGCGTTAAAGGAGTTGAAGAAGCTAGAAAAGCGGACAAGATCTATTCTGAATTCTATACCAGCAGTTTAGCCGGCTCCACTTTGAAGGACATAGAAGATCAGATTGGAAGAGAAGTGAAAGAACTGACCCGCGAGCATGTAGAAGGAAAGGCTTTACCTTTAAAAGACGCTTTAGACGGGGAGAGAGTAGCTTTCCTGACAGCTGGGGACCCTATGGCCGCTACAACCCACATTGATCTCAGGATGAGAGCTATTAAAGAAGGCATAACCACCTCGATCGTACACTCCTCTTCAATATTTTCCGCCGCCCCTTCACTTTTAGGTGTCCAACACTACAAGTTCGGTAGAACAGTCACGCTCCCCTATTTTGGAGATGATAGAGATTATCCCCCTAGTCCTTACAAAAATATAAATGAGAATCGAGAAAGAGGACTTCACACCCTAGTACTTTTAGACATAAATTCCGAAAAAGAAGAATATATGTCTGTGTCAGAAGGTCTCATAGCTTTGATGAAACTAGAGGATCGTTTAAAAGAGGACGTTATCAGTGACGATACACTGATCGCAGGACTGGCGAGAGTCGGCTCTTCATCACCTGAGATAAAAGCTAACACTCCAAAAAATCTCTTGGATCATGACTTCGGTCCCGGACTACACTGCATGGTCGTCTTTGGAGACCTTCATTTCATGGAGATCGATTCTCTTATCAAAGTGGCGGATGCACCTGAAAAGATAAGGAAGCAATACGGTTAGGAAGTCAGGAATAAATTTATATCCCTAGCACTTAAAGATGAGATGATGTCATCAGAAAAACTGTTGATACCATCAAGATCATGCGTTCTGACTTTCGTGATACTCATACTTCTCCTTGTCATGATGATGGGTACAGCTAATGCTTCCTTGGAGAAGCTTTTAGAAAGACAGGACTTTACGACATCTTCATCGAATCCAACCACCCCAGAAGAGGAGGAAGAACCAGAAGAGAACTTGACCTTGACAGCGGTCCCTAGAGATGGCGAAGTTGAGCTCTATTGGAGTCTATCCGAAAACAAGAGCGAGGAGATGGAGGTCGATTATTACAACATCACGAGGGATGAAGAACCTATAATACGATTGAACGTGAGTAAAACTTCACATTCATATTTAGACGAAAGAGTTGATAACTGGGTCGAGTACACTTATCAGGTGGAAGCTGTAGGGCAAGAAATCAATGGGAGCGAAAGAATAAACGTGACCTCAAATAGAGCAAGCGCCACTCCAGAAAGCTACTGGTGGATCTGGCCGGCATTGACTATCAACATAGTGGGGTTGGGATACGTGGTATACTATTTCTACAAGAACAAAGATAAGATGTTTTTTGGAGATTAGTTGATCCGAAGAAGCGTAAAATTCAAATCCGATTAAACTTTAGTGTCCTACAAGCCGCAGTAACTCAGTTGGGAGAGTGCCACGCTGAAGACGTGGATGTCGCCGGTTCAAGTCCGGCCTGCGGCACTTTTTGGTTTTGATCCCATGTATATGACAAAAGAGGAAGAGAGGATTCTGGAGGGCGAACATGGAGAGGCCCCAGCGAAGGCGATGGAGCTACTTGTAGCACTGGGAAAGATCTATGATGCTGACGGATTGATCCCTATCGAGTCGGCTCAGATATCCGGAGTATCTTACAAGACTATGGGTGACGCAGGTCTTGAGTTCGTAAGTGATTTTTCTAAGAAAAAGGGTGCAGAGGTAAAGGTCAGATCGATGCTCAATCCTGCGGGTATGGATCTAGAGAGAGAATCATACGAATCAGAAGATTTTAGAAAAAAGCAGATCCAGCTCGTCAACGCTTATTCAGATATGGGGATAGAGTTGAGTTGTACATGTACTCCTTACCTTGTAGGTAACAGACCAACAAAAGGTGAACATCTAGCCTGGAGTGAGAGTTCTGCGGTCTCTTTTGCGAACTCAGTACTCGGTGCTAGGACCAACAGAGAAGGAGGTCCCTCCGCTCTCATGTCAGCGATAATAGGGAAGACTCCAGATTACGGACTTCATAAAAAGAAAAATAGAAGACCTGAAATCGTCTATGACGTTCAAGCCGAAGAAGTTTCGCCGTCCATACTCGGCTATCTGGTTGGAAATGAGATCAGAGATGAAATCCCATATTTTTTGAACTTGACGCTTTCTGAGGAGGAACTTAAGAGTCTCGGGGCTGCGATGGCGGCTACTGGGTCGGTGGCCATGTATCATGTTGAAGGTATCACTCCAGAAGCTGACGATTTTTCGATCGAAGGGATCGAAAAAAGGGAGATAGATGATAAAGCGATGGAGGAAGTTAAGGAGGAGTTGAAAAACGGTCCGGAACCGGACGTGATAGTGATAGGATGTCCACATCTGTCCAAGAAAGAATTGGAGCGTATAGCAAAAAATTTGAAGACCAAAGAGCCAAAAGGTACTGGGCCGGACCTATTTGTTTTTACGAGCAGGAAAGTAAAGGACAGGTCTCCTGAAAGTGTAAAGAAAATTGAAAAGTTCGGGAAAGTCATCACTGATACCTGTATGGTGGTCTCACCTCTTGAGGATGAGTACGAAGTAGCGGCAACAGATTCTGGAAAGGCGTGTGCTTATCTTCCAAAGCTCGCCGATCAGAAGGTTGTGTACGCTGACTTAGATACTTTGCTGGGGATGATAAGATGATCTTGGAAGGTCGGGGCATCTCAGCCGGAAAGGTCCAGGGTGAGGCTGTTAAAGTGGATGAGAGAGTTTCCTTTTTGGGAGATGTCGATCCAGAAACGGGAAAAGTTTTCAAAGAAAAAGATATATCTGATTCCATATTCGTTTTCCCTGGTGGTAAGGGAAGCACAGTAGGCTCGTACGTGATATATCAGCTCAAGAAGAACGATACTGCACCCAAAGCCATCATAAATGAAAGTTGTGAGACGATAGTTGCTTCTGGGGCTATAATATCAGAAATCCCTCTTGTAGATAAGATCGATATAGACCTCATCGAAGAAGGCGACCTGATCGATCTTGACGGTGAAGTTGGAAAATTGGATCTAAAAGAGGTTGATAAACAACCGGTCGTTACCGCATTTCTGAAGAAGAATCAACAAGTATTACTCTTGAGAAGGAGTGAGAGGGTAGGTAGTTATCAGGGGATGTGGTCAGCCGTCTCTGGTTATTTGGAAAGTTCAGATCCCTTTGAACAGGCTCTGATAGAGATCGAGGAAGAAACAGGGTTAAAAGCCGAATTAGTCTCTAAAGGTAAACCAGTAAGAGTTAGATACCGGGGAGAAAAAATGATATGGGAGATCAATCCATATATCTTCAAAACTGACGGAGAACCCGAACTGAATTGGGAAAACAAAGATTACAGATGGGTGAAACCTGAGGAGATGAAAGAGATGAACACGGTCCCAAAACTCTGGGATGCTTATCTCTCTGCGAGGTGTGAAGATGAAAGTTAAGATGGAAGAAGGTGAAAAAGATCTGAAAGCTGTTTGGATGGATGATAATAAAGTTAAGATGATAGATCAGAGATTTTTGCCTAGTGAACTGAAATTCTACACTGCTGGTGATTACAAAGATATACATAAAGCTATCAAGAAAATGATGGTGAGGGGGGCTCCAGCGATAGGAGTTACAGCGGCCTACGGCATGGCTCAGGCCATTATCCAGGAGAAAAAAATAGAAAAGGTGGCTGAGCACATAAAATCAGCTAGACCGACCGCTTACGATCTTTTTAATGCGGTAGAATTCATGTTAGACCATGCGGAAAAACCAGTTAAGGCTGCAGAAGATTATGCCTCGAACGTGATCGAAAAATGCAGGAAAATAGGAGAACACGGGTCGGAGCTTATAGAGAACGAGGACCGCATATTGACTCACTGTAATGCAGGAGCCTTGGCCACTGTTGATTACGGGACCGCCTTGGCTCCGATTAGGATCGCATCTGAGCGGGGAAAGGACATACATGTGTTCGTTGACGAAACCAGGCCCAGGCTCCAAGGAGCTAGATTGACCGCATGGGAACTTCACAATGAAGGTATACCTCATTCAGTCATAGTGGATAACGCTTCAGGACACTACATGTTCAGAGGGGAAATCGACCTCGTTATAGTCGGAACTGATAGGATAGTATCAAACGGAGATATAGCTAATAAGATAGGTACCTACGAAAAAGCCGTTGTTGCAAAGGAGAATGATATCCCCTTTTACGTCGCCGCTCCCGTGACCACCTATGACAGCTCTACCGAAACCGGAAGAGATATACCTATCGAAAACAGAGATGAAAAGGAGATAAAAATGATCAACAATTCATTGATCGCTCCTAAAGACTCACCTGCAAGGAATCCAGCATTTGATGTAACTCCTGCTGAATACATTTCGGGATTCATAACTGAAAAAGGGATCTTTTCACCTTCTGAACTAGATGACATGTTTTGATGATCAAGAAACCACCCAAAAGTATTTAGCTTTTTTACACAAATATATCTACTGTAATGGAAGACGAATGGATCTCTGCTAGTGACGTTGAAAAATTCGGTTACTGTCCTCTGAGCTGGTGGTTGAGCTTGAGCAAAGAGGAAGAGGCTGAAGGAGAGAACCTGAAAAAGGGGCAGGAAGAACACCAAGAGATGGGAGATAAACTCAAGTCCGTCCAAGAAAGCGAAAAAAAACTGAATATTTTGGAGAATATAATTTTTGCTCTAGCTATATCCGCTTCTTTGGTGTCTTTTTTTGGACTAACTTTGATATTCCCTGGGCCGACGCTTAGTTTTGTTTTTAGAGCCTTATCATTGATCTGGATATTGGCCGCTTTATTTTTCTTGATAATAACTGAAAAGCATCGGGACAAGGCTGAGAAAACGAGTTTCGAAAGGATCATCTTGATATTAGCAATCGGAGCCACTATATTAACGGGTTTCAGTCTCTCTTTGCTCAGAGAAGATGATGTTCTTGCCCAGATACTCCATGTTATGTCTCTTTCTTGGCTGATCGGAGCCAGTTACTGGTTGAAACATTCTTTCACCCTCAAGAACGAGGCTGAATCTACTAGAGAAGAATTGAAAGTCGAAGATGGTGACGTAAAGTATGTTGACGCTTTGGATGAAGAAAGCGATCTTCTTATTTCAGAAAAGTATAAATTGAGAGGAAGACCTGATTACATCTTAGAAAAAGATGAGGGACTCGTACCTGTAGAAGTGAAAACGGGTAGAGTTCCTAAAGGACCCTTCTTTTCCCACATTTTACAGTTAGCGGCGTACTGCCTCCTTATAGAGGAAGATATGGGAGAGAAACCTCCTTATGGTTTGATAAGATATGGTGAAACTGAATTCGATATCGATTATGACGAATCGTTAAAGGAACTACTATTGGAGAAGCTGGAGCTGATGAGAGACAAGCTGGATACCGAAGAAGTTCACAGAAACCATCACAGAGAAGGAAAATGTGCTAACTGCTCGAGAAGAGACATATGTCCAGAATCTTTAGCTTGATTATTCTTCTTCCTCTTCTTCCAATCTTTCTTTGATATCCTGGACATCTTTTCTCATCTGTAGCATCTCCTCTTCAAAAGTGGTAAATCCACTATCTGAAAAGATACGATGCGATATGAACATCCCGACAAATATAGCCCCTATTATAGCCAATATGGATATAAATACCAATAAAAATACGAATGTTGCAAAATGTCCTCTTATATCCGCTAAGGGAATCCATCCAGTTGCGAAGGCAATAGCTAAAATACCCACCACTAAAACGGTGATACTGATCAAAGTCAAGGAGAGAGGGGGTCTTTTCATCAATTATCATCCTCTTCGATCCGATTCAAAGTTTCAGTAAATGGTAAATCGTCTCTAGTTATATAATCTTCCTCCCCATCATAAAATGTTATCCTGTATACCAATTCTTCATCCTGATATTCCTCTGGGACATTTTCCTCAGGGTACAGCTCAAAAGTAGCATTGAAATTGTATCTTTCTTCCTCCTGGCGGACGAAAATATCCAACTCGAAATGAGAATGAGTAGTGCTGACCTCAGGACCAAACGTATCATTCCTCTCCACCCTTCTCGTCTCATCATTTTCTGTGCTATTTATATAAATCACGACGTTTTCGAACATCACCAGTTCCATCGCCCTTAGATTTATTATAGTTTCGTCCTCACTATCTTCAGGATGATAGACTATCACATCAGGATAATCAAATCCAGGAACACTAGGTGCGTCTAAACAACCCAAAAGTAAGGTCACTATAAGTAGAACTGTTATTATCGAGAGGATTTTTTTCATCATTTATGTAAGATTTAAGGTGGTTAATTAATCTTATCAAAGATTTTTGAAAAAGTTTTTTCAAGTTTTCCAGCTCAAAATATAACTAGTCTTGATCTCCTTTATTCGAAGTATTCTCCTATCTCTTTAAGAAATGTGGTTATCTGAAGATTTTGAGGACAGGCTTCCTCACATTCCTTACACTCCACACAGTTGGTGGCTTTGGACTCGTCTTTCATCTTTTCATCCCACATATTTTTATACTTTTCATATTCCTCATATATCTTAGCCTGGTTGTACATTCGGAAATTCCTAGATATCGAAACACCGTTAGGGCAGGGTAAACAATAATCACATCCAGTGCAGTCGACGGGAGAAAGCTCTTTGTATCTTCTAGCTGCTTTGTCTACTGTTTTTCTATCCATTTCTGATAACATATTCGGTTTAGATTCAGAAGCATATCTGACGTTCTCCATCACCTGTTCTAGATCGCTCATCCCACTCAAAACCAGAGAGACTTCTGGTTGATCCCATAACCATTTAAGCGCCCATTCGACTGGAGTCCATTCTCGATCTGATTGTTCCCATACCTCCTTTATAAGTGCCGGAGGTTCCTTAGCTAATTTACCACCTCTGAGTGGTTCCATTATGATCACGCCGATATCTTTGGAGTGTGCGTATTTTAATCCCTCTTTGCCGGCTTGAAATCGCTGGTCTAGATAATTGTACTGGATCTGACAGAAATCCCAATCACAGGAATCGATTATATCTTTGAAGGTTTCAAGATCGTCGTGAAATGAGAAGCCTAGATAATCGATCTTGCCCTCCTCTCTCTTTTCTTTCATCCAATCGAATATGTCTATATCTAAGGCCATGTACTCTTCCCAACGCTTTTCATTGAGCCCATGGAGGAGATAAAAATCGATCTTATCCATGTCCAACCTATCTAACTGCTGCTCTAAATATTTGTCTGGGTCTTCGGAATCCTCTATCTCCCAAGAAGGAAGCTTGGTGGCGACTTTCACCTTTTCTCGAAAACCATCCTTCAACGCTTTACCAACTAGTTCCTCACTTTCTCCATCATGATACGGCCATGCCGTATCTATGTAGTTCACACCCTTTTCCACTGAGGCTCTTATCATCTCTATGGACTCCTCCTCCTTGATCTCTCCTCTATCTTCACCTCTATAAGGAAGTCTCATCGCTCCAAAACCCAGTGCAGAAGGTTTCCAATCGATCTCGCCGAAGTTTCTATAATTCATCATAACACCTCTTTCTCTGTTTTAATATACTAGTTTTAGAGACCTTACTTATATCCTTTGTAAACATACTTAGCAAACATTCAAAGTTAAGTGTGCTTCGAATCACATTTTGATTACGATGGAAAGTTATATGAATACCTTTTATCCTAATCATCACAGGTTAGAGGTGCAACTCTCTGTCTCGAGACTCAGAAATCAGATGTCCGGTATGTGATTCGAAGGTTTTTGAAGACGATGAGGAATGTCTAGAGTGTGGACTGAAAAGGGGATCTATGGATGTGGACGAGGAGCTTGAGGATAAAAATGATGAAGAATTGGAGGAATTGATAGAAGGGTTTGAAGAGAAAATAGACATAGATGAGGATGAGATCTTAGAGGATGAATTTTTGGATATAGATGAATAATTGGGAATAGATGATGAATCTCTCGATGATACCATGGAACAGTTAGAAGAGGAATTAGAGCTAGAGGATGACGGAACACTAGAAGAAAAGACTGAAAAGATAGAGGAACTACCTGAAACAGACGAAAGCGATGATGTCTCTGGGATGATCGAAGAAGAGCCAGAGAAAGAGGAATCAGAAGAAAAATCAATTGAAGACGAAGTAATATTTCAGTGTTCAGCCTGTGAAAGCAAGGTCGATCAGGATGCAGTTCGCTGCCCGAACTGTGGAGTTCTTTTTGAAGAAGATACAGAAACGGATGAAATAGATGAAGGACTGGAAAAAGAGGTTAGAAGATCAATAGATGAAGCTAGTGAGAAATTGACCGATTTCACTAGTCGACCTCTCCCAACGGATCGTTTTGAATCTTTGATAGATGAAGCTGAGGATTTAGCCGATTCAAACAGATACAGCGATGCGATAGAAAAAGCCCAGGAAGCGATCGAATTCGGGGAAGATATGGAAAGATTTAGTGAAGAGCTTGAAGAAGTTAGGAAAAATATAGAGAACATGAAAAAGGAAGGTATCGACGCAAGTCAGATCGTGAAAAAGGAAGAAGAGGCTAAAAGAGCGATAAAGAAAGGACCTATCGAAGAAGCCGTTTCTACTTTAAAAGAAGGTATGAAGATTGCAAAAAATATACAAAGAGGAGAGGAAAAAGGTCTGAAAGAAAGGATCTATCGAGCGATAAAAGATCTAAATAAAATATTAGAGGTCGGCAAACAGATAGGCATCCCCTTTAGACAGATCAGAGGAACTATCTCCACCGCATTGGAATTATCAAGAGAAGGAGATGTTCAGGAAGTGCTCGATAAGTTAGAGTTGGCTCGGGAACGGTCTTCAGAGATATTGAACGAGGAGCTCGATAAAAAACTAGAAGAAGTGAAAGGAGAGATAGAATCTGTTTTGAGCGATAAAAAAAGTAAAGAGTTAGTTGAGATTATGGAAAAAGCTGAGAAGGCAAAAGGAAATAAAGATTTTAAGCGTGCCTACGAGCTGATCCTTGAGTGTAAAGAAAATACAGAAAAAACAGGATTGAAAGTTGACGGCATGAGAGTGGATGAGATAATCAGGATAAAAAATTTAGCTGAAAGTATAGGCATTGAATGTGTGAAAGCTGAAAATTTCATAGATAAGGCAAAAGAAGCTCATGCATCTTCTGACAAAGCAGATAGTAAAAGATATCTCAAAAAAGCGAAAAAAAATCTGATGCGGCATGTACTTAAAGAACTTCAGAAAACGATGAGAAAGGGGATGAAAACTTTGGAGAGAGCAAAAAAAAGAGGAGAGGATATCTCCAAGCCTGTTAGCCACCTAAAACAGGCGAATCTTCTGATAAAGAAAAAGGAGTTTGTCAAAGCCCTTGAACAGGTGAGAGAGTTTATGTATCATCTTGAAGATACCGATGTTGAACAAGAAGGATAGTTTCAGCTACCCCCGAAGAAAGCCCTAAAAGAAGCGAAACGGAAGCATCTAGTATGAATGAGAAGATCAAGTAAAAATCGGAAGATCCATATCGATGATAATCGTGAGTCAGGATACATTCTCTAAATCTCAGATATATCAACTATAGAGAGAGGTAGACGAAGTCTTCAATTGATATCAAAACTCTCCTCTTCTGATCATGGTGTATAGAACCCACAGACCTATGAAAACAGAGACTAAAAATATATAAGGTCCAAAAAATTCGGCTTCCCCATATGCTACGACCAGTGCCGAACCCACAATTATAGCTGCTGCGATTATCGTGAAGCTCAATCTGTTTGAGATGGTATCTAACCGCTGCTCCATATCCTTCAATCCGACGTGCTCGATCTCTATCTTGAGTTCACCTTTTTCAAGATTGTCTAGAACACTGCTGGCTCTATCTGGAAAATTAGTGAAAAATTCCTTATAATTTTTGATCGTGTGAAAGCCCTCCATGAGCTGCTTTTTTGGGTTATATCTTTCTTTCAAGATCTCCTCCATCACGGGGATAGCGGCTTCAAAAAAGTCAAAGTTTTCGTCCAAAGTAGTACATATCCCTTCTATCTCCATCAACGCCCTTTCCATCAGAAGAAAATCCACCGGCAAAGTTATGTTGTGGGTTCTTGCGATATCCATTATCTCGTTTTCAAGACCCTCTTTAAGCATGAGATCGGGTTTATTTTTATAAAGATGTAAAACATTTTCTATATCCCATATCAGCTCGTCTTCATCGTACTCACCTCGGACCTCTCCTATGTCCAAAAGCATGTCCTTGACCTTCTCCATATCCTCCTCAACCATGGCGATGAAGATATCGATGAGTTTGTTCCTCATCTCGTCGGTGAACATGCCGATGGCTCCAAAATCCAGTAAGACTATAACTGCCCCATCTTCCTCTTCCCTGAAATGGATATTACCGGGAGATGGATCCGCATGAAAGATGCCGTGTAAGAAGAACTGTCTCATCATATTCTGGGCCAATCTTTTGGCTATGTCCTTTTTAAATTCTTCAGGATAATCCACATCCATCAGGGTCCTCATACTCACTCCTTCCACATTTTCTAGTATGAGAACCTTTTTTGTAAGATGTTCCCAGTGAACTTTAGGTATCTGTATAGTGGGATCATCTTCAAAAGAGTTGTAGAACCTCTGTGCATTCCTTGCCTCGACAGTATAATCGAGTTCCTTTTCAAGCATCTTTTTGAACTCTTTAGTGACTTCGTGCGGTTGATATAATTCACTTTCAGGATAGATGTCCTCTAACATCTTAGTGAATCTCTCGATAAGTTCTAGATCGGCCTGAACTTTTTCTCTGATATCGGGGCGCTGTACTTTTATCACTACCTCCTCACCGTTTTTCAGTTTTCCCTCATGGACTTGACCTATAGAAGCTGAAGCAAGTGGTTCATTGTAGAATTCGTCGAATATGTTCTCTATATTTTCTCCCAATTCCTCTTCGATAATCTCTTTCGCCTTATCTGGAGAAAATGGAGCTGCCTCGTCATGAAGTTTCTGCAGCTCTTTGGCAAAATGTGGCGGAACAAGATCCGGTCTGTTCCCTAAAAACTGACCCAACTTGATGAACGCTGGACCTAGATCTTCGAACAGGGAACGAAGTTCATGAGCTTTTATATCTCCCATCGTCTTCTCTAGTCTGCTCCCCATCTTTTCTTTTGAGATGAAACTCATCAAACCTAATTCTCTGATAAAATCGACAAGACCATGTTCAAGAAGAATATTTGCCAATTCCCTCATCCTTTTGATCTTCTTGGTCCTTTTCATTTCCCTTCTGTAAGGGTATTATAAAGGTTGTAATTTAAGTTTTGTCCGATAGAGTAGGGTTTTAGAACGTAAGTTCGGTCTTTTTCCCATAATGTTTATTATAGGTTCGAGGATTTGCTGCTACGATAGCTATGTTAGAATCGCCTATTATAATCGTGAATTATAAGACCTACAGCCAATCGATCGGAAAAGATGCTTTAAAATTGACAAAAACCATCGAAAAAACAAGCGAAAAGAATTGGGCTGTGTGTCCGCAGCCGAATGATATGAGGATGCTGTCAGAGAATACAAATGTGCCTATATTATCCCAACATATCGATCCGATAGATCCCGGTAGCAATACAGGAGATCTACTATTAGAAACTATGAAGGATTCTGGGGCTGAGGGTACACTCATCAATCACTCGGAGAAGAGATTGAAGCTTTCCTCGATAGAGAAGGTGGTGGGCCGCTGCAAAGAGAAAGATATGGTCACGATAATCTGCGCCAACAATCCTTTAGTAGCGGGATCAGCCGCTGCACTAGGACCTGATTTCGTAGCTTACGAACCACCAGAACTCATAGGTGGAGACATCTCCGTTTCCACGGCAAAACCAGAACTGGTTGAAGAAGCCGTAAAAAGAGTTGAAAAAATCGATCCCGATGTGGGAGTTCTATGTGGGGCCGGAGTAAAAGATAGTGAGGACGTAAAAGCGGCGATCGAGTTGGGGACGGAAGGAGTCCTTCTCGCTTCTGGTGTGGTCAAGACAGAGGACAAAAAAGAAGTAATAAAAGATCTAGAAAGCGGTTTATAAGATACCTCGAAATTTCATCTCTTTTTTATCCATTTGTTCAAATGCTTCTCGCTATCCCGCGGGCCACTAGCAAATATGACGTCTCCTCCTTTTAGCTCCAATGTTTTATCGGGCCCATAAGCCCAGTTCTTTCCTCTTCTAACCGCGATCACTTTCATCCCTATCTTGGTCCCCATCTTCGATTCTTCTAGGGTTTTCCCATCGAGATATGATCCTTTCTTTATCTGCTTTCTTACCATGAATTCATCAGATTCTTGAAGACTCTGTTTTATGACTGGATGTAGTTCGATATCTCTTAAAACTACATCAGCGATGTCTAAAGCTGCGTCAGCGAACCTTTCTATAGAGTCTGCCATTTTGAAGAATATGAGTTTTCTATCGGGATCGATATCTATCTCGTTTTCCAAGATCTTCGAGATGATCGAACCATGGAGCTGATCCACTTTATTTTCAAGCTTGAAGACTTCCTTGGCTATAGCTTTGTTCTGGTATAGAAGTGAGGAATAAGCGAGACCGAGCATCAATTCTGAGGTGTCTTTCATCTCAAGGAGTTCTTCTTCAGCTTCTTTCATTTTTCCACCTCCTTCCAAGATTTTTTGCAGTGAGCTACGGGGTGTACCTTCCGGTAGCCGCGTTCTGTAGCTCTAACGATCAGCATATCGTTGCCTTTCAATTCCATGTCTGCATCAGGACCGTAGAACCATTTCCGCTCGTGCCTTATCGCTAGAACCTTTACCCCAGTTACGGATTCTAGTCTTAGCTCCCCCAACTTTCTGTCAACAAGATCGGAACATTCCTCGATCTTGAGAGTATATACCTTCTCTTCTGCCTCGCTTAGTATATGGGGTAGCAAAGGAGTGAGATCCACATCCTCATTCAATAGTTCGACCATATCTTCTGCGGCATCGGAAATCTGCTCCGCTGCAGAAGCCACCTGAAGAAGACCGCTAAGCTGCTCCGCATCATCTCTTTTCCTCGCTCCCAACATCGATTTCAATCTTATCTGGTACATCATCTTGTCCATCTCCGATTCGAGGTGATGGACTTCTTCGGCCAATTCTTCGTTCTCGAATACTATCGCTGCGTAGGCAAGATCAGCAATCAGTTCCGAATTGTCCTTCATGTAAGTCAGCAGTTCCCTCACCGATTTTTCCTCGTAATTTAGCTTCGCGTGATCCTCCTCCAATTCTTTTTTTTCATTTTTCAATTTATCTCACCACCAATATTACCATCATAGCAAGAGTGACGACCCCGATGAAATCGCAGAGAGTGGTTTCAACGGGGATCACTATATTATCTGGGTCTAATCCTTTTTTGAAGGACCAGAGTGATACCAAAGCGGTTATCAATGATATCAAGAAGGTAGTGATAAATCCTGCGCCTATCACGATGGTGAAAATCTGTGTGAATGTAAGTTCAATGAAAGGGAGAAACGAAACGATGCCCATACCCAATCCAAAGATGAAGAAAACGAATAACCCCAACCCCATCATCACCCAAACATTTTCTTGGAACTCTTTATCTTTGAAATCTGAAGGTATCTTACCGGTATGCAGTGCTGAACAGAGCCTTGCTCCCAATACTGCTCCAAGATTACCTCCAACGTCGTTGATGATCGGTATTAGGAACAACAACACGGTAAACTCTAAGAGTTCATCTTCTATCCCCTCTAAAAAGAATCCACCTGCGACCCCTATAAAACCCATCAGAGCCAAAAGGGGAGCGCTCTCTCTGAATATCTCTTTCCAGTTATAACTCAAAACAACACCCCCCAGAACAATGTTGCATAGCCGAACATAACCGCGAGAGTTAATACGTCTCCGGCGGTAGTTAGTAAGGGCCCGCTCACATTATCTGGATCTATATTAAACTTCATCGAAGCTCCCACTATTAAGAAAGTAAGGATTATCAGCATGAATCCTGCGGTGACACCGGTGAACACGGATATGAGAAATATTATACCTAGATCATTAAGACCGATCTGGAAGGGTAAAAATAAGCTGATGAGTAACAAAAAGAAAGGGAACAAAGCCGAAGTAAAAAAACTCAAAGCGAGAGAACCTTTGACGTTCTCTTTACCGACCTTTGAAGTCAGACCTTGATGTAAAAGCCCGAGATGAAAAGCAGATCCCAGTCTGGATCCGAGCGCTGAGGAGATGTTCCCTCGCATGTCTATTATCGCAGGAACTATGATGATCAGGCCGGTTATATTTTCCAGAACTTCTTCCATAAAGGTCAGGACTGTACCGGCTAGTGTGCCAGCAAGCACGCAGAGGAACAGCATCGGCAGAGTTTCCTTCACAACTCGTTTCCTGTCCATGGACACCAAATCAAAAGATACTATAAAAGTTTTTTTTTGAGACTTTTTAGCTATCCAACATCGAGCGCCTCAACCGGGCAGACTTCTTTACAGCAGTAGCACCTTATACACTTCCACCAGCTGATCTTCGGCCCGTAGTCTTTGCGCTTTATAGCGTCCTTTGGACACATATCCTCACAAGCCCAGCATCTAGTGCATCGTTCCATCAAGAGATTAGGTCTATCGAGGTAAAAATTGCTAAATAGTCTCGACAGGAAGCCAGGGACCCTGACTGGCTGTGAACCTCCAGGAGGATAATTTAGATCCTGATCGAAAGAAGATGGTTTTCTGTTAACATATTCTATAGAGTCAAAGTCGATATCCGCCTCGGTCAGAGTAGGTACCTTTTGCATGGGTATTCCGGCGAGCTCGCAGGCTGCATAATCACACGCTATTGGATCCTCTGAGGCCAGCACCGCCTCCAACTCGACAGGTTCTCCGCCTGAGGGACCTGAACCCCCCATCGCCAGGATACCGTCCATGATGGAGATCCTTGTTTCAACGGTTCTTTCAAGATCGAGAAGCATCCTTCCAAAGTCGTTGAGCTTCATGAACTGTCCGTGGTAGGCTGCCTTTGCTAGCCCCGGCACTAATCCGTAGAGATTCTTCACTGCACCAGTGAAGACAGTGAGAGAATGAGTTTTCAGCTTAGGAAGATTTATGATGCCGTCTACTTCTTTGACCAGTTCCATCAACTCAAATGACCTTTTCACATTGCCTTTGGGCACATCTATATTTGTTTTCCCGAATTCATAAGCCAATACTGCCTCTGTTTCCTCTTCTACCTTCAACCATCCGCTTTTCTCATAGTGCTTTTTGAGTTTCCCTTTACTCGTTCTACCCGCCGGACTGTCCGCTATAACTACATTAACTTCCTCCTCCTCAAGAAGTTTTACGACAGCTGTTATGAAATCGGGATGAGTGGTAACAGCATCTTCTGGTGAAGCTCCTTTCAAAAGATTGGGTTTCACCAGTATTATCTCCCCCTTTTCCACGAATCTTTCTATACCCCCAAGTGAATCGAAGGCTTCCTGGACAACCTTATATGAATTTTCGTAATCATCGCATTTATCGATGAAAACGTCCATACATAGTCCAAAATGTTTATATTATAAGTATTTGTAGGTCGATATGTCATGTGTCTAGCTGTTCCCGGTTTGATAAAAAGCATAGATGGCGATGAAGCTGAGATAGACTTCGGTGGGGTGGTCCGCACAGCCAACATTTCTCTTGTGGATGTTGAAGAAGAAGACTACGTTATAGTCCATGCTGGTTATGCCATCGAGAAGTTAGAAGAAGAGGAAGCAGAGAAGAGTCTAGAGGCGTGGGAAGAAGTGATGGAAGCTCAAAAAAAGATCGAGAGTTGAAAAGAAAAAATAAAGGTTTTTTTTGTTTATAACTGTTTTACATACCTGGTGGCATTCCACCGGCTCCTGGTCCGCCAGCAGGTGGACCGCCGCCTCCTCCTTCATCGCCGCCTTTGGAGGCTACAACGTCGTCTATCCTCAGGATCATATTGGCGGCCTCGGTGGCGGACTTGATCGCCTGATTCTTCACTCTGTAAGGTTCGATTATTCCCTTCTCCAACATATCTTCGGGTTCTTCACCGTCCTCAACGTTGACTCCATAGACTTTCTTGTCCTCTTTTTCATGTGACGTATTCAAATTCATGAGAACATCGATGCCGTCTAGTCCCGCATTCTCGCTTATAGTCCTCGGGATGATCTCTAGACTGTTCGCGAAATCTTCAAAGGCTATCTGCTCTCTTCCTTCGATGCTGCCAGACATCTCTGCGAGTCTATTTGATAGTTCTATCTCTGTGGCGCCTCCTCCAGGTAGTACAGCACCGTCCTCGATCGCTACTGAGACAACTTTTACAGCATCTTCTACTGCTCTCTCTAGTTCATCAACGACATGTTCCGTTCCGCCTCTCAGCAAGAGAGAAACGGCTTTGGCTTCTTCAGTCCCTTCAACGAACGTCATCCTGTCACCGGAAACGAGCCTTTCATGGACCCTTTTAGCGGTGCCAAGATCCTCTGAACTAAGATCCTCTAGATTGTTGACTATGCTTCCTCCAGTGGCTTTAGCGAGCTTCTTCATGTCGGATTTCTTAACTCTTCTTATAGCAAAGATGCCTTCTTTTGCAAGGTAGTGTTGAGCCAGATCGTCTATACCTTTCTGGCATAGGAGTACATTGGCCCCAGCATCCTTTATCTGCTGCACCATAGTTTTCAAGCTCTCTTCCTCTTTATTGACGAACTTTTCAAGCTGATCAGGATCGGTAATCTCTATAGAGGCATCTATCTCTGTCTCTTTCACTTCTAAAGCTGAATTGAGCAGAGCTATCTTAGCATCTTCTATATCATTAGGCATATTGTCATGGAGTCTTTCTTTATCCAATATCACTCCATCGACCATCTCTGTACTGTCAACACTCGCTCCTGGCTGCTTTTCCACTTTGATATTGTCCGTGTCGACCACGTAACCGTCTTCGGTCTTTTCAGTTATGTGGTGGACCGCATGCACAGCTATCTCTGCCAATTGCTCCTTATTCACCTCTACGTTCTTTCCAGTCATGGCTGTAGAGGCTATATCCTGAAGCTCGTTTTTATCCTCAGGGTCTATCTCTATCTTTAGATCTTCCAAAATTTCAGAAGCCTTTTCAGAGGCTATCCGATATCCGTTCGCTATGGTTGAAGGGTGAAGCTGATCGATCCTATCCTCAGCTTTCTTCAATAGTTCACCTGAAACTATCACGGCTGAAGTGGTTCCATCACCACATTCTTCTTCCTGTGTTTCCGCTACCTCTACAAGCATCTTAGCCGCGGGATGTTCTATATCGATCTCGTTCAATATGGAAACACCGTCGTTTGTGATCACCACATCGCCCAAACTGTCCACCAACATCTTGTCCATGCCTTTCGGCCCCAACGTGGTCCGTACAGTGTCCGCTATAGCTTTCGCCGCTGCTATATTGTTCTTCTGAGCGTCTTTACCGCTTTCCCTTTCAGTATCTTCTTTCATCACGAATATAGGTTGCTGTCCTGACATCATAGTTTGCACCTCTCTGGCAGGTTCTAAAAAAGAGGTTCTATATATATTTTTTCTTCAAGTGTTCTGCTGACCATATCTATCACGGCCGAAATTTAGTAAAAAGCCGAAAAGTCTTTATCTTCAAATATGAATGGTATATCATGGCATCTCTAGGGGAGGAAGGAGAGATCTCTCTCTACAGTATATTGGTCGTAGACGATGATGTAGCGATCTTAAAAGATGTTGAGAGGATGCTGAAGAACACTAAAAGGTTTGACTGCGTCGTCTCAACGGCAAGCGATCCTGAAGAAGCTAAAGATCTTCTAGCTAGAGGTATATACGATCTGATCATAGCTGACCATAAGATGCCTGATATGACAGGCACCGAACTGCTGGCGCAAGCTAAAAAAAGATATCCTAGTACTCTAAGAGTGCTGGTCACTGGATATCCCGATCTAGAGACCGCTAAAAAGGCGATAAACGAAGCTAACGTTCATAGCTTTGTTGAAAAACCTTGGGCCAACCAAAGATTCTTGAGGATGATAGAAGAGAAGCTTAAATCTCACTTAGAAAACGGTAGAGAAAAGGAGATCTTCAAACCTAGAGATGTTCGTGAAGCCGTATCGATCGTAGAAGATATCGTCGAAAGTGAAGTAGAAGATATCGATAGGGTCTACAGAGGTGTACAGACAATAGGAAAAACTGGAGATGGAGAGAAGAAGATACTGCGATTGAAATTTCTATCGGTCACTGATTTCAATAAATTTCCGTACGAATTGAAACATCTTGATATAGACGATGTCGAGATCGGTATAGAGGATTTCAGGATCCACAGCGACTCCTACACCGTCACGATATCGCTAACAATTGAAAAGTAGACTTTATATGTCAATGAGGGATCAAGTATGCGATCTCTCCACGATTTCATCTAAAGTGATAGGTACTGCCTCAGTGTCTTCTTTTACGTACCGCAAAAGTTCTTCTAAAACTTTCAACTTTTCTTCAGAAGTCGAAAAATTGTGGTATTCTAACTGGATGAACCACTGATTTCTGACTCTATGTTCGACGGCCTCCTTCCAAAGACTCAAAGCTTCTTCTGGACTCTTCCGCTTCCGCTCGTAGAGATGATAATCGCTGGGAACACACCCGCCCAAGAGCCAGACGTCCTTTTTTTTGAAGGGATACGGAAAGGACCAGTATCTTATATAGGAGAGTGAGCCTGCCGAGATGTATTCTATAGAGTTCTTTTTCGCGGCTTTCAACGTTTCGAAATCGTGCTTTGCTTTTGGAGCGATGAGGCCCTTGACTTCAGTTTGGAATTCACTCTCCAATATCCTTTTTGATCTTCGCAGCTCTTCTTCCTGCTCTTTTTCAGTTATGTAGCCTTCATGGCTGTGACCGTGAGTTATTACGGCGTGCTCACCATTCTTTATCATCTCCTTCGTCTTCTCGGAGAAAAAGGGTAAGTACTCTGTGGCTATAGAGAAAGTTATCGGCACCCCGTGATCATCAGCGATGCGGATTAGTTTCTGTACTCCAGCATCATTTTTTTTCACATTTTCCTCGCTAGTGTCGATGTCCAATCTGAATGAGAAGTAGGATTTTAGAGCGCTTTCGGGCTTTCTCCTGTAAAGATTGTGTAGGAACTGGTAGGGGAAGATCTTGGTGAAGATAGAGGCATCATACGGATTGATGACGATGTTGTAAACCACCATCACCAGGATGTGAGCGGCGAAGAGATGTATAACAAGCAGGAGTACTACAAATCGAAAGCTCATCGTTTCTCAAAAACGGAGCAATCTACTTATTTATTTCCTTTTAGCGTTGGGGAATGAAAAATTATCTGAAGTAACCGAGAAGACACCTTCCTATCCGTAGCGAAAGCGAGGATGAAGAGGATGGTTTTAATCCTCGCTAATCGGTAGATTAGGTAGGTGATGAATCGGCGACCAACTTTTACTGACCCCCCTAGTAAACAGTTAAGTATCCAGAACATTTTGTAAAGATAAAAGGATGAAAGCGGAAAAGACTGTCAAATCGGCTGTTGTCGAATTGACCAACATAAAGCAAGAAGAGCTTGAACTGATGTGGTCAAACTATCAGCGTTGGCTGCATACAGGTAAAGGAGGAGATAGAGTGTACAGTGCACACAGGCAGCAGGCCGAACGGAACCTTGACATGGACTACCTGAAGGGCGGTAAAGTGTATCCTCTCTTTCTCCGCAAGGATTTGATTGAATTCAAGGACTGTGAATCTGACCTTGCAGATTATTTTTTCAAGATACCGTCTAAACAAAGATACGGTGGGATCAAAGTCCCGATAAAGACTCACATGGACATAAAGGATAAATATGAAATTTGTGAGAGCAAACTCTTGAAACGGAACGGCCGCTTTCATCTCCATATCATGATCAAGAAGGATGTGTTTGTGCGTGAGCGTTACGACGGCGTTCTAGGCATCGATCTTGGCTTGAGACAGCCAGTAACGTCAGTGGCGTTACCTGACCGAGATACGGTGCTGGATGGGTGCCGTATACGCGACGTTCAGACACATTTTTTCTACCTTAGAAGACAAACAAACTACGGCAGTAACCGTTCTCGTTTCTACAGGCGTGAATACGATAAGGTGAACGACTGTATTCATAAGTTGACCAACAAGATAGTTCAGTATGCTGAAGAGAACAATCTATTGATTGTTGTCGGTGATCTGGAAGGAGTACAGGATCAGAAAAACGGTAAAACGATGAACAGGAAATTGCACAGGTTTCCGCATTACGAGCTGAGAAGACAGTTGGAATACAAGGCGCGCTGGAACGGTATTGGCTACGTTGAAGTGAGTGAGGCCTGGACATCACAACTTTGTTCGAGATGTGGAGCAAAAGGTAAACGGAGTGCGGGTTTATTCAGGTGCAACAACTGCGGTCTGGAGATACATTCGGACAAGAACGGAGCGCACAATATCGGACGGCGGGCTCTTGGAAAGTTTTCGAGACCTCTTTCAAGAGCAGGGGGCTTCGTGGCTAGCCCCAGAGCTGGAAGCGATGACCTGACCGCTCTGAGAGATTTCTACTCTCTCGTGAAGTCGGCGAGCGGAATGCAACCTCATCAGCTTTGGTCAGAAGCACCTTCCTAACCAACAGTTAGGGAGGTGAGGAAGTCACAGTCTTCTTTCCCGTTCTTCTTAATCCCACTATCGAAAACATCTGTCTATTGGAGAGTAGATCTCTGACCACATAGAAAAGATCTCTTTTTTTCTCCTCTAAAAGCCGCTGAGGTACCCTACCAGAAGACCACCAGGGATTGAACTGGATGATATCTGTCGCTTCAATACTGAATAATTGTAATCAAGGTATATTAAATTTACGTTAACTGTGTTTAACGTTTTTTGTAAAAATACGTTAATTGAGATTAACGTTTTAATAGTAAAGAAGAAAGATCATCCAGCATGACTGACGGAGAACTCATTCCAGATTGATTAGCTCGACATTAAAATGATTTAAATAGAAACAGGCTATTATGTGGTAATAAGATGGATGAAGAACGACTTTCACGATATAGAGATAAAATATCTACTATAACCAAACGAAGAGATAATATCTCTTCTTGGATACAGGATAGAGATGAAAAAAGCACTTTAGCTGTATACAAGGCCTATCAGGAGATGATAGAAGCCTTTACAGATCTATTCGCGATGATCCTCAAAGATATGGGAGAAGTGGTTGAGGACGATTATACGAATATAGAAAATTTGAGAGAAAAAGGACTGTTAGACCCAGAACAAGAAGGTGTCATGAAGGAATCAAATGGACTTCGGAACAGGCTTGTCCATGAATATAATGGGTTAGAGAAGAAGATAGCTCTCGACTCGATAGAAAGAACGAATTCGAAGATCACGGGAGTTTTGGAGGAGATCAGAGTATGGATAGGGAAACAGTAGATCAGTTGAAAAATGATTTCTCTTGGGTCGAGAAAGATGAAAGGGTGTTAGCTGTACTTTTGTTCGGTTCCTTTGTCAAAGACGAAGAGCATCTTAAAAGCGATATAGACCTCACGTTGGTCGTTCCGGGAGCTTCTTATTTTTATTTTGACTGCAAGGGCTTGAGTGATGAAAGTGTAGATATCAAGGATGTGCTGTTAAAGGTATTTAGAGAAGTAAACACGGTCTCAAAAAACTACGATGTTCATATCTTCGAAGAGCTTCCCCTTAATATACAGTATGATATCATAGAGGAACATGAAGTGGTCTACACAGCCGACATGTTGGGTATGCACGAATACTTCTACAATTACAGGAAATTGTGGGCCGATCAAAGACATCGGAATACCATGAGTAAGGAGGAATTGCTAGCTGGTGTTTAGAGTGTTCAGTCTTTTGATGTTGGGATAAACTTTACAAACAGCTCGTTTTCTCCATTAGAGATTAATAGATGGAAGTAGATTAACCGCTGTCATGTGTTCAGACGTAGAGGTCAAGAGAGGTTTCCCCGACTCGGAAAAGGTGTTGGAGTTGCTGAATTCAGCCTTCGGTGGTTGGGGCGACGAGGCTTATTTGAGTTGGAAGTATGATGATTTCCCGAATTTTGAGGAAAAACAGGTCTGGTTCATAGAAGATGAAGGTGAAGTGATCGCTTTTACCCGCCTGTTTTCTAGGGAATTGGTGGATAGAGAGAGAGGTGAGAATATACCGGTCTTCGTCTGGGGAGATACAGCTGTGGCCGAAGAGCACCAGGGCGAAGGACTTTTTTCGCGGCTGAAAGAGGAAAGATCTCTATTTGAGGTAGGAGAAGAAAAACTTCTGATGGCCTTCGTGGAGGAGGGAAGTATAACTCACAAAGTGCATGAGAAGAAGGGCAGGAGTTCTAAAGTTTTACCCGTCTATACAAAGTACCTTTCTCCAGCTAAGCTGATCAGGGAGTATGGGAAGGAGATCTTAGAAGAGAGAGGATGGTTGGAGAGAGTGCTGTATCTTTTCGGTAAGAGGATCATCCTCGATTTTGAAGATAGTTCTGAAAAGTATTCTTTGAGAGAGCTTTTAGGGTTTTCTGAAGATGGAAAAGATGCTGAAAGGCTTTTCACGCATGAGGTGGAATTGAACGAGTATTCGACCAACAAGCTCTTCGAGAAGGTTATAAACGCTGAAAGCCTAGATGAAATACTTCTAGAATTGTATGAGGTATTCTTTGGTAGTGATGAAGAGAGAGACGTTGCGGATCCTGTTGAGGCGGATCTTGAAGTCAGAAGGCACGGTGATACTGAGAAATTAGATATCGAAGATATAGAGGAACTCTACTCCAGGGTCCTGTCAGATGTGGATCATCATTTCAGGAGAGAGAGAAGAGATGTGAAGCACATGCTGTCTTATCCGCATCTAGTGGAGGTGGTCGCAGTGGAAGGAGATGATGAGTTGAAAGGCATGGCAGCTATAGGTAAAAGACCTGGTTTGAGAGGTACGGTTTCAAAATTCAAAGTGCTGGATATGTTATATGAAGATAGAAAAACATATGATACACTGGTAGAAGAGATCGAAACCGTGGCGCGGGAAGAGGGTGGAGATATGATCACATTCATGGCTGGAGACAAACCGAGAGGAGGTTGGGCTGAACTCGAGAACAACTTACTTATGTGGGATGTGATCGAAGATGACGGTTTGAAGAGCAGGCTTGAAAACTCTGAATGGTGGATTAGTTATTACGACCTGGTCTAGACAGATGTGTGTGAAAGAAGAAATTCTGAGGAAGAAAGTATGAAGGTGTTGATGCTCCTGACGAAGATATTCAGGAACGATCCCCGCGTATACTACGAAGCGGAAGCTCTGACCGAGGCTGGGCATGAAGTAGTGGTGTTAGTTTGGGCCAGGCATGACACTGAGAACGAGCTTCCTGAGATGGAGGAGCACGACGGTATAGAGGTAAGGTATATTCACCTTTCAGGATCTGGGGAAGATATGACTCAAAGGCCTCTTTTGGGCAATATGAAGTGGTGGTGGCGTGGTTATAAAGAAGCGGTCAAGCTGGACGATATGGTAGATTTCGATGCGGTGCATTGCCATGATCTAGATACTCTTTTACCCGGGGTTTTATTGAAGAAGAAGCGCGGTCTCAAATTAATCTATGATGCTCACGAGATCTTCGGCCTGATGATAAAAAAAGATCGTTCTCGATTCCTGGCTGAGGGAGCGATATTGTTCGAAAAGTTGCTAGCATCTAACGCCGATCACATAATCACCACGAGCAGGCCGTTTTACGAACATCTTGATGAAGTTACCGATAGGCCGCTAGATATCGTGAGGAACACCAAACCTTTGGTTTTCGAGGAGTACGAAGCGCCTTCGAATGATGTTCCGACTTTCTCCTATATCGGTTTACTTCACGAATCAAGGATGTTTCCAGAGCTGGTCGATCTCTTCGGCGAGATGGAAGGAGTTAAGTTCAGGATCGCCGGAAAGAAAGAGAACCTTTACCAAGAAGTGAAGAGGAGAGCTTCCAAATATTCTAACGTGGAGTTCTTGGGTAGTATACCTTACTCTAAAGTATTAGAGGAAACGAAGAGAGCGGATGCGGTCGTCTGTCCCATCGATCCTGAGGACCCGAACAGCTCTTTAGCGTTAGCTAACAAGCAGTTCGAGGCGATGGTCTGCGGAAGACCCATCATAGTTTCAGGCGAAACTCATGCCGGTGAAGTGACGCGCGAATGGGGATGTGGGTTGGTGGTCGAACATTCTGTAGAAGGTATCAAGGAAGCGGTGGAGAGGTTGAAGGGTGATCTAGGACTGAGGGAGGAGTTGGGTAGGAAAGCGTTGGACGCTGCGGTGGAGAAGTTCAACTGGGAGTATGAGAAGAGAAAGTTGGTGGAGATATATGAGGGGCTTGGAAAAAGAAATATAATATGAAATGGCATTGAGGATAAAATGAGTGGAGACAGTCAAGAAGAGAAGTCTTTGATTTATGATTCAGAAGAAAGATTCAATAGTTATTGGCATCAGATCAAAGAAATAAGGAATCTAGATCCTGAAAGCATATTGGAAGTAGGCATTGGGACCAATTTTGTTTCTGATTATTTAAAGAAATATGATTTCAACTTGACGACATTGGACATTAGTAGGAAGATATACAACAGGCATCATCCAGATATAGTTGGAAATATATTTTACATACCATTCAAAGACGCTTCTTTTGAAGTAGTGATTGCTTGTGAGGTTTTGGAGCACCAACCTTTTAATAAATTCAAAGAGGGTCTAGAGGAACTTTATCAGGTATCGGCTTCACACGTTATAATCTCGATACCTGACGTTAGATTTTGTTTGAAGCTCAATTTTGAATTGATTAAATTCCTAGAGCTAAAAAAACTGATAACGATACCCCTCAATAAATTTATATTTAGATCGGGCCTATATAATCTGATAGATGGGATAGAAAAACCTACTCTTAACTCCCACTACTGGGAGATAGGAAGGAAAGAATATTCTTTGGAAAAGATAAAGAGAGTGATCGAGGAACAAGGGTTCAAAATAGAAAAAAATTATCGAATTCATGGTATCAAACACCATATGTTCATCCTTAAAAAATAAAATTTCCTAATAAAATTTTAAAAATGAAATATTGGACATAATCTTTACGGAAAAAGAGTGATTCTTCTATAAAGCCCTCTAAAATTCTTATAAAAACTCACTCCAAAAAAAGATGCAAAAAACTTCAAAATATTCCATATTGAATAACGATCTACATCAAAAGCCTTTTTCTGATATTCCGTTGCTTTATCAAGTTCTTTTTTGTGAATGTATCCGGAGGCTATCCGAAAGTAGTGACTCGCTAAAATCGAAGGGGACTCTAGAAAATTTTCTATTTGTTTTTCGAATATCAGTTCATAGGCTTCTAAAAGAGCATCAACATCTGATTGGATGTGTTGGTCTTCGTGATAAGCATGAACAAGCACTTCATCTATAAATTTAAATTCAAAATGTTTTGAAAGTCTTAAGGCTAGATCCCAATCTTGTTTTCTAGGAAGTTCTTCATCGAAATATCCTACTTTTTCTAAACATTTTTTTTCCGTTAACATCCCTACTGTAGATACAAAGTTACTTCTTAATAATTGATCGTGTAGGTACCCTTCCTTGGGATTTACCCAGTTTTCGGGGACGGTTACAGTACTCCCATTCGCAAAAGTTCCGCGAACTTTACAGTACACTAATTTAGGAGTATCAGGATCTTCCAAATAAAGATCCATCTGTTTTTCTAACTTTTTAGGGAGCCATTTATCATCACTGTCCTGCAAGGCAATGAAATTAGATTCAGCTGATTTTATCCCTGTATTCCTAGCAACATTTGCACCTTTATTTTCCTCGAATCTGATGTATTTTACACGGGGATCATCATATTCCTTCATTACCTCTTCAGTATCATCCTTAGAACCGTCATCAACAACGATCACCTCTAGATTTTCATAAGTTTGATTCAGAACACTATCCAACGCTCTAGGAAGAAGATTTGCTCGATTGTAGGTCGGGATGACCACAGATACCAGAGGCTTATCTTCGCCCATTTTTCTCTTAGTTTTTCAATTATACTCTCATATAAAAGACTATACCTTTTTTCGAAGTAGGTCTTGAAAATGACTCATCAATCAGATAAGATGATCTTTTTAGTCATAGGGTTTTCGAGGAATGTAAGCAAAGGATGTAATTGATTTACTTTGTCTTTCCCTTCCAGATGTTGCTGATAGACTTTCCAAACTTTCTTTTTAGATATAAAATCGCACTTTTCTAAAAGATCTGAATGTTCATTAAATTTTCCTTTTATAATCTCTGATTCCCGAATTATTTTTTCAAAATCAGCTATGGTTCCCACATCAAATTTAGAAGAGCTGAACTTTTCCAAAAAATCCTGATAATTTTTTGATAAATCATGCAGTAATTTTGGATGAGATAGAGGAAGACCTGATGTAGGATGAGAGATCTTTGCAAGATCATTATGATATCTACTTAGGGTTCTATAAGAAATGTCTTTTTTGAGGAGATGTTTTGTAGGGATTTTCAAAGAAAAGTCAATGATTCTATTATCTAAGTAAGGATATCTGAGGGGGAGAGTTTGGTTTAAGGTATAATACATGAGATAGGTATAGATATTCGTTAAGGGATAATACTGGCCTCTAATTGTGCTTTCTAGTGATTCTTGAGATATCCTAAAGAAATTTGTTTCCTTTTCGTTAACAGGAAAACTGTTTTTAATTTTATTTACCTTTAAGTACGAAGGTAAAGAGCTGTTTCGTGTGTGTTTTCCATAACGACTAAAATGAGCAATACTATTATATTTTTCTTGGACAGGGACTTCTAAATTACCAATTAACGGGATTTTTATATTTTTTCTTGGTATGTAGTGTCCGAAAACAGTATCTGCATATTGTCCATTTATTATACAGCTCGAGTCTCGCCTTAATTCTTTAACGAAACCTGCTGTATGCCCTTGTTCAAACCAGTTAATCAAATTAGATATTTCAGAGGTCCTTTTCAGGGCTTTAGGATAATATTCTACATCTCTTTTCAAAAACCTAAAATCATGACCACATCTTTTTGCGACTGTTTTTGCTGTTTCGGCTTCCACGTTCATTCTCTCGTTCATATGAAAACACTGTATTTTTTTGTCAATCGTCCCAGCTATTAATCTTGAATCGCTTCCTCCACTCAGCATCAATCCGTAATCTAGGTCTTCTTGGGTTTGTTCAAATAAGACTTTTTTAAAAATACTATAAAATTTTTCTACAAAATCATCGAAAGATCCTTTTTTTGGTTCATATTTAGGTCGCCAATATACTTCAGTACTGTATCCTCCCGAATCTAGATCATATCTAAGTATTCCAGCAGGATGTAATTGCTTGACATCCTCCAGTACAGTGCGGAGTCCATAAACTCTCCCACTGGTAAAAAAATCCTGAACACCTAGCATGTCGAACTGATGATCAAATGAGGGATGATTTACGATAGTTTGAAGTGAGGTGGAAAATAAAAGTGAATATTTGCTACTCTCCGTAAAAAAAACAGGCCTAGCCGAAAGCCTGTCTGTAAATATTGTTACAAAATTCTTTTTACGATCATAGATCACTCCAGCAAAATTACTGTTCAACCCTTTGACAAAATCGATCCCGTATCTATCGTAAAGAGAAGCACAGTATTCTGAATCAGTTAAGTTGGGATGGGTTTTTTGTTTAGACCTATATTCTCTACCATCATCAAATCCCACTATTTCCCCACATACCCATATCAAAGCCTCGCCATCTTCTGTTTCGGCCGGCATATCCTCTTCTTTCACGTCGTGAGTTGCAGAACAAATCTTGAGATGCTTATCGCTGAACTTAAAAATATCTTCACTGCCTAACCAGGCTAGATTGCCCGGGGATAGATCGTAACTTTGCTCTGAAGGGTTTATCTCTCCGTATATGCCTACCATCTATTTCACTTGTAATGGTAGAGAAACATCGAAGGTGTAATTTACTTTATTGGTTATTTGAAAATTATATGTCAACTCTATACTAATTTCTCCATCTAACAAGTGTAGGATAGAATATTTTTCGTTGCTAGAAAATTTCTAAAATCTTGAATTTTTAGGAGAGGAGTATGTATTTGATGACCTCTAAATGTCGGACAATTGTTATTTCCTTCCAATATAACAAAGTCTTCTTCACCAGTCAAAAGTACGTCCCAAACAACACAATTAAAATCGTCTAAATCAGAAAATAAATCTAACATTTTATCTTTTATTTTATTCCAGTTGGGTATTACAGTTCCTCTAATCTCTTTTTGCGTGTCGGGATGTTTATCATGCCATTTTACTTTACCTGATGAAAGAAATTCAGCCCCTTTACTCAATTCCCCAGTTCTCATGTTTATCTCCGCCGTTAGTCCCCCCTGAGACATATTATCAACTACTCCTGATTTTTCCGTACCAATCCTCAAGAATGAATGAACAATACGGGGTGCTTTATTCTGATAAATAGTCAGGGCCCTGAGCGTATTTGCAGAACCGGGGTATATCCTTTTGAGGAAAGGTGCTTGATCACAATATTCAGTCAAAATGTAATCATTGAAGCTTTGAATCAATGATTTTACTTCCTCCGATTTGTAATACTCATCATTGACAAGAAAATTTTCACCTATTTTTTCAAATACGTAAATTTGTTTTCCTCCTTTCCCCTTTAGTGGTTTCAAAACGACCTTATCTTTTTTCTTCGATAATTCATCTATTTTTTTATAACCGTCGGTTTCCCTTGACTTAATCACGGAATATAGCTTAGGCGAATAATCTACAAGGCCTTTTTCTTTAAAATAATTAAAAAATAGCTCCTTATCTGATAGAATTTTAGAGTTTTTATGTACTTTTGTTCTAATCAACTGAATCGTAAAATCGTTTAGATACAAATCTAGATCAGAACTGTTTTTCAAATCATACCAACAATATCTTTTCCTTGTAAATCCATTTAGATATGCCTCCATTCTATTTTTCAATGATAGATTAGATGGGACCTCTTTATCGAGTATATCCTTTTCTAAAACTTTGAACCATTCTTTTATCGGGCTCGGAGAAAGGATCTTCGAGGCACCTAACATCCCAGCAAGTAGACCAGTGATAGGACCTTTTTTTGATATATTATCTAAAGTTTTCATAGTATTTTTGTCAATAATTGAGGGCACCTTAATATTGTTTTAGGATATCTATCACACAGAATAAAATAGTTAGGTCGACGAGTTCTCATACAGATATACCATTCTCGGAAAAAAATTTTCTGACTTTCGAATCTTCTAGTAGAGGGTTATGGATTTGATGTGCTCTAAGCCCTGGGGCTTTATTATTTCCTTCTATGATTTTAAAATTGCCGTTACCAGTGAAAATTATATCCCATGCTACGCACTTGAATTCATCTATTTTTTCATTTACCGATAAAAATTCACTTTTGAAATCATCCCAATTTGGTATAGTAAACCCCTTTATTTTTGTACCGGTGTTTGGATGTGCTTTGTACCACTTCAAATTTCCATCGGCAAGAACATCAGCTGCGGAACTTAGTTCGCCAGTTTCTAAATCTATATCTGCTGTTATACCGCCTCTGTGAATATTATCCACATATCCTGATTTTTTTGTACCTATTCTTAGATAAGCGTGAGCCAAATAAGGCTCTTCGTTCTCAGGATACAGTGTCAAAATTCTAGAAGAGTTCCCGGATTTGGGATAAATGTTTTCAAGAAAATCAGCTTGGTCCGTGTACTCAGTAATGATAAAATCATCCAAAGTCTTGATCAAATCCATCACTTCTTCGTATTCCTTATTTAATCCATTCACTTTAATCTGATCTTTGTCTTTCTCGATTATAAATATATTTCTTCCTTGGTTGCCTGATGAAGGTTTCATCACTAATTTTTTTCTGTCCTCTAGTAGATTCCAAAATTTTGTTTCACCCTCAAATTTTCCTTCATTTATGATTCCATAAAAATCAGGTATATAACTGTTCAAATCTTTTTTCTCCATTAATCTATGAAATTTTTTCTTATCATAAAGAAGTTCTGAATTTTGAAGGATATTTGATCTTATCATCTTACTTTGGATATCTGAGACATAAGAATCCGGATCAAAATCCTCATCTAACCCATACCAAAAATATTTCTGGCTAGTGAATCCTTCTTTGATTGCCTTTATTCTCTCTTCCATTGAAATTCTACTAGAAAGTCCGGTTTTTTCTATATCTTTTCTAATAATGTACGATGCCTCTGAGATAGGAGAAGGGAAAACATGTTGTAGGATGGATAAAAAGCCATTTAACATACCAGCTACTGGGCCTTTTTCATCAATTACTCTTAAAGTTCTTAACTTTTTACTTTTTTCCATTGATATCTTTTCCTTTTACTCAAATAACTTGAGCTTAAATTAAATAAATCTTTCTCAAGCCCCTCGTGTAACTAACTTCATCAAAAAATTAAAAGGTTATAAGTACTCATTATGAATTGTTTGAACGGGATGTTAAATATGAAACAAGTGGACTCAGGACACTATGATTTCAGTTCTTATGACAGTAAAAAAAGATTCGTAAGTTATTGGCATCAAATAAAAGAGATATTAGAATTGGAACCTGAAAATGTTTTAGAAGTCGGGATCGGCAATAAAACAGTTACGACCCAACTGAGAAAATCAGGGATCAACGTTATCACTTTAGATGTTGACAAAGAACTGTCTCCTATGATCGTGGGAGATGTGAGAAAGATCCCGATAAAATCTAATGAATTTGATGTGGTCGGTTGTTTTGAAGTTCTAGAGCATCTTCCGTTCAAACACTTCTTACCTTCTCTTTCCGATATGGTTGATGAACTGAACTCTAAACTCACCAAAAATAATAATACCTGAAAATATTATCATGAATAGAATATCCTCTTGATAGGTCCACGCTGATATCATGGTTAGTATAATAGAATTTAATGGCCCTCCAGGTGTTGGGAAAACTCTCCTTGCAAGGATCGCTGTAGACTACCTGAAACAGAACGATGTAAAAACATTCGATCGAAAAGATGTGCAATATCTAGGTTTGAAGAGATGGTACGAAAGGAAAAGACGTCTCTCAACAGAAGAAAGGATGTTGAAATTTTTTTTAGATCATATTCCACAATATATAGGCAAAAATCTAATCGAAAAGTCCCCAATCCTTATAGATAGGTACGAATACAAGCAAGAGATGCTCGGTTTGTTTGAGATCCAAAATAAAGATTTGGTGGATTCATTGATAGATTGTTTAAAAGACTTGTACGAAAGCGACTATCTTGTCAAGATAATATCAAGAAGGATCAATCAATCATTCACAAGATATCAAAGTTCGATATATAACTTCAACGATGAAATAGTCGTTCTTGACGAAGGAGCGATCCATCAATTTGTCATAGCTTTTTCGTTGATCAACTCCGATAAACTGCCTGAAGATTGGGAGCAAAGTGTGATAGATTTAGCAAAACTTCTCTCTAAAAAAATCGATTATAGTTTTTTCATAACTGCAGATGCGGAGACATGTTTTAAGAGACAAAGTAAACGAAAAAGGATCGTTAGAGGAGTTAAAGACGAAACCGATAAAAAGATGATCTTAAAAGACCTTGAACATAGATCAAAAACCTATCAGCTGATCCACGAAACCCTCCTTGAAAACGGCGTAAAATCATTCATGATCGACAACAATGGCTCTCTCGAAGACGCTAAAGAGCAATTGTACCCGAGCCTCGACGAGATAATTAGAGAGGTCAAGGAATAACCTCTCACCCTTCCACCACCCAAAAACCTCAAATTTTTGCAATACACATCAGCCAACTACCATCCGCAGAACCATGGTCGAGGATGAAGGGATGAAATCCTACACATCTCTTACACGCAATACACGTCAGTCGAATACACCTCCAGAAACACCAAAATTCATCTATGATTTCTCCAATGCTCAGATCATACTCACCTCCAATATCTCTGCAATCTACGTCAGTTCATCCGTCAACTTTTGCAATAGACGTTAGATAGATCGCATCCGCAACGATAGTGAGGATAAGAGGAATTTTATTCCTCGGCATGCAACGAACATCAGTTACCTGACGTATTTTGCATGCAATCAATGTCAGTTCCTCTCTTTGCTATCGGTTAATATAAAATACATCCCTTTCTTATCTCCTTCCGTGATCTAATGGATTGCCTACACTGTGAGAGCGACAAAGACGTGATCAAATCCGGAGTACGCCAGACCAGCAAAGGTAAGATTCAGCAGTACTACTGCAAATCTCGGAATTTTCTGTGAAAATTCCAAGTATGCAGAAATTTTAGTAAAAAAATTCCTGCAAATCCTGCAGCAAATATTTCACAGATTCTAAAAGACCTTACACCAACTACCCAGAGAACGTTATTTTACACACTTTGGAGCTATACAATAGGGGATATCCGGTAAAGAAAGCAAAAAAGAAAGTGGGAAAGAAGTTCCAATATTCCCCGCCTCTGCGCACAATATATTCGTGGATTAACCGCTACCAGGACAAACTTACATTCCTAAAACTAAGAAAAAACTACAACGTAGATCCGGACAACTTAACCACCACCCACAACTTCCAGCACCAACAGGTCTACCCATTCACCTACCACCACTTAAAATTAAACATCCACTCGAAACAACGCCCGGAACTCAGACGTTACATTAACTGGTTAGAACGCTCACTACCGAGAAAGATGTTTCTGAGCGGACCTAGGTGCTCCTCCTTAGAAATAGATCACGACACAAACATCGATGAAAAAGACAACATCACTCCTGAGCTCACCCAATTAGCTTTCGACTCACAACCTAAAAACTCCAACGGGTCTCCCCATGAGATAGTAGAGGATTTTTTCCTGATCATCCGCAGAGCTCTGCTCGAAGGAGAGAAGGAAGTTATTCCTTCGCAACGACTCAACGACAGTAGCCATAGAACTTCCAGTGTTCATCAATCCTAAAGAGATTTCTTTAGACGTAGATGATCCCATCAACGGCCATATAGACCTAGTCCAGATCAGATACAAAGACCTATACATACTGGACTACAAACTGAACCTCAACCGACCAGAACGCCATACCTCTCAACTTCAACTCTACAAAAAAGCCGTACAAAGGCGGACCTCCATACCCGAAGACAAGATCCACACTGCAGTGTTCAACGAGCACGGCTACTATGAATTTGAATAGATCACTTATCTTTCCATTGAATTTATATAGCTAAAAAATGGTGAGATAAATATGAGCAGAAGCATCGAGAAGAAGATAGACCTCTTGGTAGAAGAGGGGTACTTCTCCAAAGAAGGGATCAAGGAGGAGGCCTTCAAAACTTTACTTAGGGAACGATCAGATCTAAGAATAGCTCTCGCTGTGGAAGAATACAAAAGAGGAGAGATCACCTTGAATAGGGCCGCGGAGATCGCAGGTATTACCACGGAAGAGATGAAAAAGAAGTTGAGTGACAGAGGTATACCTATAAAACGAGGTGTTCTTTCAGAAGAAGAAAGAGAGAAAAAAATTAACGATTTGATGGAGAATAAATAGATGGTCATAGTCGATAACAATATTTTAAGTTCTTTAGCAAAGGTCAACCAACTAGAATTATTGGAAGAATGTTTTAAACATATTCAAACTATAGTGGAACTCGTGCCTTTTTGAAATAAGTTACGAGCTCCACTGCTATTAAAAGACACAAAAAAAGTACAAAATGTCGTGTCTTTTACTATACACCTGAAGTAATACATGAGTTTAAAGACGAAAGTATAGTTGGTTTCGATTTTGTTAAGAGGATCGAAGATGTAAAAACTTACTCTAGTGAAAACGCTAGATGGTTGATCGTGATCTCCTTAACAAGTGAAGAGAACGAATTAAAAGATAAATTAATAGAGGAAGAGAGTGGGATTTCCCATACCGATGCTGAGTGTTTGAGCGTGGCTCTGAAACGAGATGAGATACTCCTAACGGATGACTCCAAAATGGGAGAGATCGCCATCGATAGAGGCGTTGAAGTCTACGATCTGGAAACCCTCCTTTTGCTGAGTGCGGAAAGGGAAATAATATCTACCAAAGGGGAAGGAGAAAAAATCATGGAAAAGATAGAAGAAAAGGATTATTACATTTTTTCAGAAGCTTTCGTAGACAGTTTCTTTTCAGAATTAGAGCCCTCTTTTTCGGTTGAAAATAAAAATTAAGTAAAGATCTTGAAAACCGAATGAAATCATTTGAAAGGGTGAATCATTTTACAGGTTTTTAATATCTTCAATAATACCGATATCCTCAAAATAATTTAAATATAATGCTGTACCTCCAACACAACAGCCCATGCTAGGCAGAAAGTCTTTCCTGGTGACTATAAACCGCTTCGTAGAGTACTTCACCGGCTGGCTCGGCCTTTTCTTCATAGCGAGATTTATGGCTAATCCGGATTTCAATTATGGTATTGTTCAGTTCGCTCTGGGAACAGTTTCTCTTTTCGCTTTTATCGGACATTTCTTTGGGAGTGCCCACGTTAAAAGAGTCTCAGGCGGAGAAATAGATGAAGATAAGTGTATAGGAACTCACATCTCTTTGACTGCTGTAGCAATGTTGGTCACCGTCGCAGTAGTTATAGGCGGAATCCAGATATGGAAACACGTCCTAGGGATGGGTTTTCAAACTACTACTCACGAACTCGCGATCTACATAATCCTGGGATTCTTTTTGCTTAAGAGTATAGGATGGGTCGCTAAAGATACTTTCCGAGCAAGAAGAGAGATCGCTAAAAGAGAAGCGATAAGTTTGATGGATCAGTCCGTTCCCACCATATTCATCATCTACGTAGCACTGACTGGTGGGCAAGCTATAGAACTCGCATTGACTTATGTAGCGGGTGGAGCATTGGCGGCTTTGTTGGCGATATTTTTCCTCATAGACGTCGAAGTAAAAAAGCCTGATTGGGATTCTATCAATAGCTATTGGGATTTTGCCCTTCCGGGTTTCTTCAGCAAGATCGTTAGAAAATTCGGCAATAGAGTGGATATAGTGATGGTCCAGCTCTTTTGGGGATCATCCAACGTAGGTTATTATGCTTCGGGTAGGCAATTAGCTTTGATAGTTAGTGGACTCGTTGCGGGAATAGGGACTGTTGTCTTTCCGGCTATTTCAGATCTTCATTCTAAAAAGGATTGGAAAGGTTTGAAAAAGACGGTGGAAGGAGCCGCAAGATACACCAGCCTATTCATCTCTCCGATCATAGTTTTCCTGATGGTCTTTCCAGAAAGGATCATCCATATAATGATCAGCGACGCTTTTCTTGACGCTGCTCCTATAGTCAGGATACTCGCGATCAACTCGTTTTTCACCCTTTATTTCAAGCCGTTCAAATACGTCATACTGGGCACTAATCGACCTAAATTGAGTGCAAAGATAAGCATCATGGGCAATTTAGCTAATGTAGCTTTGAACGTTATCCTCATCCCGGATTCACTATTCGGTGTTACTCTTTTTGGATTGAAGGAAGTTGGCGCGGCCATAGCGACTCTGACCGCAGGCGTCAGTATCGCTGTATCTAAATATATAGTATCTACTGAGATAGCTGATGTGTCTTTTACATCTGGAACTATTCTACATGTCTTGGCGGCTGTAAACTCTGGCATGATACTGTTTGCCTTAGAATATCTAGTGATCCCGATAGATAGATACTATCATCTGCTCCTCTATGGAGCCGCGATGTTGGGACTTTACGCCGCCTTCGTATATTTGGTCGGTGAATTCAACAAAAAAGATTGGAATTATATCATGGATGCTGTTAATCCATTTAAAATGTGGAGATACGTGAAAGATGAATTAAAGGGTAACGAGTCCGAGAAAAAATAGAAGTCATCTTTCGTGCTTCTTTTTTTCGTAGACTCATCTTTTGATGCATCTTTTTTGAAAAAAAGTGCGTAGGAACTCGCTTTCGCTCGCTCCACCTTTTCAATCACTTTCCTCGCTACTCTCGGAAAGAATGATTGAATGCGAGGGACGTGAGTCCCTCTTTACTTACGAAGGCTCTCGCCTTCCTGCGTATGCGGTAGGAAGGAAAACTTCCTTTTTTACTTTATTTTTTCCGCTACGCTTTAGAAAAGTAAAGTATGCGAGGGAAGGGAACCTAACGCCAATTTGTATACAAAACGAGGCTTTAAGAGAACTATTTTTCATATTTATAACTCCACTTTTCTTGCCTTTTTGCACTTCCATTCTATCCCCCCAAAGAAGCTCCTTAATGTCTTTACATGGTTTGTCCTTATTCCTACCTCTTAATTTTTCCTTTCCTCACTCCTGAAAAACTTCCTTCAGTTTCTTTAAACCTTCACCAAGACTATTCAATTTCACTCTAAAACCATCAGGTGAGACTTCAAGTTCACCTCCACTCAATATCAGGGACAAAACTATCAGATACACAATTCCTTCACACAGACAAATCCAAGGATTTTCTTTAGATATCTCTACTATCTCAAGTTCATCTGAGTCTAAATTTTTCCAAAAGAAGGTATTCTTTTGTTCCTGTATTGGAAGCTCAAGCGATTCAATCAAATCTTCTCGAATCTCTGCCTCCTGACCTTCTATCTCTTCAAAACTCCAAGTGGAATACCTTTCCGTCATCTCTCGATTCTCAAAAAGGTAAGTGTAAATCACTTTAAGGTTGTATAAATAGTTGGAAAGTTCATATGCTTTCAACTTTTCCTCCTTCTCAAAAATTACCTTCACTTCAGCTCGTTCTTCATCCATCTTTACTCCTCCAAGCGCTATTCTTCCTTCAATGCCGTTTCGGATATTTATATCCTCGTTTTATTCAGATGAGGTGAGAAATACCATGTCAACTCCTCTCATCTTAGGTTAAAATGTTGGGAAGTCTGATTACATAAGAGAAAGATGATTGCGCAAAAAATTTTGGTATTCTACGTGTGATGTTTTTTCTCCCACAGCTAGACCTAACAGGAAAGCTATCTTTCCTGTGGTATTTCTTGAAATCGAAAGTATTTCTAGAGATGGCTGGAATGTGATTCCAGCAATGCAAAGGAATAGAATTCCTTCTTCCACTCAGAAACCACCTCGTGATACAGAGGAATTTTTTTAAAATCCCTCGAAAGCTGTGGGTATATGAAAATCAACCTCCCTACGGTCGGTCGAGTGTAATGAACTTGTTCATCGATCCGGATAATAATAATCCCGATACAGTTCCCACGGGTCCGCTCCTAAACGATATCTGATTATAATCATGGAAGTCTCGAGCCATGTTCTCAGAGACTCTCTTTCATTGAACCGCCTTCCCGATGTAACTACTTTCTCTTTTAGGATCTTGATCCTCTTGCCTTTCTTTTTCATCCTCGTCATGAGGTCCACGTCCTCGAAAAGAGGTATATCTTTGTATCCTCCAAGTTCATCGAATACCTCTCTTCTCAAGAAGATCCCCCGGTCCCCATATGGAACCCGGGTGATCGCTACCCTGATGTTAAAGATGATGTACAAGGATGCGATGATCGGGCTGATCCGATCGAATCGAAGACGGAAAGCTCCCCCAGAAATCCTATCATCTTCGAGTGTTTCCCTGATCAGTTCCAGCGCATTTTTGGGAAGCTTTGTATCTGCATGAAGAAAGAGGAGTATGCTGCCCTTTGAAGAGCGCGCCCCCTTGTTCATCTGTGTTCCCCTTCCGGCCCTCGACCTTATCTTCTTCACCCTTTGGTCATTGATCATTTTCAAAGTAGATCCTTTTGGATCCCCATCCACCACAATGACCTCTACATCCTCCCCTCCATCGATCGATCTTATACTGGTCAAAGTATCGTTTATGATCTCCTCTTCGTGGAGTGCGGGAATTATGATCGAGATCCTTTCATCCATCAGAGGGTGATTGGTGTTATTCATGATATCCTCTTTTACCTTCAAGAGGTCCAAGTTCCTGAAGTGTAGAATTCGTTGAAGGTGCCTTTGTTCCATTTTCCAATCTCTCTATAAGCAGTTCAAGATCATCGATAACATCCACATCCCACCAGACCGGCAGAAGGCATGTTCTGATATTTTCTTTATCGAGTCTGAGTAGAACATTGGAAAGCACCTCTTCGTTGGACCATTCCATATCCTTCAGAAGATCTTCCTTGAAGGCATCTTTGCTGGACCCGATCAGATTATACCCTCCATCTTCTGCAGGCCCGATAACCACGTCCGTTCCATCAAGTGCAAGGTCGATACCTTTGATGTATTCCACTGGAATATCGGGACAGTCCGTGCTGAGGACCGCACATTTTTCATAACCGATATCGAATCCCTGCTTGAGAAGGGACGCCTGCTTCTCGCCTATGTCCCCGCCCTTCTGTACAAATATTTCAATATCCTGACCCAGCCAATCCTTTATTGTGTTCTCAGAACCTTCCGGATATAGCCCGATCTTCATCGGGTTTCCTGAACGCTTCACCTTCTCAATGATATCGGAAACGAAGCTGCGATACAAGGAGAGCGCCTTTTCATAACCGATATTCCTGCCTAGACGCGTCTTCACCCCGCCTGCGATCGGCGCCTTGACCATCACTATGATCAATGTTCCATCCATCTGCATCACTCTGACAATGCTCCGCCGCAGGATGATCCGGCACCTGCAGTGCATCCGAAACAGTGATCCCCTGATACGATCTTCCTTTCTTTTAGATCCCTTCCTACAAGGTCCCTTATATTGTCAGGATGCCCATCTTCGACCTTCAGTGATATTGCCTGGTTGAAGTCACAGTCATAAAGGGTGCCGTCAAAGCCGATGTTGAGCTGGGAAAGACACATCAGATTGTCGATGGTCGAAGGATTGAAATTGCCTATCAGAAGGTCCATGTAAACATCGAATTTTCCGTTTTCCTTCAGGTCAGCAGCGAATCTTCCAACAGGCATGTTGGTGATCGTGAAAAGTTCTGTAAAGACTATTCCGAAGTCATTGGAGAGTATCTTTGTATACTCTTCCTTCAGAGCGTCCTGGGGCGGAGGTAGGGAACCGGTCATGGGATTGAATACCAAATTGAGCTTCAGCTCCTTCCCGTATCCAAGCGAGTTAAGCACCTTCAGCGCCTCGATGCTCTTTTTGAAAACTCCTTCACCTCTGACACAGTCCACTTCGTCCTTCTCGTAGCACGGAAGGGAAGCGATGAGCTCCACTTCATTGTCCCTGTAGAACTTCGGGAAATGGGAATATTCTTCCTCCAGAAGTATAGTGAGGTTGGTCCTCACCATTACATCATGCCCGTTCTTCTTCAGTGTCCTTACCATGTCCATCAGGTGCGGGTTCATCTCCGGGGCGCCCCCGGTGATGTCGATGTTCGGGATATCATTCTCCTTTGCAACCTGAATTACGGCATCGATCGTTTCCCTGTCCATCATTTCCTCTCTCTCTGGTCCTGCCTCGTGGTGGCAGT
>PWHR01000049.1 GCA_003554965.1 Thermoplasmata archaeon | reverse complement strand
GTGGATGAGGCCAGAAAATCTCAAGATAGAGCATTTTCAGGGGACTTGAGGCAGATTTTGCCTCCCATATAAGCACGAAAACAATGAAAGTGAGGAATTATTATGCCAGAAGGTATGGAAAGATCAGCAGGAGTAGGGGATATGGCACAAATGCAAGCGGAGATTGAACAGCTTAAGATGATGGTGGAGGCATTAGCGTCCTCAGTTATGGGTGGAGAGCAAGGACCGCCTCGTGGAGGACCACCAATGGGGCCGCCTCCGCAAGGAATGCCACCCGGTGGAGCACCAACGGGGCCGCCACCTGATATGCCGCCCCGAAGGTAATATTGGCGTACTATAAGGGCAACATTAGTGCACAAAAAAACGTCGGGTTTAGCCCCTATACTACGGGGCTTGCCCGATTTGTGTGCATCACTAAAACGTCACTAAAACACACAAACAAGAATGAAAAGAATGAGAAGAATGAAAAGAAGAAACATATGGGCCGCCTCACCAAGAAGTAATTATTTGGGTGCGGCCAATTCACTTGGAGGGGAATCATGGATAGGACGGAGTTGGTACAGCAAGCTACAACAAAGGTCGCAAAGAAGTACAGCCAGTGGTATAGCAACTGTGCCCAATTTATCCAGGAGGCGGTCAAGATAGAAGACCGTGACTCCCCGGATATCACAATACCGTTTGAGATGTGGGGCGGTCAGAAGGATGCCCTGGACACCATACTTAGTAATCGGTTGACGGTCATCATGAAGGCTCGGCAGTTAGGGTTAACGTGGTTAGTCCTCTCGTATGCTATTTGGATGATGGTTTTCAAGCAGGGTTTTTCGGTAGTAGCATTATCAAAAAGAGAAGACCCTGATGCTAAAGAATTAGTGCGGCGAATAGGATTCATTCTGAAAGGCTTGCCCAAGTGGTTGATTCGTGAGAAAAAGATGGCACCAAAGGATTGGCAGGGCTTAACGTGGGAGGTGACTGTCTTATCTGCTACCATCCACCACCCCGGTGGTCAACCCTCCACATTTCAATCCATGACGGCATCCCCGGATTCTGGTCGCTCGTTTACAGCTAACCTCGTAATCTTGGATGAGTGGGCCTACCAGATGTGGGCGAATGAAATCTGGACAGCGGCCTACCCGACTATCAACCGTCCAACGGGCGGTCAAGTAATAGGTCTTTCGACTAACCGTAGGGGATCGTTATTCGAGTTTACCTTCAGGGAGGCTATGCGTGGGGTAAACGGGTTTGCTTATGTTTTCCTACCATGGAATACAGACCCACGCAGAGACGATGACTGGTATGAGGCAACGAAAAAGGCCTTACCCAGTGCGGTATTACAGGAATATCCAGCCACTGTAGAGGATGCATTTAGTGCGGGTGAGGGGACGGCATTTCCTGAGTTTTCCCGGGATGTGCATGTCATCGAACCATTCGATATCCCTCACTGGTGGTATCGTTGGAGGGCAAATGATCCGGGTTATACAGATCCCTTTTTCTGGTTATGGTTTACCATAGACCCCGATGGGATTGTTTATGTTTACAGGGAGTATACGAGGGAGCGGTCGGAGGATCGTGTGACGTACTCCGCTCAAGCTAAGAAGGTTGTTTCGATGAGTAAAATGAAGGATGAGAAAGATAAGAATGTGGAAGAGAACATTGCCTTCACTGTGGTAGGGCGTGACGCTTTTACCAGGCATCCTGAAACGGGTAAGGCTATCGTGAACTACTACCACGAGGGTGGGGTGACGCGGCTCATCGAACCACCGAGGGACAGGTCGACCGACAGGATCCATCGAAAGGCAGTTGTACATGAGTATTTAGAACCCTATTTGGACGGGAATCACGAGGATAAACGCACCGCAAAGGTGAGGATATTTGACACTTGCACTAAGTTGATTGAGTGCATCCCGTTGCTGGTCACGGATGATCATGATCCCGAAAAGGTTGGGGATTCAGAGCATGACCATGCTTATGATACGTTCGGGATGGGGTTGCAGGCATGGCACTCCAGGGGGAGTAAGAAGCCCAACGATGAACATGTAAACCCGATCAAGGAGCATAAAGAAAGAAAAGCGCGTGGAAAGAACAGAAGGAAGTTGACGTAGGGGGTGTGAGGATGAGAAATATGATACGGCCTGATACAAGGCCGAGTAGACCAACGACAATCCAACCGCAAATGGCAAACCAATATACCGGGCCTTACGGAACGCCGCCCAAAGACTATGCCCCGGCACCTTATTGGTATATGAAAGCACAAAAAGAAGACCCTATGCAGACGGCAATGCTGAGAGCATTTCAGGGTGCGGGAAAACCCGTGCAAAGTAAGGTTAACCACCAGCGTAGGCCGTCAGATGCGATGAGGGGATTTTAGGAGGGTAAAAATGAAGGCAGAGATTTTTTCAAACAAAGGGATGAAGGTGTTTTGTGACACCTATCTGTGTAGAACCCCGGCACAGTATTTTGTCGGCAGTCCCAAGGGGCCGCTGATGTTATTGATGAACCTGTGCCAGGATTGCAGGGATTCCATCCTAAATACGCTAATCGACCAGGACCGACAAGGGTTGTCAAAGCGGATAGAGGAGTTAGAGGCCTCTGACCGCATTAACAAGGAGAAAAAGGAGCATGGTGGTAAGGAATTCCCCTGTAAGCACTGTGGGGAAATATATTGGTCACCCAGGTCCCTCGGTGCCCACGTAAAGATGTGCCCTGAGAAGAAGAAGGATGGTGAGGTATAATTGTTTGCTGAGATCCTATCCTTTGTCCTGTTAGCGGTTGTTGTGTTTCAACAGTATTGGTTTTATCGTGAACGCAATTCATTATTGAATATGCTGGCGGCAAGGGACTGGAGCGAGTTCTACAAAGGAACCAGCAACAAGCCGCCTCCAAAGAGTAGAGGAACTATAAAATTTGACGAGCCAGATCGCGGAGGAAACGAAGGGGGTGAGTAATGTTGCTAGGCTCAAAAAAAACAGATCGGGAGAAAGCAGGACTTGTATCCCAGGGTTCCCTCGTTTCGTTCGTGGAAGAAGAATTTACTAGACGGCAGAAGGAACGGATGATTTACGAACTCCAGTGGCAGTTGAATATGAATTTTATAGAGGGTAACCAATATGTAGATATCGACTCTTACCGTATGGCTATTGAGGAGATTAAGAAGATGTATTCCTGGCAGGAGCGGGAAGCGTTTAACCAGATAGCCCCTGTAGTGGAAACTCGGATTGCTCGCCTGACTAACATGAAACCTATCCTGAAAGCACGGGCATCGACAAGTGACGCTAAGAGTGTGCGTTCTGCCCGGGTAAGTTCACAGCTTTTAAGGAACCTTTATTATGAGCAGGGTATCATGGAGCAGATGGCCGAGGTTTATACGTGGTCGGAAACTACGGGAACCTGTTTTCTGAAAACAGTGTGGAACCCCGATAAAGGACCGATTTCAGCTAAAGTCCACATCCTGAAGGAGAACGAGGATGGTGAGATGGAGGAATTGGAGGAGGAAGTCCGGGAGGGTGCCATGGAAACCGTTGTGGTACCACCCCATGAGATATTTCCTGATAGTAACTTCCGAAACAATATTGAGGATTGCCGTAGCATTATCCACGCAAGGGCCATCCATGTCGATGAGATTGAAGAACACTGGGGGGTGAAGGTTGATCCCGAACCTTCCAACTCTGTTAAGTTGCAGAAATCCGTTACGGGGAAGGGATTTAGCGGTGGTTTTAGCTATTTCTTTACCAGTTCCCAGTTGGAGAATCACGCCGTAGTTAAGGAATATTGGGAGCGTCCTACCAAGAAATTCCCCAAAGGGAGATTAATTACCATAGCGAACGGCAAACTTCTTTTCGAGGGGAACTTGCATTACCCGGTTGGGGAAGACTACGACCTGATTATCCCCATTAAACGAGTGGTGTCCATTGGGCGGCCCGGTATTATATGGGGTCGGTGTGTGGTCGACCGACTAATTCCCGTTCAACGCAGATACAATGCCCTGCGTAACCGTAAGGCAGAGTTCCTGAACCGAGTAGCTATTGGTCAGTATCTGGTGGAAGAAGGTTCGACTGACCTGGATGAGTTTGAGGAGAATATCGGACAGCCGGGGTATATGATTGTCTACCAGAGGGGATTCAACGCACCCCAACAGGTCAGGAACCAGCAACTACCGACTGCGTTTGATACAGAGGAGCAAGCCTTGTTACAGGAGATTAATGTTTTCTCTGGTACATCTGATCTCTCAAAACAGTCGAAAGCACCCCCGGGTGTTAAGTCCGGGGTCGCGATGAGTATTGCCCTGGAACAGGATGATACTCGACTGTCAAGGACAGCAAAGAATGTGGAGAACTTCCTGATTGAGAACGGTAAAATGTGGCTCAGGTTCCATCAAGTCTTTGTGACGGGCATGCGGGTCCTGAAGGCGATTGGCGATGACAATATCGTTGAGTATATGGACTGGACAGGCTCAGACATTTCCTCAGACGATATCTATATCGAACCCTTTAGTGCCTTAGCAGAATCCCCGGCACAGAGAAGGCAAATGGTTTTTGATCTGTTAGCTTCGGGTCTGTTCCATAATGAGGAAGGTATTTTGGAACCATCTATGAAGAGCAAAATCTTTGAGATGATCGACTTGGGCAACTGGGAGACTGCCGATGAGGAGAACCAACTCCACATGGCTAAGGCCGATAGGGAGAATCAAGCCATGGAGAACGGCAGACCACAACCAGTCCATGCATACGATGATCATCTGGTCCATATACAGAGGCACACCCGTCAAAGGTTGACTACAGAGTATGAGGAGTTAATAGCGGAAAATCCCACTATTGAGCAGATTTTCCAGGAACATGCAGACCAACACCTACAGTACTTGTTACCACCCCCACAAATGGGTGGGGAAGAACCTCAAGAACAGCCACCTCAGGTGGCTTTTTAAATTGAAGGAGGAATACTATGTTTACCGATAACCCGCAAGGGCCGGAAAGAGTGATTGATTTGCAACTATTTGGGGAGGAGCCTACGGAAACGTCCGATGCTCCCGTAGAACCTGTAGAATCGCAACCCCAGGCGACACAGGAAGAGGAACCGACTTATGAAAGTTTAGCAGAATTTCTGGAACAGTATGAGTCGGATGAGCCTATGGTAGAAGAACCCACAGAAATGCCCGAAGAGGCACCTGAGGGGAAAACGGCAGAAGAACAGATGATTCTGGGTAAATTCAAGACCCAGGAGGATCTGGTTGATGCCTACCAAGAGGCAGAACGGAGAATTTCCGCATATGGGCAAGATGGTGCGAAGGCACGGCAAGACCTGGAACAATTGCGTGGTCAAGTGTCGCAACTCCAGAGTTTTCTGACGCAACAGCGTTATCGGCAAGCCCAACAGCCGCAACAATTTCAACCTACGGAAGAAGAGATAGCGGAGCAGAACCAAAAATGGTTGGACAAGTTTTATGAAGACCCCTTGAACGCCTTGAACGAGGAGGTTGAAAAGCGGGTCAAGAAAGCCGTAGAGCCTATGCAAAGGGACTACCAGGTCCAACAGGCCCAGCGTAGATACCAACAACAGGTTGAAGAGGCACGGCAGAAGTATCCCGACTTTGATGATCTGCAACCACAAATGCAGGATATTGTCAAGGAACAGGGGCAATACATCGCATCCCTCCCCAATGCTGTTGAAGCTATCTACGGTATGGCAAAGGCCAGGGTGCCACAGTCACAACCACAAGACACCGAATCTCTCCTCCAGAACGAGGAAGTGCGGCAACGGATTCTCAAGGACGAGGGTATCAAGAAAGCGATACTCCAGCAGTACGCACAGGAGGTCAAACAGAAACAGCCGCCCCCAGTAATGGGTAAGCAAAGTGGTGAGCCTGCTTCTGCGCCCCCTGAACAAATTTATTCAACAAAAGACGCTAAGAAAGCGAGCCTGTCCTTTTTCCAACGCTTTGCCGGAGGAGGGCAGAAATAAGGAGGAATAGCAAATGAGTTACACAGGACTAAACATGTCAGCTATCGAAGAAGCCCTAAAGATTTACTACTTGGACGGTCTTCGGTATCAACTTAATGATAAGGCTTCTGCCTTGCTGGCTCAGATTGAAAAGAATAGTGAAAACGTAGTGGGGAAAGAGATCCGTATGGCCATGAGGTATGGTCGTGTAGGGGGTATCGGGAACCGTGCAGATGATGGCACCCTGCCCACCCCGAAATCCCGCCAGACCAAGCAAGCTGTTTGGGAAACCAAGAACATCTTTGCACGGTTTAGGTTGACCGACAAGACAATCGCCGCTTCGAAGAGTAACGTGGGTGCATTCGCCAATATGCTGGAGCAGGAGATCAGCGATTGCGAAACGGATGCTCGCCTGGATCTGTCCCGTCAGGTAATCGGGGAAGGTGATGGTGTCCTGGCTGTTGTTACTGGCACTCCCTCTACTGGGACCGATGTAACGATTACAGTGGACACCACGATGTATCTGGCAGAAGGAATGCTGATCGACTTTACGCACACTGACGGAACGATCCGTGGTGGCGACAACAAAGAAATCGAGATCAACAAGATCATCAGCGATACCCAGTTCGAGGTAGATGAACTGAAAACCACGTTGGTGAGCGGTGATAGGGTTTCGGTATCCGGGAACGTGTATGATGACAGTGGCTCCAAGACCTACGAACTAACGGGTGTGCAAGCTGTTGTGTCGACAGGTGGAACCCTTTATGGGATCGACCGTTCTGACTACCCCGTGTTCGATGGTGTCGAGGATACCAGTGTTGGCCAGATTTCCGAAGTCGGTATCCAGAAGAATATCGACCAGGTGGAAGTCGGCTCGGGTTCGGAAACAAACTTCCTGCTCTGTTCCAAGGGTGTGGCAAGGGCGTATCAGAACCTGCAAACGGCGATGAAACAGCACGTTAACACCTTGGAACTTAAGGGTGGTTGGAGTGCAATGTCCTATACGGGCGGTCAGCAAGAGATTGCCCTGGTGTCGGACAAGTATGTGCCCGAAGGTCTACTGTTCGGGTTGGATCTGAACGATTGGATGATGGCCCAAATGGGCGATTGGGATTGGCTTAATTTTCGGGTCAATAAAAACCCTACTAAATTCGGGGAACACCCAGAACGGGCAATCCCGAGCCAACCTCTTAAGGATGTAGCTTAAGAGGGGGTGTAACGACTGTGTCTATTGATAAGGCAGAGTTCAAGGGTCAACTTGCAGGTATGCTTTTAGGAGATGCAGGTATCTTTAAGAGTGGAGGTAAAAATGCTTACCTAACGATACAGCATACCGAAAAGCAAAAAGAATATTTACTCCATAAAAAGGTAATTCTTGAAAACTTAACCGCAATAAATATGAACGAATACAAGGGCGGGACTTACAGAAAGAACCCAAGCACCAATTACCGCATTAAAACACGTAGGCATCCCTTTTATACGAGGCTCAGGGATATTGTTTACAAGGATAATCACAAACAAATCAACAAAACATGGTTGTCATGGCTAACCGAGGAAGGGTTAGCTTTTTGGTATATGGATGACGGTTCCTTAAGTAAATCCCGTAGTTATAATAAAAGCGGTAAATACAGAATTTCCAGTAGGAGGATATATTTAAACACCTGTGATTTCTCTCTTGAAGAAAACGAGTTGCTATGCGACTTTGTGGAAAAGAAATTCGGTATCAAGTTTTATCCGAATAAGGCGGGGGAACATAAAGGAAAGGTTTATCACCGACTTGTAGCAGGAGCACAACAGTCTAACAAGTTCTTTGATATTATAAGACCCTTTATTATCCCTTCAATGGAATACAAACTTGATATGGAATATCAATAGGCGTACGTAGGGCACATGTTAAGTGTGAAGAGACAGTCTGAACCCTGTAGGGATACAGGGAGGTAGGCAGAAATGACCTACCCCTACCTAAAAGGTAGAGTAACAAAATGCGATAAAGATGGCGCAATGCTGTCCCGTGTTGCTGATCGTGCCGCATGGGAAGCTACTCTCGTGAAGTATTGTGACCTGGCTTGCCAGCGTCCCCGTGGTCAGTTCGTCATGAAAGGGATTACCGAACTGTAGAGGTTGAAATAGGGGGGTCTTTATGACTCCCCTTATTTCTTTTTATTAGAATACTGGAGGTGGAACAATGGCTATTGATATCACAGTGCAAAGACGAAAAAAGTTTTATAACGGCTTCATGGTGACCGCTGATATCGAACTGGATGATGATTATCCGACAGGCGGCTGGGAGGTTAAACCCTCTGATCTCGGCCTGTCTAACTTCGATATGGTCACGCTCGAGGATACCAGTGATTACATCCTGAAGTTCGACAGTGAGAACAACAAGATTATGGCATTCGACCTTTCGGGCGCAACCGACATTCTGGATGAGTTGGCGAATGAGTCTGGTGTTCTCGATGATGAAGATGTCCGGGTAATTGCAATAGGGTCATAATATGCAGTACCAGGAACATGTGAAGGACGGAGCATCGTTCGAGGCGTTTGTTTTCAAGGACTTTGTGGTGAAGGTGCCCAAGAAACGCAAGCACTGGCCTGACGAACGACTAGACCGGATGATTGCCATCCAGAATTATCTTGCGGAGCGGGTCGAGGGTGTTTTGCCTTGCTATCGTTTTGGGGAGGTTCTCGTGGCCCCAAGGGCACCGGGGAAGCGAGCAGACCGACTTGACAAGGACACTTGGCAACACATCGAAACGCTCCGTGACAGAATCGTTACAGAGATTCAGGAACACGGATATATCTTGAAGGATCTCGGGGAACGCAATGTCTTCTACGACCACAAAACGGACGAGGTGTATCTGTACGACTTCAACAACATAGAGGAAAAAGAAAAAAGGGGAGAGTAATCTCCCCTTTTTACTTTGGAAGGTAATATAGGAAATGTAATATTGAGGAGGTGGGATAATGGTTCCCTTTACAGCCAGTGTATCAGTAACAAGTGAAGCTTGCACTCTGACATTAGATACCCAAGGCAGGGAAAATGTTGGCACATATATTAAATCATCTGGTGACGCTGTTCACAAGATTCAGGTATCAATGGATGCAACAACTTTTTATGATTTTAAAACGATTACATTTGATGGTGGGGCTTCAGCAGAGCAAGAAGACGTTGATGTGAATACGTTGCCATGGAGGTATGTCAGGCTTGCAACGGAAACGGAAGATAAAGATCACACATATCATATAACCGCAAAGTAGGAGGGACAGTATGTGGCGTAAAACAGAAATAGAAAACAGGATTGCAGGTAAACCATACCTGAGACCTGTCTACACACATTCTCTAAATATACCCGAGAGGTTGCGGCAAAACGACCCCAACCTTTTCGTAGTTCGTAATTTGAAAACGAATAAGTTCGAGGTCCACAGCCTCGCCAACAAGGGGAGTAGTTTTTCCCTATCCGTTCCCTATAAGGAGTTGGATGCGAGGACTGAGACCTATGTTAGAAAGCAAGACCTGCGTAGGCACGGTATCCTGGTCTTTCAAGAGATGGAGAGGAAAAACAGGGAACTGGAAAAGCAAAACAAAAGGGACAGGCGTAACCGTGCCGAGGGGATCGCACAGGAAATTCATAAACCTGTTAGGAGATTGGCCTGGGAGGGGACGTAGGTGACAGTTAATGAAATTAAAACCCAGATTGAGGGGAAACTGGGTCTGAATTTTGATAATCAGAAAGTTGTAGACGTTTTCAACGAGGCTATGATGGATCTGGCTGAGGTGTTAAGGTTGGAGACGAGGGCTTATGCCGACCTCACACAGTCTCACGAGACGGTGAAATGGCCTGATAATATGTTCGAGCCGATTATGGTTAAGCTGGATAAGGTGGGTATAATCACACAGAGAAATATTGATGATAACAGCGAGGGATACCAGATATTCGGCGGCGAGTTTCACTTTGGGGATACTTTAAAGCCTCCCGATAAATGCACGATATGGTATTACCGCTATCCTGAAATGTTAACGGTAGAAGACATGGACGAGGAGCCTGACATCCCCAAAAGGTTCAGACATGCCCTGAAGTATTATTTTATCATCCAATATCAACAAGAGGACGAGGAACTCCAACTGGAAGAAGATTACATGCGTAAATACATGACTTTAAAAATGGAGATTGATAAGCACACTCGCAAGCAAAAGGGAATGCACAGGACACGGATTGCAAGAACCCGTGCCTGGAGATAAGGAGGAATTGAGATGGCTTTAAGACTATATCATGACGAAGCAGGTAACCAAGAGATAACGGCAGAGGATAAGGACACAGTTGAAGGGGCAGTCGTATCGGGTCAGACGCTGACCGATGAAGAGGTTCTCTGGCTGAAGAGTGATGACGCTAATTTGACATATGAAAACATCACTATTACCAGCACCAACACCCCGGGTGAACCTCCCGTAACAGTGGAATATGCCCTTGATGATGGGGCAGGGAACCCTGTGACTTACGCTGACCCTCTTACCGTTTCAGACGGTGCCTATACTTCAGCAATCAAGATTCACCGTAAGGCAGTATCCGAAAATATTACTGGTGCTTTTGTTCGCACCAACATTGAACACGAAGTTAAAGCTGATGAGTTTGTAGCTTAAGGGGTGGGATAAATGACAGAATTACTTAATTCCATAGCATATTCACCTATCTCCAAAACGAGTGGGGTTACCTTAATTGATGCGGCAGAAATAACGGTTACCGATATCACTAAATTCCCCGATGTTGCTACGGGGGAAGTGGGAGTAGCTGTCCTCTGTGAAGATGAAAGATTCCACTCCGATGATCCCACAGATTACGAAACCGTTACCTACACGGGGAAAGATACGAATGAGAATAAACTGACAGGAGTGACCCGTGAAGTTGAGGGCACAGCAAGAGAGTGGTTCGATGAAACCGTTATTGCTTGCATTTTAACGGCAGAGCATATTAAGAGAATTAACAATAAGTTGGCTTTGTTGGATAGTGGTAAAGTTGATGATACCACGTTTAACGACCACTCTGCAAGGCACGAAAATGGTGGAGCGGATGAGATAAATTTGACTGGGTTGCAAGGTGAAAGTGCAGAACTTAGTTCGCATAAGTCAGAAACTGTATTAGATGGATTGCATGGGATAATATCCTCTGAAGAAGAACC
>PWHR01000064.1 GCA_003554965.1 Thermoplasmata archaeon | reverse complement strand
ATCCGCAGACCACCTCCGTTGTGGTTGAGGATGAATGGATGAAATCCTTGATCATCCGCAGACCACCTCCGTTGTGGTTGAGGATGATTCTCTAGATATCATTCTTCAACCTCCTCCTTCTCTTTCCTAAATTTTCTGAGAACTGTCAAAACTCCAGATACAGCGGTAAATAAGATCGTAGCTTCCCCTAAAGTATCTAATCCTCGATAGTCGAACAGTACTGCGGTCACTACGTTGTTCACTTCATGTCTTCTCTGACTGTCTTGTAAGAAGTGGTCATCCATGGATTTAATCTGATAGAACTCCAAGTCATCATCGGTTTCTTCGATTCTGTACTTTTTTTCTCCATCTACTTCCACCCACCAATCATCCTCTTCTTCGTATACCTCAACTGTTAGGTCTTCCCATCTATCTTCTTCCAGGTAAACATCTTCCTCTATGATTTTATTTTTTAGATCTTCTTCGATTTCTCCTTCCTCTTCTGGTTTATACTCCAAAGGTAGAGTGAATTCTACGTAAGGCATCTCTTCTTCATATGGATCTGGATCCCCAAAAGGTCTCATCTCCACTGCTCCTATGAAGAGGAAAGAGATCACTATCAGCATCGCAATGATGGCGATTACTTTTTTCATCTTTTCTCCTCCTTTCGCTGGGTGGATTTGATAGCAAAGATGAATATTGCGGTGGTCAAACCGGCTCCAACCGCCGCTTCTGCTATAGCCACGTCAGGAGCTCTCAAAAGATAGAACTGAAGAGCTAACAGAAGGCTGCTTGCTCCTAAAGCTATGGCAGCGGAGATTAGATCTTTGAAATAGATCACGGCTAAAGCTGTCATGATCAGTCCGATAAGGACCAATAATTGGATGAGCTGAACTATCAGTGTCATTTATCCCCCTCCTCGTTGGATGTGTCCTTCTTTTTCATCATCACCGGTTTCTTCTGTTGTAGATCCGCTCCCTCCAGATCGTCCTTGACCGCTTCAGCAGGTTTGATACCCATCTTGTGTGCGGCTCTAGCTATCGCATGTGCCCCTGTAGGATTGGTGACTAGTAGGGCTATCAGTGCTATGAAAGTGTGTATAGCCATGTTCAAGAACCTCGCCTCGCCTTCTATGATGTATAGTCTAGTGCTGTAAGCTATAACAGTAAAGCTCATAAACATCGTACCGAATGTAGTGCACTTCGTAGCTGCGTGCAGTCTGGTATAAACATCTGGGAATATGTGGAGACCCATCGTTCCCAAGCCATTGAATATCCAAGATATGTAGAGCAGTATTATGATCACCACTACAGCAAGAGTTAACGTCATCAATCCTCACCTCCTTCCAGGTATTTAGCGATAAATAGCGTTGTAATAAAAGATAGAACTGCATAGACTATCGCTATATCTATGAAGAGAGTCTCCCACATCGCCGCACCGAGAGCTATCATGCTGCCAACTACTAGAGTATTTATCGTATCTAATCCGACTACCCTATCGGGTGTTGTAGGACCTAAAAAAACCCTGAGAGCACAGATGATTATCAGAACCCCAAAAAGAAGGGCGGAACCGTAAAATAGAGTGGTGAACTCGATCATTCTGCAAACCTCTTTATCCACTTTACAAATCTTCCTGATATGGTCTCGGTTGGATCTTCCCCTACCTTTATCCAATGAATGTACAGCTCGTTTTTTTCTTCATCGACATCTACCGTGAGGGTGCCTGGAGTCAGCGTGATAGAATTGGCGAGAAAAGTTACACCTAAATCAGTTTTCAGATCTGGATCGATCTTAACTATCCCTGGTTCTATATTGCCAGTATTAACCCTATATGCTACGTCAAAATTCGCCTTCGCCATCTCGAAGAATAAAGGGATGGTGTAGGCCAACATTATCACCCATCTTCCAGGATTCATCATCCTGAAGTTTCTCTTTCGGCACAATATATGGTTAGTGACTGCAGCCACCAACAGGCTTATTGAAATCCCTAAAACGATTTCTTCAAAACTCCAGATTATTTCGCTCCATGGACTTTCTGTAGCCAAAGACTGCCCGGCAGCTAGAGTCAAGAAGAGGTAAACGAAGAGTGCGAACAGAAAAGTCGAAAAGAATGCCTTCGATCTCTTCATGATCCGCCTCCAGTTTTTTTCTCGATAATTAATGAAAAGTACTCGCTCTTCGAGTGCTGATGTTGAGGGATGAACATGTTCTATTTGAGAAAGTGGAAATATAAAATATTTTGGTATGTGACAGGCTTATCAGCTCCTAGGTATTATCAAAAACAGCAAAACATAGTTGGGATTAATAATTGCTCCGAGCGGCAAAAGTTAAATAATCGCCCTTATCTAAGAAGCCTGATTATCATGGAAGAAGATTACAACTGCACATCCTGCGGTATAACTTTGGTAGGGATAAGAAATACGGTATTCCCCTGCCCGGATTGTGGAGAAGAGAATATAGGCAGGTGCGAAAAGTGTCGAGATCAGAGCGAAGAATACGAATGTCCAGAATGCGGTTTCAGGGGGCCATAACATGGGCAACGTGATGTTGGTCTACAAGATAATGCCGGAAGGCACTGAAACTGATCTAGAGGAGATAAAAGAAAAAATCAGATCAATCGTCGAAGAGAGTGGGGAATTCAAAGGGTCTAACGAGGAAAAAGTCGCCTTCGGCTTGAAAGCTATAGTGGCTAAGATCGTCATACCAGATGAAGGCGGCATCGTCGATGAGATGGAAGAGAAATTGAGAGATATCGATCACGTCCAGAGCGTCGAAGCCGAGGATATCACACTTATCGACTGACTTAACAGATATTTCAAGTTCCCTCTTCCCAGCCTTCTAAATAATCTTTCTGTTCCTCAGTCAGGGTATCTATATCTATACCATCAGATCTCAACCTGAGTCTAGCGACTTTTTCATCAATCTCTCTAGGTATATCGTGTACAGCGTTTTCTAGATCATTCATAACGACGTGTTCCGCTGCAAGCATCTGAAGAGCGAAACTCATATCCATTATCTCGGCGGGATGTCCCTGTCCTGCAGCAAGATTCACTAGGCGTCCTTCAGAAAGTAAGTATAATTTCCTACCGTCCTTCATCTCATACTCCATCACGTCTTCTCTCACTTCTTTTGAAGATACAGCCATCTCTTCCAATCTTTGTATATCGATCTCGTTGTTGAAATGGCCAGAGTTCGCCAATATACATCCGTCTTTTGCATTCCTAAGCTCTTCTTCCCCGACCACTCCTTTACATCCTGTAGAAGTGACGACAAAATCAGTTTTTTTTATCCCTTCTGTAGCGGTTAAAACCTCAAAGCCGTCCATATTCGCTTCCACAGCTTTAATAGGATCGATTTCCGAAACCATCACATCTGCACCCATCCCTTTGGCGCGCATAGCTATACCTCTACCGCACCATCCGTAACCACCTACGAGAAAATTCTTCCCGCTCAACTGGAGATTTGTAGCTTCCATTATCCCGTCTATAGTGGATTGTCCGGTTCCGTACCTGTTGTCGAAAAGGTGCTTCATGTAGGCGTCGTTCACCGACATCACCGGGAACTTCAAGACTCCATCCTCTTCCATGGCTCTCAATCTTACTATCCCTGTAGTGGTTTCTTCTGCACCCCCGTCTATACCCTCTATGAGATCTTCCCTTTCTTTATGTATCAAAGAGATCAGGTCTCCTCCATCGTCTATCACGACATCAGGGTCGTGTTCTAAGGTAAGATTAAGGTTCTCGTAATATTCTTCGTCGCTCTGCCCTCTTTTGGCGAAGACATCCATACCGTACTCTTCTCTGAGTGCCTCAGCTACTGAATCGTCCGTTGAGAGGGGGTTGCACGAGGCCATCCTCACATTAGCGCCGGCCTCTCTTAAAGAAAGGGCCAAGATACCGGTCTTCGCTTCAACGTGAAGAGCCATAGATATGTTGATATCTTCCAAAGATCCTCTCTCAGATATCTCCTCTTTGACCTTTTCAATCACTTCCATATGTTCTCTAGCCCATTCCAATCTTTTCTTTCCCTTTTCTACTAATCCTTTCATCATTCCACCTTCTCCGATAAAGATATCAATCTTTCACTCATTCCTTTTAAAGTCAAGCTCATATTATCCTTATTATCGAATTCTCCATAAAACGGCTCGAACTCGATCATGTTGGGGACCGCTCTTATTATATTGTCGACTATAGTTATGTCTGCACTTTTTGCAGTCCTAGACAAGGGATTCAGATCCACAGTTATGACCTTTTTACCCATATCTTTCAGAGCCTCAGTTCTATCTCCATCCTCCAATGGTACAAATACAGTATCCGCTGAAAAGATACCGTCCTCGTCACATAGAGCTCTATCATGATCTAGGCCCGGTATTTCTGCATCTGCTTTCTTGCCATAGACTTCTTTGGCACCGTTTTTCTTGAGTTCCTCCTCTATCCTCTCTATCCTCTCTTTCGTTCTGTGAAATAGATTCACTTCTAGCTTAGCATCTACTTTATCAGCTAGGGAGACTATTCCAGCGGGGACTAGAGCCGCGACGTTCCCATTGATCGAGATCACGGGGTCGTCAGCCTCCAACATCTCAGCTAAAGCTTTTCTTTCGGCTTTTTCTGCGGTCTCTACCGTCCTCTCCCCTAGAAGATAGTCGAACATCTCTCCCCGACCATGGGCTATCAATCCAGCCTTGGATGTTATGCCTTTTTCTACACCTTCCACCAAAGATTCTCTTGTCTTTAACGACTCATATCTAGGATGTGATTCCGGTACTTCAACCATGATATCGACCTGAATTTATTTCACAGGTAAAGTATAACCGAGCTATAAAAATTCGATGGTGAAGAGGATGAACCAGAAAAAATATAGGATACTAGCAATGTAATGTTACCTGTCTGAGGAGGATCATGGAAGAGGAATATGAAGAAGAGCGTGAAAAGCTCATCGAAAAGCTTCTGAGAAGAGGGTACATAAAAAGTGAACGCGTCGAAAAAGCGATGAGAACCGTGCCTAGACACGAATTTGTTCCCTCTCGAGTGAAAGATAGTGCCTATCTCGATTCACCTCAACCGATAGGAGAAGGTCAGACCATATCCGCTCCTCACATGGTCGCGATGATGGTCGAAAAATTGGACATTGAAAAAGGTCAGAAGATTTTGGAGGTGGGAGGAGGAAGAGGTTATCATGCTGCTGTCATCGCAGAACTCGTTGGAGAAGAGGGAAAAGTTTACACGATCGAATATATAGAGACCTTGGCAAAATCTGCTCAGAAAAGATTGAAAAGATGTGGTTATAAAAACGTCAGAGTGATCCAAGGAGATGGATCAAAAGGCTATCCGGAAAGGGCTCCTTATAGTCGTATATCTGTAGCATGTGGAGCACCAAATATACCAAATCCTATGATAAAACAGTTGAAGATCGATGGGAAGATCCTCATTCCTATAGGGAATAAGTACTTCCAGGAGTTGGTAAGAGCTACAAGAACTAGTGAGCATGAGATAAAAAAAGAAAATTTGGGAGGGGTTAGATTCGTTCCCTTGAAGGGAAAATACGGTTTTTGATCTATACTATCGGATCGAGCCTGATGTAGGGCGAACCCCTTTCTTCGTCCGTAACAATCGCATAGAGTCCTGTCTTCGGTTTCACACCGTAGATACATGGCGTCTTGTTTATACTCAGGATCACAAAGTAGTTGTCAGCCATGTTCTTGATCTCTTGAGACATATTCAGACCTGGTTTTACTATACCTATCCCAAGGTTATCGGAATTCTTCGTATTGGCTACACCACTGAGCAGCTGTTTTACCGCCACTTCACCACCCTGCATATACTCCAAGGTGTCCAAACCGGTGTAATCTAGTATGCCTTCTTCCTGATCACCTTTCAACTCCTGTATCGTTTCATTGTATTTTTTCCTGTATTGACTCTGACTTTTTCCTGCTAAAGCCATTTTGTAGGGTTTGTCTGTTTTTGAAGAGAAATAATCTACTATCCTGAATTTTTTATTGAACTGTGACTCAGGGACGAATCGTGTTAGATCTTCTCTTAGGTTCTCAGGGTGGGTTCCACCTGATAGAACCGTTAGAACTCCTCTTTTCTGAGTTATAAAATTTAAGAATATCGGTCGAATCACCGAAAAGAATTCTTCATTACTGACGTTCTCTCCAACTTCGAAGATATTATAGCTGCCGGCGTCGAATCCACCGTCCAACAACTCGTCTATATCTTCCGTTCCCGTGCTGTATTTACCTTCGGGAGATTCTACAGGTCTCCACTCTTGTTCTCCAGATATGTCCAGTTCATAGGGTTCAAAGCACTTGAACCGTCCTCCTTCTAGTGACATAAGATAGGAAGGTTGTTTGATCTTGATAGCTCTCAATTTTCTAAGGTGGATGGTCCTGACGTCCCTGCCTTCTAGCTGATACCTCTCCATCTTTATAACGCCGTCTCCCAGATATTCAAGATCGGGTGCTTCTTCTTTCTCTAGAATCATTATCAGGTTGGTGTTTGAATTCTCCACCAGATCCTTCTGGAGCGTCATTACGAAGGTCTCCATGTCTATATCGTACTTGTGGGTGATACCTTCTATACTGTCTAAAACCAAAGTGGAACGATCGGGTAAGACATGATCGATCCTATCATAGATCCTTTCTAAGCCCGGGATCTCTTTTTCCAATTGATTTAGTCTAGTCCTATCTGTTTCTTCAGGGGGACCTTCTTCTCTTATAGTGTCCAAGAACTCTTTCGCCCCTTCTATTTTTTCTCTGTCTTCATCTAGCTTCTCTTCTTCCTCTGCCTCACCACCGTATAATTTTTCAAGGAAAACTTTGCTGGCATCGGTGATCTGAGACCGCATCTCTTTCTCTTCCAGCCACGGGAACTGTTTGTAAAGAGCTTCGTCAGAAACTCTTGTAGAAAGATAAAAGCTCTTTTGCGGATCAGCGATCTCTTCTATTATCTGAAGGCCTAGAGTTGTCTTACCTGTACCGGAGGCCCCTTCGATGAATATCGAAGAACCTCCTTCTTTTTCCAAGAACTCTCTAACCTCAGGGGGTATACTCTTTATCATCTTCATTTTTAAAGCACCTCTTTCATCTCTGAATCATCTTTGAATTTTTCTATCTCAGAAATTATTTCATTCATATCATTTTTAATTTCTTCCTTTTTATCGGAATCACCTAGTATCGATAAAACTGCATTAGCTCCCACCTCTTGGATGAGAAGTATTGAATCCTTCGAACTTCCCAGGATTAGTTCTGGGTTAGCTTTTCCAAAACTCGAAAAGATCACTTCGCCAGCTCCCAATATAGTAGCTGAAAGGGTACTAAAACTTTCGTTTTCCTCCACGTTCTCTAAATGAAATGCGATAGGTACTCCATTTTTAGAGGTCAAAGAAATTGCTTCCATATCAGTGGTGTCACAGTAATCCTTAAATATCTCTTCGATTTGCTTTTTGGCTTTTATATTACCACACTCCTAAATATTCTTTAAATCAAGAGGTTTTTCCTCAATTAGACTCTCCTTATTTAAAATTTCTCAGCCGAATAGAGTTATCAACAAGGATTCCAATAAACTAATATCCGTCTCTAAAATTCACAAAGTCTAAATCTAAGATGCTCTCATTGGTCCAAATAGGTGTTGATATGTCTGCAGAAGAGGATGAACTCATTTCATTAGCTCATGGGGCTGGCGGAAAAAAGATGGAAGAACTTCTTTCAAAATCAGTTTTACCATCTTTTATGAATGATGATGGAGAGATACCTTTGTCCAAGCTTGATGATTCTTCTGTCATAGATGATAGGATATTTACGACAGACAGCCATACCGTCAAACCTATATTTTTTCCCGGAGGTGATCTAGGTAGTTTATCTGTGTGTGGGACCATAAATGATCTTCTAGCCTTGGGAGGCGAGCCACTGACACTCTCTCTAGCTATGGTGATACCGGAAGGTTTTCCTGTAAAAAAATTGATAGAACTCCTAGAAAGTGCTTCCCAAATATTGAAAGAGGAAGATGTACCGATCTCTACGGGAGATACAAAGGTCGTGGAAAAAGGAGATATCGATGCCCCCATTTTCACCACGTCAGGGATAGCTAAAAGACATTCCCTTTTGGACAAAAACATGGAAGTCGCTGGAGGAAGGAAAACAAGATGGCTTTCCGATGACAACCTGAATCATGGTGACAAGATCATTGTGACCGGAAGTCTTGGTGATCATGGAATTGCGATCTTGTCCGAGAGAGAAGGATATGGGTTTGGAGGAGAGATCAACAGCGATGTCGCTGCCTTATGCGAATTGATGGATGAAGCTCTAAATATTGGAGGGGTCGCTTCGGCAAAAGATCCTACCAGAGGTGGATTGGCTAACGCTTTGAATGAGTGGGCCGAAAAATCCTCTATAGGTATCGAAGTCGAGGAGGAAAAAATACCTATTAAAGACTGGGTTAGTTCCGCCTCTGATATGCTAGGGATCGATCCGTTAAATGTCGGTAATGAGGGTAAATTTGTCATGGCCGTTCACCCCTCTAAAGCAGAAGAGGTCTTGAAGGGGATCAAAAATATCGAAAATGGTGAAAAAGCTGCTATAATAGGAGAGGTGAAAGAAGATATAGACGGGGTTGTACTCAAAACGGAAGTGGGAGGAAGAAGGATATTGGAGATGCCTGTAGGTGATCCAGTTCCTAGGATATGTTAAGTTTTGAAAAAATTCTTTTTGAAGAGGAAGGCCATCACTCCGATAAATGGTAAAAGGAGTACTGCCCATGAGAGTATAGAATGTGTTCTGTTCGAACCACTCTCCTCCTTCACTTCTATTTCCACTGTAGTAGTATCAGAATTACCTCCGACATCCTCGACGTAAAGCTCTATTTCATGCACACCAGGATCTTCAAAAATCAGGGAAATATTCTTTCCGGATCTGTCGTGTTCGCCATCGGAGTTGGTATCCCACAGATATTTCTCTATGTGATGATCATCCCAACTGTATCTTCCTGTAAGAGTCACTTCAGTCCCGACAGGAACTGAACTATCAAATCCGGCGTCTGCTATCGGTTCTATCGTATCGATCCAATCATCTATGAATACTCGTGAATAATAATCACCTATCTCTTCATTCTCAACGATAACGCCCACTTCCCTGTTCTGAAGAGCAGAGTTTGCGTTCCAATTGATAGTGGAGACCATCACTTTACTTTCGTCCACAATCATACCTTTATTATGGGTCTTTATCAGTTCTTTGTAGGAAGAGAGTAAACGCGCTTCTATATCGACTTCTTTCTTTTCTGAAAATGCGTTTATCTCCTCAGCTATAATATCGTTCTCTCCTCCATATTCCTCCATCTGGTACCAAGTAGAATCCATTAGGACCTTAACTTCTACTCCCCCTCTAGCAGCATCTTTCAAGGCAGATAGGTAGGGATTCTCTTTTTCATCCCAGTGATTGATATAAAACTGTTGTACATAGATACTATCTTCCGCAGAATCGATCATACCCAGTATGGTGTCTTCAGCCATTGCGGAATCGGGAGATAAAAATGGAGTTATTTCAAACTCGCCGTAAAATCTCTGATTATCGAACCTTGGATCGTAATTATAATCCTCTACTCGATCTTCTTCAACTTCGTATTCATGGTTCTTCTGGGCGGTATAGATATCGCTGAATCTCAGGTCATCTTCAAACACCATGTTGAAGTAATCAGCCACGCTCTCATCTTCCAAGACAATGCCCCAACCTCTGTTCCCTGCGGTAGATTTTTCGGGATAACCAGTATCACCAAAATTTTCAGAAGAGATCAAAACAGAGTCATTATCTCTTATCATATATTTACCGTGAAGAAAATTATAAGGAGAGTAACTTCCACTGTTTATAACCCGAACCTCCGCACCGCTTTTTTCCAACAGTGATAAAACATGATGGGAGTTATCTGATAGTCCTCCTACTGGAACCCCCTCCGCTAAAATTTCGACATGCACGCCCTGCTGAGAGACGTTGGCTAGTATTTCACCAACCTTCAAACTATCTATCTGGTAGATGCCGACGCGGAGTCTTGAACTGCTCTCGTTTACGAAATCTCGAAAGGCTAAAAGGGAAGAATCCGGGGAAACATACGTTTCAGCACTCCCGCTGTAAGTTATCTCCCCTGGCTCAAAGTCGGAATGTCCTACCATCCATCTTCTTTCCCATGTCCATTCTTCTTTGGAGGACTCTATCGGGTCTTCGATTTCCATCCTTCTTTTTGCGTATTCTCCCTCCCTAGAGATTTGAACGGATTCTCCTTCCCATCCAAGTTTTTCTCCAAATTCTTTGTCTCCGTAATAAAAAGAATCGATAGCCTCTCCCTTATACTCCAAGAGTACTTTTCCCTTCTCCTCATGTAGATCTAGATCGCCCTCCACTTTTTCCTGGAGATCCTCAGACCAAACCATGTCTGGCTCGGTATCCCAGACTTCTTCGTATCCTTCGTCCTCAGCGAGAGTTACACTCTCCTCCTCATCTAGAGTTATCTCAGGTAGAAGAAGAGAATTCTCACCATCACTGATTGAGATGTCTTCAAAATGATCCATTCCTCCCTGATTTTCGATAGTCAAGAATTCACTCCCTGGTCCAGTATTGAAGTACACTTCTGTTAGCTTCAGTTCAGGGCTGGTATACTGCTCAGCTTCTACTGTAAAAGAAGGTCCTATCGGCATTGTCAGGATCAGCAGTACCAATAAAGCCATAAAGGATTTCTTCATGAGTGGGGTTATTTATAGGACCTTATTAAAATTTAAGGAAGTTCCTTCCAAAAAGTTTAATTCTTTAATCTTTAGTGCACTTTGAAAGGACATCATTCAAGCCGAGGTAGCTAAGTTCGGCTACTGCGTGGAACTGCGCTCCACTTGCCTCCAAACTAGTGAGTTTGGAGAAGGCGGTGACCTTATCAATAGAAAACCTTTAAAATAATCGTAATTCGTAATATGGTTATGATCATCAAGCCGAGGTAGCTAAGTTCGGCCTAAGGCGGTGGCCTCGAGAGCCACTGGTGCTTCGCACCACAGGAGTTCGAATCTCCTCCTCGGCGCTATCATTATTTTTCGAACGTAGTGAGAAAAATTGATAGGAGTAGGAATCTTTGATTCCTACGAACTTCGAGAGCTTTGCTCGAGAAAATTAAAAAGTAAGTGGAATCTTTGATTTCACGAAATTATCATTATTTTTCGAACGTAGTGAGAAAAATTGATAGGAGTAGGAATCTTTGATTCCTACGAACTTCGAGAGCTTTGCTCGAGAAAATTAAAAAGTAAGT
>PWHR01000073.1 GCA_003554965.1 Thermoplasmata archaeon | reverse complement strand
GTTTATTATTCCTCACTGTAACCTTTTGCACGTTTTCAGGGTAAATGTCCTCATTGTTAACAAACAAATGGGCATCAACGAGGCCCAACAAATTTTTAAACCTTGATTGATCGCCCTGGTGTGGTGTAGCGGTAAGCAAGAGAAAAAAAGGCACTGCCTCTGACATTGCACTGCCGACTTTATAACGTGCTGTTTCATCCCCGCCTTCATCTTTGGCTAGCTTATGAGCTTCATCAAAAACGACTAGATCAAACCCGGCCTGAACCGCTGCCTCATATACATGGTTGTTATGCCAGATCCTGTTTTTTAGCGCTCTTTCGGCCAAATCTTTATCCGTATTACGGGGTTTTATAAAATCCATGGAAGTAATGATCTTATCATTAAGTGAAAATATATTTGTTTCAGTGCCATGAAGCTGTTTCAAAGCGTTAATTGTATCTTTGTCATATATGGCATAATCCTCATTAAATTTCTGTTTCATTTCATTTTGCCACTGCCGGCACAGCCCGGCAGGAGCAACCACCATAACCCTGTTCACCATACCCCTGGCTTTCAGTTCTTCATATACCAGGGCTGCTTCAATAGTTTTCCCCAACCCGACTTCATCAGCAATTAAAGCCCTCAATTTAAACCTGCTAAGTACAAAGTCCACTGCTAGTAGTTGATGCGGCAGAGGCAAGATTTTAAAGCCACCCGCTGATTTAAAACCTTCCCGGGTTTTCCTGGCTTTTTCCTGCTCCAGTAAAAACTTGAGGAAAAATTTAACTGACGTAGAAAAGCTCTCTCCCCGGATTTTCTCCTCAGGGCTTTTTAAAGCAATAAGATCCTGCCCGGGCAGCAATAGTTTCTCCCTGCCTTTTTCAAAAAAAACCAGGACCTGATCTTCACCGGCAAAAGATTTCACCTCAATGGTAATACCAAGCCCTTTGTCAGGATAAGTTTTACTTTTTACTTCCTGGCCTATTTGCATCCAGATCTCCCTACATTATTATTCCTGCCCCATCCTGATCTGTGCTATTTCTACAAAATCGTTAATCTCGCTATTTTCCTCCAGTATCTTTTTATCAATTTTTTTAGCAACATCCAGAATGTCCTCGAACCGATTTTCCTGGTAAGCCTTAGTAAAGCCGTGCTTTAAGGCTTCTTTGCGCACATTCTTTAATTTTTTACTGCTGGCCTGAGCTTCTGCTAAAAGGTTGTTGAAGGCTTTATCTAATTCTTTTTCCCTTTGCATTTCTATATTTTCTTCTTCATTTTCCGTACGCGGCCGGCGATAACGATCGTTTTCAAAAATGAAGTTATTATCAAGTAGATCCCTTAATTCAGGAATCACATCAACTAAATGGGTAACCATCTTATGGTAGGCTGTATAAATATCGCTATAGGTTTTCGGCTCCTCCAAAAAGTGATATAGCCAGGTTAAAGCTGATTTTTCATCAGCGATAAATACCTGCTGCCCACTTTTTATATCAGTTATCTGGTCCAGGCCATGTGCTTTTTTAAGTTCTTCATATTTATCCACCTGTGCTTCTGTAAACCAGAAACCATCAACCAGGTAAAAGTTATCTCTAAGCAGTTTGTAGAACTGCCTGGCATTAAAGCGTACTGCGAAACCTCTTTGGACATAGTGGGCCAACAGCTTTGAATAAAGCATTTGTTCTGTGCGTTCAATGTTGGGTTCTATTGGTAATTTGGATAAATGCTCAGAAATAAATTCTTCTTCCATGCCGTCTCCGGCATTCTTGAGAAAGCGTTCGGAGAAGTCTTGTTTTGGTTTATAGGCATTGATAATTAGGTCATTTTTTACAGCTCCGGCAGAAGTAACCTGCTTAAAACTACCCTGCTTTTTATCCATTACAGTAACTTGAGCAATAATAAAGCCGGCCTTGGTAATAGCATCCTGGATGGCATTCCAGACAGAAGCCTTGGAGTTATGAAATACAATTGTCATCCAGCGGTTAGGCTTGAGGAGCTTATACATCTCCTGGAAACATACTGACATTAAATCTTTATACTCACTAAGATCTTTATTTTGTGCATTACTAACTATTGCTTCATTTTTATTATTAGTAAATACTTTTAACCAAGACTCCCATAAAAAGTTTAACTCTGAATACATGAGATTGTCGCCAAAAGGGGGGTCTGTAAAAATATAATCCACTGTATTATGACTCTGACTCTCTGCTTTAGCAATAGATTGTGTACTAATAATACAATTTCCATTACCATAATTATTTTTAAAAATTGTACTTATCCTATTTGCATAAGTAAAATAAGGGCACACCTCTATATTGAGTGAAGGAATAAACAGTGTTCCAGATAAGCTTGTCCCAACCCAGCCACCTCCACCTGAAAAGAAATTTTTTGCTAAGAATCTCGCTTGTTTAGAGCTTCGTATTATGATACTAGTAAATAAAAACAACAATTGGTTGTTTTTTGACTTATTATATATATTACTCAATACCCATAAATTTCGTTTGGTATAAAAATGATGCACATTTGTAGTACCAAAATGAATTCCGGCCCTCCAAGTATCACCCCATTCTGCACCTTTGTTCATCATAAGATTAGCAGGATACCAATATGGTATATTACTTCTATTAATTTGTTCTAGCAATTCAAAATCAAAATCATCGGCTTCTTTTAAATAATTTTTTCCCTCTACAGTATAACTTACAAGCACAGGCAATTGCTTTGAATGACTAATAGTTTTATTTAAAAACTGATCATAAAATTCATAAGTTGCGCGTTTAGAATCATTTTTAGTTATACTAGCGTGACATTCAGTGCAATTATAAATACTTTTAATATTTCCAGCATTTCTGTCTACTGCAGCATACCAAAAAGTATACTCATTATTACAATAAGGACAAATATAAACATCAGACCATAATGTATATTTTATAAAACCCTTCGTTGTACCATCTGTATGCAATGTTTCATACATCCATCCACATTCTTCTTCTACTTCTCGTAAAATTCGCTTAGCTTCCTTTTCAAACTCATTTACATTCACAAAAGTTGTGTAGTTACAAGCGATAAACGTAGCTGCAGGTGACAAGTCCGCTAAGATTGCCCGACGATTCAAAAACTGAGCAGCAACTCCAGTCATACCACTGCCACAAAAACCATCAAAAATAATATCTCCTTCTTCAGTATAATGCTCGATGTACTTCATAATTGCTTTATGGGGCACCTTGGTGTGATAAGAATGAGCATTATAAATCGGATCGTTCTTCCCCTCACTCACATCACCCACGTAAGGTGTCCTGTGGTAATCATCTGTTTCTGGGTCGTACGGCTTCCCGAATTTTTCTATAAAATCATTAATATATGGGTTCGGGCAAGCAGTATAATAGGGAGGATCAGAAAGAGCGAGTATATCCTCATCCTTTCCAATGGGAAAGCCTTCAATATCTCGAACTGAATCCAATAGCTCCTCTAAAGGTTTTACACTGGCCGCAAATTCATCTTCTTTTTCAGCTTGCTCTTCACCCTGGTATTCCAATTCAACCTGTTCTTCATCATAGTAACTCACTTATTCATCCCCCTCAGTAAGTTTAATTCTGACCCTGTCTACATCACGGCCGGCAAATAAGCTATGTTTGAATGATTCCAATCTTTTCGTAAGAGTTGAATGATCGAGAACTCTCGCATCAGTAAAAATTCTATCTATGACTTCCTGTGGTGTAACCTCAACAATTTCTATCTCTTTGAATAGATTATTTAAGGCTTTAACCAGATCGTCTGTGATCTCTTCAGGTAAAGTACTATTTTTGAAAACCTCTTGAACCAGGCTTTGCTCTTCTGCAGTTAAATAGGCTATATTATCCTGGTAATTCTGAAGTTCTTGCAAAAGTTCCGCTTCCCATTCATCCAGGATTTTTGCAACTTTCTCCTCAATTTTTTCTGTTTTTTGATCAATATCTATCATTGGAAAATCCCTTGGAAACTCGCAAGTTGAGCAAATTACTTTTTCTTCTAGTAAGTCCGCCTTAAAATCTGGGCAGCGGAGGCTACCTAATTTAGACAATTCATCTTCTAACTTTATAAACGCATGTTTATTCAATATAGATATGTTTTTTAAAGCCTTTAACTTATTGTACTCCTTGCCTTTAGATATTTCTGCGAGCCTTTCCCAGTCCACTTTGCTGCCAACATATTTTTCATGAGCGTTATAATATGCACTGGTGTATTTTTTATGGGCCTGCTGTAACTTGCCAAGCAGCGGGTTTAACTCCTCTTGTTCTAAAAGTCTGGCAGAGTCTTTAAGGATTGCGAAAGCTTCATCGATATAGGGTTTTATGTCATCGGTATCAAACAAAGAGGGGTAAGCATTTATAATCTTGTTTACCTCGCGAGCATATTCGACCTCTTTGCTCAAATTATTAGAGTAAAACTCATAAAACTGACTTAGCCTTTTCAGCAACTGATAAGCTTCACCGATATTTTTAATTTTCTCTTGCTCATAGGCTACTTTTTTAAAGTCATTAGGCGTTTTTACCTTTTCAAAATCCTCTAATGGAATAACTTCCAATTGTGCGTGATATTGTTTTAAACCATCTATATCTACAATTTCGCTTGCATAAATAGAAAGCCTGGAAAGCTGATTATCAATCTGTTCAAATTGCTCTTTTATCTCTAAATAGCAAGTACGGAATTGCTGGACTGCTTCACTTCTTTTTGCTGATTTTCTAAGTTTATCCGTGGATAATCCCAAGACATTGAAAAGATCGATAACCGGTTGTATATTAAAGTCGCTTTCCAGGGTGAGGTAATGAATATTTGAAAAAGCATCTATGCCACTTGTAAATACTTCTTCCACCTCTGAAGAGGTTATTGTTTTGCCACCGGCTGCTTTGAGAGCTATTTCCCCGTTATAGGTAAGGACAATGATTACAAGGGCAGTCATAAGTGGATCATAACCATAAGGCGACTCACTAAATTCATCCTGGATTTGTTTAACATCAACATTTTTGCCCTGGTTTTCTTTAGCTAAATCGCGGATTTTTTGCGCCGCTTCGCTTTTTGCAGTAGAAATGCTACCTTGCTCATCAATAAGTTCCAGTGCCCTGAGTATAGATTTAGCGCTGGCAAACATGCTTTGTTGTTGACTTCCCTTATTAAAGAGCTCTTGCAAAGCACTAGAAAACTCACCCTTGATATTATCCCTGGTAATAGCTTGAGAGAATCTGGGGTGCTTGGGATATTTTTGGGCAAAATAATCTTCGAGTAAAACAGGCTTTATTTCTGAAAGCAACTCATCAAAGTTATGGAATTCCCGGCTGATCAAACTTTTCACACTTGATGTGCCTTTTTCTGTTTCTACCTGCCCCTCTTCAAGGTAGGCTTTAACAAGCTTTTCCTTAAAAGCTTTCTTAATTTCAACATACTTTTTCTGCATAATACTGCGATGGAAGTTTTCATTTGCCAGCATTCTAGCTGCAACAACTTGTTTTAATTCATCTACGGTAGTTTGATCTAGCTTGCTCGAAATAACAATCGTGCCTGGTAACACTTTATAAGGGTTATTCTGGGCAAAAGGCGAGAGGAAAACGATTAAATAATCTCCCAAGGTTTCTTTTTTATAATCATTACTACGAACAAAAACAAAAGTGCCCTCTCGAAAAGACTTCCTGTTTGACCAACGGCAGGTATCTAAGAAAACACCATTTTCACTGCCATTTTCTAACATCAATTGTTCTTTAAGGATTGACAAGATTTCTTCTTCTAAAGATCCACCGGGTAAGTTGTCTGCACGTCGTTGAATCACCTGGTCATAGTCTATATCTAAACTTAAATCTAAGTAATAGTAACCACCCTCAGTCTTGTTTATAAACTGACCATCGGTTACTTTTCGAAGATTGTTTAATACTAAAGCTAATTCATCACGTGCTTCAACCAGTTTATTTGCCGGCAAGATCAGTAATGTATTAGAAAGTTCTTCGAGGGTAGCTCCATTATTGGTGCTTTGCCCGTATAGCTTTAAAACACCAAGGGCATTAACAATTCTTTTGGCAGTCTCCTGGCGGTGTTTATCTAGCAGGTCGATTTTACTATCTAAAGTTTGGACTGCTTCTACCACGGGTGAAACATCTTCAAGGTTTTTAATGGTGTGGCGTTCCATGATTTCATTAAATATAAGGTCGTAGGTGATCATTGAGGGGAATTCCTCATCCAGGATTTTCTCCACCTCCTGGATTGTAAACTGGATCACCCCTCTTTTTTCAAAGTAGGGCAGTTCGCTAAATACCTGGATCACGTAGGGGTGAAGGGGGAAAAGATCAATATATTCATCCAGGTTGGCTCTAAGTGCCTGGAAATGCTTTGTGTATTCTTTAAATAACTCTTCCAGTTGCATGCGCTGTTCCTTGGTTTTTGCCAGGACGCGTTCAGCAATAACCTTTTTTATATCTTCTCTTTTGATCGTAATTACGTTAAAACGCTCAGCTACTCTTCCAAAGCTTTCGGCCTCATCTATATACTTGGGGTTGGTGAAAACATGTTCCTGCATAGAGCCAATGAAGACAAAATCAGACTCTTGAGAAACCTGGCCCAATATCCTTAAGAACTGCACATCCTCGGTGATTTCACCTTTGGTCCGCTTTTGCTTGAGAAAATCTGAAATCTCATCTACTACAACAACCAGACCCCGCGCAGGATCGTTTTGTTTAATTAAATCTAATACCTTCAATATTTCTCTTTTGTGATCTATAACCCCTGATTCTGGAGCGATATATTCAATTCCATATTTTTCATAAAGTTGCAGTTCTAAACGATCGTAAAAATAAGCGCTCAAAGATACTTCATTTGGCTGCAGTTCCCAGTGGATAAGAGCGAAATCCCGATTAAGATTTTCTGCCCTTTCGCGGACCTTATCATTTTTTATATGCTGGGCCATTTCCGGCTGATTGAGGATTGTTATAATAAAGGCTAGCAAATGAGACTTTCCAGACCCATACCCACCAATGATTTGAGGAGCTTTGTGCGTGCCTTTTTTGAGGTCATCAAAGATGTTAACTAAATGTTCTTCCATAGAGGGAGATATAACATATTTTTCCACCATTTCCCTGTTATCAGAGATGGCATCGATATCTATAACATCTTTCACCTTTTCAAAATTAATAAGTTCTCTTATTTTAGACATCAATATCCTCCATTCTTACATGAATTAATTCGCTAACATCCATTTCAGAATGATCCTCCCGTTCGTAGGAGGAATAGCGGATCCGGTCACCGCTGGTGTGTCCTTCAACAAATATTATTATTTCCCTGTCACGTGATTTGTATTTAAAGGCACCGACTGGATTTAACCTGCCAAGCTCTGGTGAGTAGAGAATGTTCGTGTTGTAAAGGATAATTTTTTCGGGCAAACTTTTTACCCATTTTTTTATTTGTTCACCAATACGTAGTTTGATCTTATTTTCTGGGATGTCCTTGGTCATTTCGACGATGTTTTTAGTGACGTCATAAGCAGCCCAGCCATCATCTTTAAGCTTGTCTATTATTTTCTGGTGCTGATTATCGTTATCAACGATAACAAGCAGTTTATAGTGGTTGCTGCGGTTTTGGTCAATTAGATCTATAAGATTCACTTTTTAACCTCCCAATTTCAAATGTAGGGTTAATATAGAATAAAAGTCATGAGAACTTAGTGTCAATTAAGTCAAGAGCATCTTTGCTTAAATTAGGCGATTCAACAGTAGTAACCAAACGCCCGGGAAAATATTTCTCATACCACTCCCTCTTAGTTTCCCAATGATTCTTATATTCTTCTTTCTCCATTAAACCTAAGTGTTCCCAGTACCATTTCTCACCCTGCCATGTTATTGTAAAGTCGGGCAAATAAAAGGTACCATCAGGTGCATATAATGGACATTCATAAAGAAAGGGGATACCACGATCATGTAACATGTTGGCAATTATCACTTCTGATTTAGAGCGCACCATATACTCTGATAACGTTTTATGAATTTTCCCTTCTTCATACCAGTCTCGCATATTAAGAAATTCGGTAGGAATTGGCTTGAAATCAAACAAAGAAGAGTTTATCATTTGCAAGCAGCTACTCTCCGGACGTCTAAGAGAAATAAAAGGAGAAACATCTTCTTCAACTAAAATAGTTAAATGCCCTTGAGCTCGGGTAATACCTGTATATAGAAGTTCGGATGAAAGCAATGCTTTTTTTGACTTTGGTAAGATGTAATAAACTCTATTGAATTCGCTACCCTGAGCTTTATGGACAGAAATACAATATGCTAGTTCTATGTTGCCTTCTACATCACTTGCTGAGTTAAATTCAACCCAATACTTTTGCTTGCGGGAAAAAACTACTTGAAATTTTTCAATCCTAAAATTGTGGTATTTCCATTTATTTTTGTCAAATGCGTGGGGTTTTACAAAACCAATTTCTCCATTGTAAACATCTACCTTTTCCCGCTCTCTAGCTGAGCAATCATAGGCCCAATAAGGATTTGACTTTGGCCGGTTAATAAATTGAATCACTTTATCAAAATAAGTTACACCACCCAAAGTTCCTCTATGCTCAATATTGTTTTTATTAACCATCTTTTGAATAAGCTCGTTAATACTTTCTATTCCAAATAGCTCGCCACGGTAAGGCGAAATAATCTGCTGGTACTCTGCATTTTGGTTGTTATCATTATCCTTAAAGGCTTGACGCCACAATTCGTATGGCTTTGCCTCATTGTATTCATACCCTGTATCTATCTTCATATCATTAATAATGGTGTTGATTAAGAGATTTTCTAAGTCGCTCTCATTTTTCCAATATAAAACTCGTAAATCTTTAGTTATATCACCTGCTTCTTGAACTCTTTTAAGCATCTTTTCAGCTTCAGCTTTGTCCTCTGCCCTTTGTTTACCTTCTGGACTTTTTAATCTGTCCCGAATATACAATGAGGAGAGATCAAGTATACCCGTACCTCTACCTATCAGCCTGTTTTCCATCTGCCTAATATTTGTTGTTAAGGTACCAACAGCTTCTTCATTGTTTTCTCGAAGCCAATCAATTATATCTGCAAATATTTTACCTCTACCAATAGGGGGTAACTGGTTGGGATCCCCAACAAGAATAAAACGTTGAACAGAGGCAAAATTTATAGATTTAAATAAAGCTGCAGCTAATTCTAGGTCTAGCATAGAAGATTCATCGATAATGTATGTATTTATACCATCTTCCACTTGACCACCAGATAGTTTAAAGGTCATATTTTCATTGAGCCACCCTCTTTTGGCTAAAAAGGAATGTATAGTAGCAGCATCTTTGCCAGTTTTTTCTCTAAGTCTATCTGCTGCTTTACCTGTTGGGGCTAATAACTGAAACGCTGTACCAGTTCCATGAGCCTTTTCTATCGCATTAATAATTCCTTTAATAATCGTGGTTTTTCCAGTACCTGCAGCACCACTAATAACACATATTGGACTATTAAATATTTTTTGGCAAACATTAATCTGTCCCTGTATTGCTTTTTGGTACTCTTCTAAATTATTTTTTGCAAGGATACTATTATTATCAAATAAATAATTTTGCCAGTGTTGCGTTGTAACTGGTGACTTAAATTGTATTTGTGGCCTGTTACTTAGATCACGGATTTGTGTCTCAATCTCTCTTTCATTCTCGTAAACCCTTTTCAGGTAGAGATATAACGTGTCTTCAAACTCCCTTAATGTCAACGCTCCAGAAAGCTCTTCCTTATCAACTTCAAAGTACTGTCTATTAAACTGATGACGTTTCCAATTAGGCATGCAACTAAGTTTGTAATTAATGTCTTTTATGACACTAGATGAATTAACAAAAGTATGCTTACCTTCTTTGCGTAAACACTCTAAACAAAGCGCGCGTAGTCTTCTCCAATCATCAACATCATTTAAAAAATTTAAGCCTAGTTCAGGAGAAGGAAAAATCCCATGGTCTATTTTATTAAATGTAATTCTATCGTCTGGATCATCTCCAATAAATTGTTCTGAAATTAAGTAAGGATTCTCAGCTATATCTTTCAAACTTGCTGTTATTCCATTAGCATCCCTATTTTCTGAAACAATTTTTTCTATCTGTTCTGAAGGTATATCAAAACGCGGCAAAGTATGCTCAAAAAGATATTTTTCCTCATCACTTTTCAGTTTCCAGTTTCTAATTAGCTTCTTGGTTGCATCTTGCCCAAGGCTTACATGCTCCTTAAGATTATCGCTTTTGCCATTAAGGAAAGAAAATATTTCCTCTTTTGCCTCCAACTCTTTGTCTTTTAGCACCTGCCCTTTAAAATATGTTATCAAATCATTACAGCCTAGATAGTCAAGAACATGAGCTAAGCCAGGGAAGGCACCTCTATTACACCATAACTCAGCCACTAAAGATTGAAGCCATTCCTTCCTTACTTTCCAATCATCACTGTGATCATCAATCTCGATTAAATTTTCAACAACTATTAAGAGGTTCTCAACCAAATCCAGTGCATCATCATCAGATATATGTCTTGCGGCATATTTAAAGTTACGTTCATTTTCAGGCACGTATAGTATTTTTTGAATTGTATCTGGCTGATCTAGGTATAAGTGGTATGGGATCTGAAAACCTTGTTCAGGGTAATGGGACGTTATTGGCATTTGCCAAACAAAACCACCAGCATATTTTTCTTTATTTTCTTCAGAAATACCCTCATAGAACATATACTCGCCTAAATGCTTAAGTCGAGATATTCCAACTAAAGGATATTTTTTTGCATCATCTTCACTAAAGGGATTGCTATAGTTACTGTAATAGAAAATCAGACTGTTATGGGGCTTTAATTCGTTAAAAAAGAGCTTGGCTCTTTCAAGACGCTTGTCATAGTCGTATGTTCGTTTTGAACCTTTAGGAAATTTAACTTCATCAACATACATTTCCTCATAAGGCCAGATACAAACGGTTGCAGGTGGCATATCCCAATACCTTGTTTGAGAGCCATCTTTAAACCAAACAGGTGGATCAGAATAAGCCTTTGTAGTGTTTTTACCAAAAGCATTAATACTGTAGCTACATGGCGGTATCCTATCCAAATTTTCACAGGGTTCTCCAGCAACCTTAGTTTCCCAAGTTAAGTCCCTTGCCCCCGAAATATAATCTCCCGGGTAAGAATTCTGGCCAATACAATAAGTGTTAGCCTTTGGGTTTTTACATATACATCCATTCCAGCCATCCATATGCCAAGCCATACGTGCTGATAAATGTTTGGTCATTGTGTCCCCCTGGAGATGCAATAATGATTGAACAACACATGCAATTAAAACAATCACCTAACATCTTTAATACTAGTTTAAAAAGTATGGTTTTATTGAAAATACTTATATTCTAAGCTTCAGTACAAGCAATCATACCACTTCTCTAAACCGCTTAAACCGTTCTTCAAGCCTTTCCCTATCAGGCCAATCTCTTCTCCTTCCTGGTAACAGGATCCTCTTTTGATGTAGTTGTTGAATCCCGTACTCTAACATCGGACCATCAATTTCATCTAAGATATCCTCGCGGACATAAATTTCATAATCAGGGCTGACGCCAATAATATTGCCATCAAAAGCTGCATGGTGAATCTTGCATAAAGATAATCCATTTGGGATAACCGGTTCTCCCCATCCTTCAGAATCAGGAATAATGTGAGCCGCATCTAACAACTGCTGATGGCGAATACGACAAAAGGCGC
>PWHR01000091.1 GCA_003554965.1 Thermoplasmata archaeon | reverse complement strand
GCTGTAGGTGAGCGAGTATGGGATATGCAGCGGCTACTTGATTGGGCGATTCGACTTTCTTATGTGGATGGTAAGAAAGTGCTTATGATGGGTAATTCTGGTGGAGGAATGGTAACAACATTTACTGCGGCCTGTGATGATCGTATTAAGATTGCTGTTCAAAGCTGCTCCTTCTGTTCTACAATCAGTCGAGAGGGTTACATTTTTCACTGTGACTGTAATATGGTTCCCGGACTTCTAAATATTGGTGGACTCTCAGGTGTAGCAGGTTTAATAGCTCCTCGATACTTTTTGGCAGTCAATGGGAAGGAAGATCAACTGTTCTCAGTTGCTGCTATTGAACGGGCGATAACTCAAGTGCAAAAGTTCTACAGATTATCGGGTTTTCCGGAAAGATTTGAACATCGATGGGGAAATAAAGGACACCGATTCTATAAGAAATTAATGTGGCCATTCATCCTAAATGCTTTAAAGGAATCAAAAAATAGGGAGACAAATTAACAAAAATTTAGAGAAAATAAAGGATTAGAGGTTATGAATGCAGAATAAAACTATTATTGAGCAAAAAATATACTCCGCAATGAAATTTTTTTAATGATGATGCCCCTTTTCTAGCCTAAATTCTAGAAAATTATAATTGACCAAAGTTTCGCGCTAATTAAGTTCAAGTAAGAGAAGAATTGGGAGTTAAAATGAAAAGAAAAGGAAATTACATATGTCAAATAAGAAACCAAATCTTATTGTCGTTTTTCCAGATCAATTCCGAAAACAGGCTATAGGTTATTTTAATGAAGATCCTGTTGTTACTCCAAACCTTGATAAGTTTGCAGAAGAAAGTAGAGTTTTGAAAAATGCAGTCAGCAACCAGCCTGTTTGCAGTCCTTTCCGGGCCATGCTATTGACCGGAAAGTACCCTCATACAAATGGAGTTATCGGTAACTGCAATTCTAAAAACAAAGCCCATGGTGTGTATCTCAAAGAAAATGAGCCCTGTTTTTCAGATATTTTATCTGAAGCTGGATATAATCAGGCCTATATTGGCAAATGGCATCTCGATCCTCCTGTAGAAAAAAACGCTAAATATACTGGGAGTGGAAAAACTGAAGGTATTCTCTGGGATACCTATACGCCACCTGAGCGCAGACATGGTTTCGATTTCTGGTATTCTTACGGATGTTGGAATCGGCATCTGCAGCCTCACTACTGGAATAGCGACGCTGCGGTAGATGAGAGAGTGGAAATAAATGATTGGTCAGTAAAACATGAAACTGATGTGGCAATTGATTATATTCAAAACAAAGATAATTATTATCGCGATTCCGAAGCTCCGTTTTCTCTTTTTCTTGCTTTTAACCCTCCACATCCTCCTTTTGAAGAGGTGCCAGCCAGGTATCTGAAACAATATGAGGATAAAGCTCATCACAAACTACTTAATCGAGATAATGCTATGCTTGTAGGAAGAGGCAGGGAAGCTAAAGAACATGTAAGAAATTATTTTGCCGCGATTACAGGCATAGATCAACAGTTTGGTCGTATTCTTCAAACTTTGGAGGAAAAGGATTTAAAAAATGATACAATAGTTATATTCACTTCAGATCACGGGGAAATGATGGGAAGTCATGGCATGAGGAGAAAGATAGTTTGGTACGATGAATCACTGCTGATTCCCTTTATAATTCGTTGGCCAGGAAAAATAGCTCCTGGGGAAGATGACCTGCTGTTAAGCGTTCCTGATATAATGCCGACTTTGTTGGGTTTGCTTGCCTTGTCTGCAGAAATTCCTGCATCAGTGCAAGGAAGAAATTTTTCTTCTCTGTTTCGAGGAGAAGGTGGGAAGCGGCCACGGTCGGCTTTGTATTTAAATGTACCACCAAGCGATCCTGCTGGTGGATTGAGGGGATTGCGAACACATTCACACACCTTTGTAATGAACTCTAAAACATATACTGGACCAGCTGTACTGCATGGTACTAACGGTGAAATCACAGATGTTAAAGATGATTTTATAACAACTGAAATTGGACCAACTATTTTATATGATAACATTAATGATCCGTATCAGATGACAAATATTGCAGAGGATAACCCTGAAAAGATTAATGAGTTAAAGAAAATTTTGCAGCGCTGGCTTGTTAAAACAGGAGATCCCTGGCGCTGGTAAATTCTGTACATTACAGTTGGTCATAAGCTAATTATTTCCTGGGGGTGATTAATAAGAAATAGCCAGTAATGAAATATACTCGCTTACTAATCACTTTTAAAAACTTTTATTCCAATCCTATCCTATCCTAGGAGGCCTGCTAATGCGCACATTAACCAAGGCAATTGCTATTTCTGCTGTCATACTATTGTTTGGTTTTTCTCTGGCCTTAGCTCAAGATCTTGGTGAAGCTCCTATGTTGCAGGAGCGTGTTGAAGAAGGAGAATTACCTCCAGTGGAGGAAAGGCTGCCCAAAGATCCCTATGTTGTGGAACCTATAGAGGAGATCGGCCGCTACGGCGGTGAACTTAATGTTGCTGCGCCTGGTGATGCTCATGATATGGCCAATGTTATGAGTTCGTT
>PWHR01000087.1 GCA_003554965.1 Thermoplasmata archaeon | reverse complement strand
ATAACAGATACTAATTCACCTATAGATGAAGGTGATGTCCTTGAAGTCACTGTTGATATAGAGAATATAGGTGATTTGGAGGGCACACAGGATATAAATCTATATAATTTTGAAGGAAATATAGTTGATTCAAAATCGGTAACTATTGAACAAGACCAAAGCAAAGAAAAAACATTAGAGTGGGGTAGTGAGATTGGTGATGGGGGTGTGGATGAAATCTATGTAGAGTCATCTGATGATGATGACTCTAAAACCGTTGAGATTGTTCACGTTATCGATAGTGAAATAATAGAATATGAAGATAAGTACTTACCTAAGATAACATTTATGTCGGGTAGAGATGGAGGGGAATTCTATCTTTTGTTGGAAGATAGTTTTGGCTCGGTAGAAACAATAAAGATTGAAAACCCTGGATATGAAAAAAATGAAACATTATCTATACCTGATGATCTTGCAGAAGGGGAAGATCACGATGATATCCCGGGTCCTTACTCAGAAACTGAAGAACCTGCAAGTCTTTCTCTCTTATGGGAATCAGGTGATGTTTTAGTCGAAGATGAGGTTGAGTATATACCTCACGGTGAAGATATGTCACCCGAAGTTACAACAGAAGGTGTCAGTAATGTGACTGAGAATACAGCTATCCTTGAAGGAAAGGTACTGGATATGGGAGATTATGATTCTGTAGAAGGTTATTTTGAAATCAGAGAATATGGTGCTGATGAATGGCATAAATAGAAAAAAGAGGTCTTGGATTAGGACCTATATCGCGAAGAATATCATCATATCCGTATCATTCCTTACCGTTCCGATATATAGAAAACGATACCGTTATTTTCATTATAATGTAATCTTCAGACGCTACTCAACACTAACATCTTAAAAAAGGTTTTAAATACGCCCGTGTAGAGTATTCAAACCTGTTATGTTACTCAGATTGCCCACGCTAATATCGGCAAGTTTGTTGACACTAGTGTTTATATTGATATGGTATGCAAGATACAAGAAGAGCTTGATATTCAAGACCGTGGCACTGGCTTTCATACTTTCCGGTGCCTATTATTACATAGGTGCAGTGATGATCCAAGAAGAGAGTGTTCTCATCAGATTGGGTGTGATGGTCCCTGCCAATGTATTGGTCGCGACGGGAGTCACGTTTTATGTCAAAAAATTCATCACCGGCCCGATCTACGAGCTACAGCAGAGCTCTAAAAAGGTAGCAAAGGGTGACTTCAGCCACGAAATCGAAGTGAGTACCGGTGACGATGAAGTTGGAGAGTTGGTCGATGCTTTCACGACGATGAAGGAAAACTTCAATAAGAGCGTGACGAGGATACAAAAAACACTCTCGGCTTTATCTAAAGGAGATCTCGACAACCGGGTGAACACGTCTGATCTTGAAGGAGACTACAAAAGGATAGGCCTTACTGTAAACGAAAGTATAGACGGCATCCACAGGTCGCTGAAGGAGATAAAGAGTGTGATGAAGGGTTTGGAAAGGGGCGACCTCGAATCAAGGATAGATGATGAGGATCTTGAAGGTGAATTCAGTGAGATGGGATCATCCGTCAACAAGAACGTCGATACCATCCAGAAAACTATCTTAAATATAAACCAGACCATGGAGGACCTCGCCGACGGTAACCTTGACACGAGTTTAGAAGAGGAAGACTTCCACGGAGATTACAGAAAGATGGCGGTCTCGGTAAATGAGAGTGTAAAAAAAGTCAGGAGTTCGATAAGAAACATAAGAAGAGTGATGGAGTCATTGGCCGCCGGAAAGTTGGATGTAGATATAGATGATGAAAACCTGACAGGCGAATACAAGGACATGGCTGAATCCGTGAACCGCAGTATAAATGCTGTTGATAGATCTATCACTCAGATCAAACGCGTGATGAACGATTTAGCACGTGGTAATTTAGATTCGGATGTAGGTTTTGAAGATCTCGAAGGAGAATATAGAGAGATGGGCGAATCTGCCGCTCGAACTTTGGACAGTATCGAGGCTTCGATAGGGCAGATAAGAGACGTGATGCAGACCATGGTTGACGGAGATCTGACCGAAGAAGTCGATACCAGTCAACTTAACGGTGAGTATCTTGCGATCGGCAAAGCGGTGAACGGGAGCGTGGCGGATATGAGAGTAAACATAAGGGAGATAAAGGACGCGGTCGGTAAATTAACCGATGCTTCAGAAACGGTCGCTGCGTCCTCCGAAGAGTTGAGTTCCACTTCTGAAAGCGTGGCAGAGTCGGTCCAGAGGATCTCGGAAGGTACAAATGAACAATCCGAAATGGCCGAAGGTCTGGCCAGAAATATAGAAGACGGTGCGGCAACAATGGAAGAAACTTCCGCATCAACTGAAGACATAGCTGCATCGGCACAAGAAGTAGCTGCCCAGACAGATGAAGGTGAGAAAAAAGCGGAAGAGGCTTCTAAAGAAGTCGATGAATTGATAGATATACTTGAAGAAACAGTAGCTAAGACTGAGGAACTTGATTCACAATCTGATAGGATCGGAGACGTAGTAAATACCATCTCTAACATAGCTGAACAGACTAACCT
>PWHR01000083.1 GCA_003554965.1 Thermoplasmata archaeon | reverse complement strand
TCTATAATTGGCATTATAGAGGCGAAACACTGTTTGACATTAGCAGTTCTTGTTGTTAATATTAAATTATAATTTGAGCATCTAACGCATTTTATTTTTGTTTCACCTAACAGCCACTTCTTAAACTTATCATTATGAGAGGGGATTTTAATTAGCATGCAAGTTATTTTTGGAAAGTCCGTATGTAGGTGGTTGATTATCTGCCTGGTTTTTTCTCTTCTCTTTTATTTTTTCCTTCAGCCTCCTACGAAAACAACCGCCGAGCCATCTGCGCAAGTTACCATAGGTGAAAAAAATGGTCATGTTGGCGATGAGGTAAAGGTACCGGTAAAAATTGAAAATGCTCAAGATTTAGCCGGTGGGAAAGTGGTTGTTTCTTATGATCCTCAAGTAATAGAAATTTCTGAAGAAAATGGAATTATTAAAGGAGAAGTTTTAGAAAAAGCAAACCTAATTCGCAACCCTGATTATTCTGAAAACAGCCTGGCGTTTGTTTGGGCAGGCACAAGGCCTTTAGAAGAAAGCGGTACTTTAGCGGAGCTAACTTTTTATTTGCAAAAAACGGGCGAATCTTCTTTGCAACTTGAAGAAATAGATCTTTCCGATACAGAAGGGAGAAGTATTTCCGCGGAGGGGAAAGACGGAAGCCTGCGCGTTTTCGAAAGAGATGAAGAAGTTCCTGACCCCGACGTCGATCCGGAAGATGACCCTGTTGAGAATGGGGTGGAACCCGATCCGGAAGCTGATCCTGAAGTAGATGAAAGAGAGGACGAAGTAACTGATCCTGATGAGGAGGTTGAACCGGCAGAGCCGGATGTGGAAATTGATCTGCCCGAAGAAACTTTATTAAGGATAGAAGATGCCCGGGGAGCGTTGGGTGAAACTGTGCCCGTGGCTATTGTATTGGCAACCCCGGAGGAAATAGCCGGGGGTATGCTGGTGATTTCTTATGAGCCGGAAATGGTAGAGCCTCTGGAATTTTCTAATAACCTTCCGGAAGGTTATTTTATGGAGTATAATCTTGCTTATACAGAAGACAGCCTTTCTGTTGCTTGGTTTGGCATAGAGGAAAGTTTAACTGCCGAGAAGGTAATTGCAAATATTTCTTTTCAGCTAAATGAAGAGGGGGAAAGCCTCCTTGAGGTTAAGAAATTACAATTATTGGATGCTGAAGGCGATGAAGTTTCCGTGCAAACGGTAGATGGTACTCTTATATGCGGGGACGAGGGTGTTCAAATCTTCGGCATTAATATTATTTATTTAATCATTGCCCTGGTTGTGATTGCAATTTTGGCCTTCTATTTGTTTTGGGAGTTCAAAAAAAAGAAAAATAAAAGTAGAGTGTTAGATAAGGGAGGCGAACCTGGTGAAGGATAAAGTATTTTTGTTATTAATTTTTACCTTGCTTTTAGGGGTGTTGGCGTTTAGTGTGTCTGCCGATGAAGATATTGCCCGTATTTATACTGATCCGGCAGAAATTTCCGGGGAGGCGGGTGATACCGTAGAGGTAGAAATTCGCGCCGATGATGTACATGAGGACGGCGTGGCGGGTGGATCGATGATCATAACTTTTGACCAGGAGGTATTAGAGGTAAAAGAAATTGACCGCGAAAATGGCTTGATCTGTCCCAAAGATGATTGGATTTCCGCGGAAAACCCGGGTCATGAAGATGGGCTTTATTTGGGGTTTGGTAATGCGGAAAAAGCTTTTTATGACTCCGGATTTTTGTACAGGGTTGAATTCGAGTTTCTGCAAGATGGTGACCAGAATTTTGGGGTAACCAATGTAGACTTGATAGAGGGTTATAAAGCGCAGGTTACCTTTCAGGAGTTAAACGACTTGGGTGGGGTGGAAATAACAGTTTATGAAGATGAAGAATATAGCGAGCAGGTGGGCGAGCCGGTAACTACAGATGTGACGGGTGCAGCGGTCAAGAGGCTAGAAGATGGCGATTACTGGTTCATAGCATCCAGGGTTGGCTTTTATACGGAAGAAGGAAGCTTTGAAGTTGATGGTGAAGATATAACAGTGGAATTCGAGCTGGAAAGACTTCCTCCGCTACCGCCTCCTGAAGAAAAAGTAGAGGTAACCTTCCGGGAATTAAATCAATTAGAAGGTGTAGAGATTGAGGTTTATAAAGATGAGGAATTTGAGGAACAGGTGGGTGAATCAGTAGCGACTGATGAAACCGGAGAAGCCAAGAAAGATTTGGAAGATGGCAATTACTGGTTTGCAGCTTCCAAATTCGGTTATCATCCCGATGAAAAGGAATTTGAAATAACCGGTGAGGCAAAGACATTAGAATTTGCGTTAGAAGAAGAGTTTGATGTGTATGTTAACCGTCTGGGTGGCGTGAACCGCTACGATACGTCCGGCAAAATTGCACAATATGCCTATAAACCGGAGGATTACCCGGAAGGCGCCGATACTGTTATTATTACCGAGGGGTTGGCATTTGCAGACGGCTTGGCCGGCAGTGTATTGGCAGCTTATTTAGATGCCCCTATTTTGATGACAGCCACCGAGGAACTGCGCGAGGAGACTGAAAGCGCCATAGACTTCCTGGAGC
>PWHR01000100.1 GCA_003554965.1 Thermoplasmata archaeon | reverse complement strand
TCGCCCTGCACCTCGGTGTTATCCAGGGCCATTTTCGCCACGCCGGTCTTAACCTCACTCTTCAGCTGGGCCTGTTGCATGCCGGAGGCCATGGAGGCTACGCTGGATATAGTCATAATAGATCACCTCCTACACTTTTTTCTTCAAAAAGGTGGATCCGGAAGTTTCCCCCTGGGAAGGAGCCTGGTAAGCCCGCAGGGTTTTTTCGCCGCGATCTACTTTCTTTAGCTCCTGGGCCAGGGTTTCTTTTATCTGCTGGGAAAGCTCCAGATTCTCTTTACGCATGGCTTTAACTTCTTCCAGCAACTCCCGTAATTCCGCCGGGAAGGTCACTGCAGTGGTGTCCTCTTCCTCATCGGGGTCGCCCCCCTGGATTAACTCCTTAAGCTGCTGAAAAAAGGGGGGCATCTCCTGGTTCATGGCCAAGATTCGGTCGAAATCCAGTTCTTCCAGGGCCTGTCGTTCTTCCTGGAGGCTGGTTTTCAGCGCCTCCAGTATTTCCTTTAGCCCACCGTAGTTGCCCCCTTCCCGGCTAGCCAAGGCGGGACACGCTCTCTCTAGATTCGGCTGGCTCCCCGGATTCTGCGGCGGCGGAGCTGGCTGCCGGTTGCACTGCTTGCTCCCAGGCTTCCAGCAGGGAGCGGAACATCCGCTGCACTTCTTCCACCGGTGCCACTTCTTTTTTCACGTTGGCTTGCACCAACTGGCGGTGCATGTATTCGTAAACGCTAAACAGCCCGCCTACCAGTTCGCCAACTTCATCGTTCTCCCTCTCGTAATTGAGGGAGCTCATGAGCTCGGTCAGGATATCCTGGGTGCGCACCAGGTAGTAGTGGCTGTTGGGGATATCCTTCTCTTCCAAGGCCTGGTGAGCTTTGTCCAAAAAGCGCAGCGCACCCCGGTAGAGCATCATGAGCAGCTCCTGCTGCGAAGCGGTATACACCTGATTCTGTTGGTAAGCTTTATAAGGATTGTTGACCGCCATTTTATCACCTCGCGGATATAGTAATTAGCTTATGTATGTTCTCACCTGCCCCCCTCTTTAATTCTCCCCCCAAAGGGGGGAGATAAAGAGGGGGGCTCCCCTTATCCTTCTTTTCTTCTCCCCCCAATGGGGGGTATTGTTTCTTCTCCCCCCTTTGGGGGGAGATTAAGAGGGGGGGCTTGAGTTAAAGAGGGGGGGTGAATTAATCTAGGTTTATTATTCGCCTCCGCCGCTCAGCCCGCCGGTTTCCACCGCTTCCATGAACTGGTCTTCGCCTTGCATGCGGGCGATGGAGCGTTCCATGTGGGTGAACTGTCGCACCAGGCTGTCTTTGCGCCGTTCCAGCCTTGCTTGTTCCCTCTCGATGCGGTCTTCGTATTGAGAGATGCGGTCGTCCATCACCTGGTTGCGGTTATGGAAAAAGCGGTCGTGCCCCACCAGGGAGTCGGTGTAGTTTCTCATTTGGCGGGCGATGCCGTCGGGGCCTCGTTTTTGTCCTTCTTCGTCGTCTACCCACCGTTCATCTTCGTGGTCGTAGCTCTGCCGGGGGGTTTCCCGCCCGAAGAGTTCGTAAACGCCTTCGGGATCATCTCGAATGGCTTCTTCCAGCTGCTGGGGATCGTGCATTTCCAAAAATCCCTCGGCGCTTTCCATGTAATCTTCTTCATCGGCGGAGGGCTCCCCCGCCGAAATGCCCAGGCCCGCCAGGCTGTTAGCGGCAAGGGAGGACTGGTCTTCGATGTCGGTAACTCTACCGTGAACGATGTTCCGCAGGCGGCGTTCCATGCGCATGAGGTCGGTGTTGCCCTGCAATGCCCCGCGGCGGGTGTCGGTTCCCGTCTCCCTTTCCAGGGGGTCTTCTTCGTCATCTCGGTCGGCCATTAACTCGTCGTGCTCTCCGGCGTCTTCGTCTTGCAGCCGTCGCAGCACGGAGTTGAACTGGTTGTAGCTTTCCACGAATTCTTTGATATGCTCCATGGGCCTCTCGGTGTCCACGTCCACTTCTATGGTAGTTTCTCCCTCGTCGTGGAGCTGAAATTCTAACCCGTCCACCAGGTCGTCTATGGTGTTGGTGCTCCGCTCGATCTCCATGCCGTTAAAGTCGAATACCGCGTTCTGGGCTTCTACCAGTTCCCGCTGGTATTCCGGGTTGAGGTGGTGGGGTTCTTCCTCTTCTTTCAGGAGCTTTAGCTCTTGCAGCACGCTGGTTTCTTCTTCGTCTTCCGGGGCCCAAAGCTGGATCTTGTTATCTTCGCCTTCCGCTTCGCTTTCCAGTACCAATCGGTAATCGTCTTCGGCTTTCATGATTACGGAGGCGCGCACTCCAGTCTTTTCGGTTTCGTTGTTGATGCGTTCGGACAGGTCGTTCAGGCTGTCGTCTTCTTCCACGCTGATCTTGCCGGGCACGTCGTCTTCTTCGTCCCGGATGCTGAAGTCGAATTTATCGGTCTTTACGGTATCGCCGTTTCCTTCTTTCATTTCGGCTTGCAGGGAAAAGGTCCCCAGGGGATGGTCGCCCAGAAAGTCTAACTTTTCTTCGCCTTCTTCTATCTGCCACTCGCCTTCTTCTTTTTCCAACACTATCAGAGGTTC
>PWHR01000035.1 GCA_003554965.1 Thermoplasmata archaeon | reverse complement strand
GTTTTAGGTAGTGGTTCCAGACACGGGCCTGCAGAAAGTTTGAAGAGACCGCTTTTGCAGGCAGGGGCCGATCATGAATTGACATGGTGTTGTGGCGCGGCCCTTCGAGCTGGAAGCGATGACCAGACCTCTGTGTTTGGGTAAAACAAAAGTCGGCGAGCGGAATGCAACTTCTGGGCTTGTGCAAGGAGTCAGTGGCTCCGTAGGAAGCCTCACCCTTCTAGGGTGAAGGAGGACGTCACATATTTGAGCCATCGCAACCAAAAATACTAATCACACTTGGTCTCTGCTCGATCAGGTATCTTCGATGAAAAAGTTGTATTTCGGTATTGAAGACGAGGACGGCTGTATCCCGGGTAACGTGATAGAAGAGGGGAAATTGGTAAATTCAGTCCTCATCCCTTCCGAAGATCTTTCAGATAAGGAAAAACCCGGTAAGATGGAGATCAAAAAAGAGATGGAAGATAACCCTCTTGAAAAGGCATCGGAGATCGACCCTTCCGAATATCTAGTCAAAAGATGGGATGACGGAAAAGCTAAACGTATATACTCTGGTATGATCGGAAGCCTAGACGATGATTGGAAGGACGTGGATGCGATAGAGGTCTATGGTGATGGAGAGATATACGCTGACGGAGAAAGGATAAAGGGAGAATTCACCATGACTCACGGAACGACGGTTTTGATAAAAGATGTTCAGGATGTCGCTGAAAGAACAGATAAAGAGATGGAGAAGGAATACTTCCGATGTTTGAACTGCGGGAAAGAGGTCAAATCCTACAGAGCTATAGAAAATACGGTGCCCGATGATTGGATCATAGATCCGGATGATCATGAAGTGGGACGGAATCCCGAGAGAAAAGTTGACGGTTCTATCGTTATGAAAGGTATCTGTCCTGGATGTGAGTGAACTCCTTATCTCCAAATACACGGAAAGAGATAAGTATCTCGTCAGTATCCTAAAAACAAGGTGAACATCATGTCCGAGAAAGAGATATCTTCAAAAGAATATTATGGTTTTATAGCTCCTAGACCTACTGTCTGCGTATCCACGATCGATGAAGAAGGGAACGCGAACATAGCGCCCTACAGTTTTGTAACACCTGTCGCTTTCGATCCACCGCTTTTGGCGATCTCATCTGGTCTGGAAAAAGACACCCTGTTGAACGCTAGAGATATGGAAGGATTCGTTGTAGTCCCCTTGACCGAGAGCTGGATGAAAAAAGGCATCGAAACGGAAGTCTCTTTACCAAGAGAAAAAAGCGAATTTGAAGAAGTGGGTCTAACTGAGAAAAAAGCTGAAAAAATCGGGCCTTACCATGTCAAAGAAGCTCCTGTGAACATAGAATGCGAGTACTGGGACGAGTTCCATGGAGAGGACCATTCTTTACTCATCGGAAAAGTCGTCCATATATCTGCAGATGAGCGAGCGATAAAAAACGGCAGAATCAACTTAGAAGAACTCGGCTCCATCTGCCATGTCAAGGGAGAGGAATTTTCGGTCGTCAAGGAGGCGGAAAAGGTAGAAAGGGAGTGAGATAGGATCGAATTCAGATCATCGAGTTTCTCCTGCAACGGAGCTCTATCGATCTAATCCTACTTAGTCTCACTAATTTTTTATATGAAAAAGTTCTACCTTGTAGAGTGAAATGATGGATTCCGTAGTGATAATCGGTGCTCAATGGGGCGATGAAGGTAAAGGGAAGATAACTGACTATTATGCTGAAAGATCGGACTACATAATACGGTTCCAGGGCGGTAACAACGCCGGCCACACGATAGAATTCCGTGATGAGGAATTCAAGCTGCACCTGGTCCCTTCTGGACTTCTCCGGGAGGGTAAAAAGGCTGTCATAGGGAACGGCGTGGTCGTGGATCCGGAAGTCCTGATAGAAGAACTTGACGAACTGAAGATGAGGGGTATAGATACTTCCGGGCTGGTACTTTCAGATCGGGCAAATCTTATAATGCCATACCACAAGGAAGAAGACGCCCTTCAAGAAAGATTAAAAGGCGATCTTAAAGCCGGCACCACAAAAAAGGGGATCGGCCCCTGCTACTCTGACAAAGCCGCAAGGTACGGTATCAGAGTTGCTGACCTGTACAACCCTGAATCCCTTAAAAGCAAGCTAGAAAAGATAGTGCCGATGAAGAATAGATTGTTCAAGGCCTACGGGGAGAACAAAACCTGGGTTGTGGAGGAGATCTACGAAAGATATCTCAGCTATGGGAAAGAGTTGGAAAGTTATGTAGAAGATGTTTCAGTACTCCTCGACAAAGCTTTGAAAGAAGGTATGAACCTGCTTTTCGAAGGAGCTCAAGGTACTCATCTCGACGTAGACCACGGCCTCTACCCTTACACGACCTCTTCCAATACCGTTTCAGCTAACGCCGCTACGGGCACCGGTGTTGGACCACTGAACCTTTCTTCAGTGATAGGCGTAGTAAAGGCATACACCTCCCGGGTCGGTACCGGTCCTTTCCCGACTGAACTGAAAGGTGAAACGGGAGAGTATATCAGGGAGAAGGGTCATGAGTACGGCACCACAACCGGTAGACCAAGGAGAGTCGGATGGCTGGATCTGGTCATGTTGAGGTATTCTGCAAGAGTGAACTCGTTCACTGATCTTGCGGTGACGTGCGTCGATGTGTTGGGTGGTCTAGATGAAGTGAAGATATGTACTGCATATACTTATACAGGTGAAAAAGTGTACGACTACCCGGCCGACATAGAAAGTTTGAAGGATCACGAGCCTGTCTACAAAACATTCCAAGGATGGGACGATCAGGACTGGGACGAGATGGCTGAAAAAGGTTACGAGTCTTTACCTGAAAACGCTAGAAGATATCTCGAATTTATAGAGGATGATCTAGAAGTGCCGATAACTCACGTTTCCATCGGTCCAAAAAGAGAACAGACTTTAAAAAAAGAGGGTTGAAAACTTTTAGTTAGATCCCTGTTTTACCTTTTTTCTCTCTTTTCTCCTCATATCTTCAAAATAGTCCCTTATATCTTCACGGACTCTTGTGGGATAGTTTTCATCCAGGCACGCCAAACACAAATGATCTTTCTTTTTCGCGACGCCTCTCACCAGACCGTCTATGCTCTGATAGGTCAGCGAATCCGCGCCGATATCTTTCTCTATCTCTTTTATGGTCTTGTCAGAAGCTTCCAATTCTTCTTTAGTGGGTATATCTATGCCGTAATAGCAGGGTGAAACTATCGGAGGAGAGCCCACAAGGAAGTGCACTTCTTCCGCTTTGCAGTCTCTTATCAGTTTGATCAGCTTTTTGGAGGTCGTCCCTCTCACTATGCTATCATCCACCAATCCGACCTTTTTCCCTTTGACTTCCTCGATTATAGGATTCAGCTTGGTTTTAACCGCGGTCTCTCTGGAAGTCTGATCGGGCATTATGAAGGTCCTGCCGATATATCTGTTCCTCAGGAGGCCTTCTCGGTAAGGGATATCCAATTCCTCCGCAACCGCCAAAGCGTGGGTCCTTGCGGTATCTGGAACAGGGATCACTACATCGAGCTTGTGATCGTTCTTCTTTTTCCACTCCTTGGCCAGCTGCCGACCCAACCTGAAGCGCGCCTCGTAGACGTTTATCCTCTCGATGGTGGAGTCGGGTCTTGCGAAGTAAACCCATTCGAACATGCAGTGTTTCGGCTCCATATTTTTGAGCTGCCTAGCCTGATAAGACCTGTCCTCTTTGATCAGTATCGCTTCTCCAGGGAGTACGTCCCTCAGCACTTTGTAACCCAGTATATCCAAAACAGTGTTCTCGGAGGCTACAGCAAAACTGGTGCCGTTCAGATTGACTTTCTTTCCGAAGACGAAAGGCCTTATACCCTTAGGATCTCTGAAAAGGAAGAGTCCGAAGTCCGGGATCATAGCTACGACTGAATAACTCCCGTTCAACTTTTCCATCACCCTTTCAACGGCTGAAAAAAGTGCATCTTCGTCTATCTTATCTTCCTTATCGAGCTCTTTAGCAAATATGTGAAGTATCAATTCGAGGTCACACGTAGAATCCAATTCTAGCTCGTACTCTTCCACCATCTCTCTATAATTGACTATGTTCCCATTATGGGCCATCGCTATCTCGATGGGTTCCTCGACCTTGAAGGGTTGAGCATCGCGTTCCACGTCGGAGCCGATCGTGGGGTACCTCACATGGCCTATACCGCTGCTCCCTTCTAAACCTTCTAGTGTCTCCTCATCGAATACCTCTCCTATGAGACCTTTATCTTTTTTTAAAACTGCAGCGTCTCCATCAAAAACGTACATGCCAGCTCCGTTTTGGCCTCGATGCTGAATAGCTAAAAGACCGTTGTACAGTTCTGAGGAAGCTTTTCCCGAGCCTAACACGCCAACGATACCGCACATGTTGATCAACTTTTAGTTTTTACACAGATGAACACGAATCCTACTAGAATTTAAAATTATCGTTGAAATCTCCTACAAACGTCGATAAAATTCTCGAATATCCTTTTGCCGTGCTCCGTATGTTCGACTTCAGGGTGAAATTGTAAACCATATATCATCTTGGATTCATGCTTGAACGCCTGTATAGGACATGATTCTGAAAGAGCCAACTTTAGCATATCAGGACCCAATGCTTTTATCTCGTCGTTGTGAGATTCCCATACAACGAATTCTTTCTCAGTACCTACGAAAAGATCATCTTCTTCCAAAACTTCGATGACCGTTTTACCGTACTCGGGTTTTTCAGCACTGCCTGTTTCACCACCGAAGTACTCGGCGATGAACTGCGCTCCTACACATATACCCAAGATAGGCACCTCTAGTTCTTCAAGATAACTCGCCGTTTCTCCCAACTCCATCTTTTCATCCGAGATGCGGGGTGCACCTCCTGAAAGTACCAACCCGTCCACCTCGATCTCCTCTACGGGAGTGTCATTGGGTATTATCTCCGAATCGACATTAAGTCCTTTCAGAACTCTCCACTCTCTATGGGTCCATTGTCCCCCGTTATCGACCACGTCGATCTTCATCCACTCTCACCATCATCCTGCTCCAGCATCGAGTTCACGAACTCTAGGAACAATGGAGCGGGTTTCATGGGCCTAGATTGAAATTCTGGATGGAACTGACAGCCGATAAAGAAGGGATGATCTTCGAGCTCTAACATCTCCATCCTCTTTCCGTTCGGCGATTGAGCGCTGAACACCATGCCGTGGGATTCGAGCTCATCTTTGTAATCCAGATTCACCTCATAGCGGTGTCTGTGCCTTTCGTTGATCTCAGTAGAGCCGTATATCTCATGGACTTTAGTGCCTTCTTTGATTTCGATTTCCTCCGCTCCCAATCTCATAGTACCTCCCATCTGATCTATGCCTCTCTGCATGGGTAGAAGATGGATAACAGGATCCGGAGTCTTCTCATCAAACTCATAGCTGTGAGCCTCATCGTAACCGAGGACGTTCCTAGCGAATTCGACCACTGAAAGCTGAAAGCCCAAACAGATCGCCAATGTCGGAAGATCGTTCTTACGGGCATAATTCAAGGCATCGATCTTACCTTCGACACCTCTATCACCGAAACCGCCAGGTATCAGTAGACCATCTACATCCCCAAGATGCTTTTCCGAGCAATCTTTTCCTTCTAGATCTTCTGATTCGAGGTACTTTATGTTTATCTTAGTTTTGGTTTTAGCTCTGCAGTGGTTCAATGCCTGTTCATGGCTGACGTAAGCGTCTTCCAGATCGCAGTATTTGCCTACAAGAGCGATGTCTATCTTGGAAGTGGGATTTTCGAATCTTTCGAGGAAGCCTTTCCACTCGTCCATCCTGTGTACCTTTTCCACGGAAAGGTCTTCTTTTTGCTCCAGAACTTCAGAAAGGTTCAATCCTTCCATAACACATTCGGTCAAACCTTCCTTCTGGAGTATCAGCGGCACTCTGTAGATGCTCTTTGCATTTGGCGATGATATCACAGCTTTTTCCGGCACGTCACAGAATAAAGATATCTTCTTTTTGGTGGACTCCTCCAGTTTGTTTTTAGATCTGCCCACTACGACGTCCGGTTCTATGCCTATCTCACGCAGGGCCTTGACGGAATGTTGAGTGGGCTTGGTCTTCTGTTCGCCGACCACATCCAAGACAGGTACAAGGGTTGTATGTATGAATAGAGCGTTATTTTCTTCCTCTCCGACGTCCATGTGGAGCTGTCTCACAGCTTCTAAAAAGGGCATGCTCTCTATGTCGCCTACAGTGCCTCCCAGTTCGATCAAGACTATATCGACTTCCGTCTCTTCAGCCACTTCCCAGATCCTCCTGTTGATCTCGTCCGTGATGTGGGGGATTATCTGAACCGTCTTTCCCAGATAATCGCCGGCCCTCTCTTTCTCTATAACCGTACGATAGACCTTTCCAGTGGTTATATTGTCTTTACCTATCAGATCAGTATCCAAAAAACGCTCGTAGTTACCCAAGTCTAAATCCACTTCCGTTCCATCCTTCAGAACGAAGACTTCACCGTGTTCGAAGGGGTTCATGGTTCCGGCGTCGCAGTTCAGATAAGGATCTATCTTTATAGAGGTAACAGAAAAACCTCTAGCTTTCAAAAGCTTACCCAGAGAAGAGGTCACGACACCTTTGCCCAATCCTGATAAAACGCCGCCCGTGATTATTATGAATTTCGTCATTTTACACGGGAAAAAGAAAAATAGACGGAAGGCTTTAAACTTTTGGTTGTTCCATTATAGCTTTTAACTTTCACTCACCTCTCCACCACTTTTCTTTAAATATCTTCTAAACTTCGATCAAGTATGATAACATGGGAAAGAGCGTACCGACCTTTAGGGAAGAGCTCGAGAGGATAGAATCTGAATGGCGGGATTACAGGAGGATCCTCAGAAAGGAAGAGAAAAAGATGTTCGATGAGCTGTTCAAAAAGGCGAAAAGGCACGTCTCGGCTTCACAGTCACAGACCAATCCCGATCCAGTCGAATCCGTCTTCTTCTCCATACTTTTAGAACAGCAGATGGAGATAGATAGGCTGAAAAGAAGATTGGAGGATGAGAGCAGAGAAGTAGACGAAGAGGTGCTGGGCTGAAAAAATGGTAAGAGAAAAAGATTTATAATCTTAATACAGTTACCGTTTTGACAATATGCCTTTAGAATCCACGATACCCTATCTGGGAGTTCGGGTTTTTAACATCGTTGTGGCACTTATAATTTTAGCAGCAGGATACTTTCTAGCTAAATTAGTAGTTTACCTGTTCAAAGGAAGTCTTAGAAAAACCAAACTGCCTAAGTTGGTGGTCGATTTTCTAGGCCGCTTCTTGAGTATATTTCTCTACATCATCGTGATCCTTTTGGCCGCCTCTACGGTAGGATTCGATGTTGGCTCTGTAGTGTTGGGATTTTCCGCCGTAGCCGGCCTGGTGCTGGGTTTCGGTCTTCAGGACACCATGAACAACCTCTTTTCCGGTGTATGGATAGCCGCTTTGAGACCGATAGATAAGAAGGAAAGAGTGGAAGTGCAGGGACAGGAAGGTATCGTGATCTCTGTAGGCCTGATGGCCACCGAATTGCTAAAGCCCGATAACACAAGGATCACCATCCCTAACAAGCTGATCTGGGATGAGCCGATAATCAACTACTCGAGGATGGATAAAAGAAGGGTAGATATCCCAGTCGGTATAAGTTATGACGGAAACGTAGATAAAGCGGTACAAGTCGCCATGGACTTTTTGACTTCTAACGAGGAAGTTTTAGATGATCCAAAACCCCAGGTGGACGTGACCGATCTCGGGGACTCTTCAGTGAACCTGATGTTGAAAGCATGGACCGACAAGGATAGATACTGGTTGGTCAGGTTCCGTCTCACTAAAGGCATCTTCAAAGCTTACAACGAGGCGGATATAGAGATACCGTACCCGCAGAGAGACATACACGTGGATGGAAAATTGATGTCAGAAGCCGACCTTTAGAGGAAAAGATCACCTGACTATCGAACCTTCCAACCTTATCTCCTGATGGTGGGGCTTTCCGGATACCATTATGAAGTTCGAATCCTCGGTACATCCGATGGAAAATCTCTCTCCTGAAGGGACATAAGCCTCTCCTTCCGTCAAACTGAGCTTGTTTTCACCTTGTTCGATGACTATCTCACCATTGTAGAGATAAAGTAAGCCTTCGTGATCTTCAGGTATATCTATAGAAGTGAAACAGGCTCTCTTTAATGAAAGGTCCTGGTACTTCACATCGGTCTCCACCTTCACCGGGGAACCCTCACCTATGATCGTCCTGATCACAGTATTGTCTCTTTTTATCTTCGGTACGTCTTCGAACTCCACTTTTTGATAATTCGGCTCCATATCCTTCTTCTCCTTCGGGAGATTTATCCAAAGCTGAAAGCCGTGGGCATCCTTCTCTCCTGCGGGCATCTCTGAATGTCTTATCCCGCTCCCGGCGGAGAATTTCTGAACACCACCTTCTCCGACCACTGAATCGTTACCCATATCATCCTCGTGTCTGAATCCTCCTTCTAGGATATACGTCACAGCTTCAAACCCGGCGTGGCGGTGCTTCGGAAAACCCTTGTCTGCTTCAACGAAAAATTCATCGAGGAGTACAAAAGGATCTATATGGTCAAGACTTGAGGACGGAAAGAGTCTCTTTACCTCGGCTCCAGCGCCCTCTTTTTTCACAACCGGTTCGAATACATTCTCTTTCAAGGCATACCACCCTTTTCTACAGTGTGAGTTTTATTATTTATAGTTTTTATCCGGATATCTCCTCTTTTGCCTTAAGTGCCCATCTAGGATCCTTCCACTGTTCTCTGCCTACAGCGACCAGGTCTACCATCCCCTCCTCCACTATCTTATTGGCATACTCCGGATCCTTTATCCCTCCTACACCTATCACCGGTACATCTACAGCTCTCTTCAAGTTCATAGCGGTAGACACGAAATAACCCTGTTCGCCTTCAAGATCTGAAGGTCTAGAGCCGCAGAGATTTCCCGAAACGTCGATAACTTCAACGCCTCTTTCCTTCAATTCTTTTGCGAATATTTTCGCCTCGTTAACGGTCAAACCATCCTCGTCTCTGTCTGTAGCGCCGAGGCGGTAGAAAAGTGCAGTGTCTTCCAGAACTTTTTTCACTTCCTCCACGACTTCTAACGGGAACTTCATCCTTTTTTCTAGGTCCTCACCGCCGTATCCATCCTTTCTTTGATTGCTGATAGGCGAAAGGAACTGACCAAGTAGAAAGCCGTGGGCACCGTGGACTTCGACAGCGTCGAAACCGGCTTCCTCCGCTCTTCTAGCCGCTTCCCGGAAAGCAGCTTTTATCTCCTCCATCTCCTTTAAACACAGTTCCTCAGCGTTATCAAAATATGCTTCGGAAGGAGCAACGGGTTTCTTCCCGATCATCTCTTCCTGGGCTTTTCCACCTGCGTGGTTTATCTGAATCGCGGCTGCGGCTCCGTTCTCCTTTATCAGGTCAGCCAATATCTGCAATGGTTCTATATGTTCATCAGAATAGATGCCTAGCTGATTTTTGCTGAGTCTTCCGCCTTCATCGACGTAAGAATGCTCCACTATCACCAGACCAGGGCCTTTCGATCTTTCCTCATAATGTTCATAGAGTTCCTCGGTCGGAAGCCCCTCCTCAGTGGACTTTTCAGTCGCCATCGGAGGCAGCACGATCCTGTTCCGGAGTTCTATAGTATCTATTTTCATGGATACGAACAAACCTTTCATCATCTCACCTTTTTGCCTTACAATCTTCTATCAAGATAATCTTTCAGTATTTTAAAAGTTCTTGCATTCTTTCATTCTAACTAGTGATACATACCTAGGTTTTATTAATTAGTTAATCTAATGTTTAACTACCTGATAAAATGATAGAAAAGAAGGTGTTAAAAAAAGGCCAAGTGGTGATACCAAAAGATATACGAGATCTTTTGGGTTTGCACGAAGGGGACAAAGTAAAGATAGACTTAGAAGGAGACACTATAAAGATAAAAAAAGAGAAGAAGGTTTCCTCGAAACTGCAGGATATCGCGGAGAAACACGATAAAGAACTGAGCGTCGGAGAAATAAAAGAACAATTGAAAAGGCGATACGAGGCATAATTTATGTATATCGATTCAAACATATTCATTTATTCAGCGGTTGATAAAAATCAATTGGGTAAAAACTGCAGAAAAGCTATCGAGAAGATAGAGAACGGATCATTGAACGCGGCATCATCTTATCTGGTTCTAGACGAAGTGCTCTGGATACTTCAGAACGAGATAGGAAAAAAAGACGCACTAGAATCCACGAAGATGTTCTTGTCATTACCTATAAAATGGATAGATGTCAAAAGGGATATCATGTATCAAAGTCTGAAATTATACGATAGCACTGATTTAGATCCTCGAGACGCTATTCATTTGGCTTCCATGCAAAAAGAGAAGTTAACTATTCTTCTCAGCGAAGATGAAGATTTCGACGGTATCGAAGGCATCGAGAGGAATGGTGTAGATGATTTTTTCTGACAGTTCAGGCAGCACACTCACAATCTTCTTTTCAAATAATCTTCTAGTATCTTGAAAGCTCGTATCTTCTGACTTATATCGGTGCTTCCGTGTCCTTCTTCACCTAACTCTTCGTACTCGAAGTCTTCACCTTCTTCCCAGCCCATCTCTTCTAGTCCTTCTTTGAAGATCCGTGCCTGTTCGATGGGACACCTTGGATCGTTCACACCGTGTATCATCAGTATAGGATTTTTCATGTTCTCGATATGCTCTATAGGACTCCTATCCCTCCATAACTCATAGTTCTCTTTCGGGTCTCCCATCTGTTCTCTCAGCAAAGCCTGGAAATGGGGCATATCTTCTTCATAGAGCTTGTGTAGATCAGTTATGCCGATCCAAGCTATACCCGTAGTCCAGAGTTCAGGGTATCTTACCATCTGCATGTAAACTGAATAACCGCCATAGGAACCTCCAAAAACAGCTATCCTATCTTCATCGATCCAATCCTTTTCTTTCAGCCATTCTGCTCCGGCGGCTACATCTTCCTGTTCCTTTCCACCCCAATCCATGTGGATCATACGCTTGAACTCTCTACCTTTCCCTATAGAACCTCTGTAGTTGGGCTGCAGTACTGCGTATCCTCTGCTGGCCAAAAACTGAGCGTAGATGTTGAACGCATTTATGGATTGACCGTGAGGTCCTCCGTGTACCATGACCACTGCAGGAGAAGGTCTAACACCGGGATCGTACAGCAGTGCACCTATCTCAACTCCGTCATGGGACCTGTAAGTGACGTATTCAGCGGGTACGAAGGCATCAGGATTCAGATCTCCGTATTCAGCTTCCAGCAGAACTTCATGATCATCTTTCTCCATATCGTACTCAAGCAGCTCCTTTTTCCAGTCTCCTTTAGTATAGGACACTATGAAAGAATTATCAGAAACGAATACTCCACTACCACCTGTGAACGGGAAATTCGATACTCCTTCCTTGAGTTCAAGTTCATTGATAGTACCGTCGAGATCGAAGTATATAGGTATCCATGAAGCGTTCTTTATCCTAAAACCGAGGAAACCTTCACCGTCGGGTTTGAATGCAACCGGTCTTTCTTCGAAGTTTTGATCTCCAAACCATTCAACCTTTTGTTTTCCAACATGATAGATTCCGGGCCTATTCATATCCTGGGAATTATCAGTGACCAGCAGTTTATTACCGTCGGGAGACCAACGGACAGGACTGTTTTCAGAACCCTTCTCACCGATATCCAATTTTTGTTTATTAGAGCCGTCCGTTTCACATAGATAAATATCTTTATTCCGGAGGTCGTCGGATTCGTTAGCCTGATACGCTATCCATCTGCCACCGGGACTGTAAACTGCACTCCATACAGGCAGTTTATAATCGGTCAACTTATCGATCTCGTTGCTTTCAAAAGAGTATCGGAAAAGATTCATCTGCTCGTATCTATCACTGGTGAAAAGAATGTATTCGCCATCGGGACTCACATCTTGTAAGATACACTGCCCTTCGAATTCCACCTCTTTTTTAACGCTGCCCTCAATATCTATAGAGTAGATATCGTTCTGCTCGTTGCCCGCTTCGTCTTTGTGAAAAAGGATCTTATCCCCCTTTGAATCCCACATCAAGGGCCATCTCGCGTTCCTAGGGACTTCTCCGTCGCTCAGCTGTTCTATCTCCTTGCTTTCCGTATCCATGAGATAAAGTTCGTTCCTGCCGCTCTCATCCCAGTAAAAAGCTATCTTCTCACCATCAGGAGAGGCTGCAGGATGATAAAATTCAGGTAAACTAGCTAGTTCTTCAAGAGGATATTCTTTTTTCATGGTCTCTTTTCGGGATTACGAACAGGGTTTTTAGCCTTTGTCATTAGAGTAGGAGCTCCGAGGTTTTTTTCAAAAAATATATATCTAAAATAGAGACTTATGTAGGAGTATGACAGAGTTGGCGGAATTAGAGGTGGAGAACAGTCCCATCGAATCGGGTGGTAGGGCTAGAGTCAACGAGGAGATAATGAAAGAAGCTGAATTAGAAGACGGACAGATGATCGTGGTGAGTTCGGAAAACAAAGATATACTCGTTTCGGCCTACTCAGATTATATGATAGAAAGAGAAAAGATAAGCTTAAGGGTGAACGACAGGAAGAAACTTGGAGTCCAAGAGGGAGATAAAGTCACGGTCAGAGAACACAAAAAATTGCTCCAAAAACTTCTTTAGTCAACCAAGGTTTAAGGTGGCGAATCATGAAAGTCATAATAATCGGTGCAGGTGAAGTCGGAAGAAAACTCGCCGAATCCATAAGGAGAAAGGGCCACGATGTGATCATAGTGGATAAGAAGGAGAGTGCTTGTGAGAAAGCTAGAGCTCTAGATGTGAAAGTAGTGAAGGGCAATGGAGCGCGACCCGAACTTCTCAACTCTTTGGACATCAAGGGATCGGATTACTTCTTCGCAGCCACGAACAGTAATGAAACCAATATCGTGGCCTGTTCTATAGCGAAGTCCGCAGGATGTCAGACGATGGCTAGGATCAGGGGTCTTGAATATATCAACCGAGAGGTATCTCAAAGGTTCAAGAGTATCGGTGTAGATAAAGCCGTCTCACCTGAACTTCTCGTGGCTAGAAAAGTAGCTGACGTGATCACGGTCCCCTTCGCCATAGACAGGAAGATATCGATGGGAGGTAAGATAAACGTCACAGAGTTCAAGGTCTTAGCCAATTCCCGTATAAAAGATAAGAAGATCAAAAATATCGGTTTTCCGAAAAATATCAATCTGGGAGCCATAATACGGGATAGTGAAGTCATCGTTCCCCACGGCGATGATATCGTAAAAGAAGACGACACCATCGTTGTTATGACGGAAGGTAAAAAAGCTGAAAGGAAGATACTCAAGTTATTAGGTACTAAGAAGTCTTCCGTGGAGAAGGTGATGGTCATCGGAGCTTCTTCTATCGGTATCCACATAGCCAACAAACTCTGCAGGCGAGGGGTGGATGTAAAACTGATAGAGGGATCTCAGAGCAAAGCAAGGAGGGCTGCGGAAGAATTGAAAGGCGTAGAAGTTTTGGTGGGGGATGCTAGGGACAAATCTGTTCTGATAGAAGAGGGTATCCTGAGAACGGATGCGGTCGCTGTGACTACGAACTCAGAAGAATACAACGTTCTTGTCTCTTTACTGGCAAAAGTATATGGAGTGGAAAAGACCGTCGCTATAGTGAAAGAGCTCGGAGTCAAGTCTCTTGTAGAGACAGTCGGTATCGATCTCGCTGCTTCTCCGCAGCTGCAGACAGCGAACACCATGCTCAGGATGGCTAGAGAATTGAATCCTTTGAAAGCTATACCGATCCATGGTGGGGATCTTTACCTTCTTGAGATGAGTGTAGATGAAAGTTCTAAGGTGGCCGGCAAAACTTTAGAGTACAGTGAACTACCTCCTGAGTGTATAGTCGGCGCGATCATCAGAAGGGGAAAAACGATGATCCCTAAAGGCGATAGTGAATTGAAACCTGGCGATCAGGTTTTGACCTTTGTTTTGAAAGACGAGATCAGTGCTGTGGAGGACTGTTTCTGACATGAGATGGAAGGTAGTCGTGGGCAACCTTGGATCGATTTTGAAAGTATTCGGGTTAGCCTTCTTCATCCCGGTGATACCTGCATTGGTTTACAGTGAACCTTTTAACGCCGTTGTATTTCTCTTCATGGCCTTTTTCACTATATCTCTAGGTTACCCAGCAGAGAAGTTCGGAAGGCCGGAAGATTTTCACCACAATGAAGCTATCGTTTTGGTCAGCTTCACATGGATAGTCCTCGCACTCATCTCCGCCATCCCATTCGTCTTGACGGGTTTGTTTCCAAATATTATAGATGCGTTCTTTGAATCTATGTCTGGGATAACCACCACCGGGGCGACCCTATTAACTGAAGAATTGATAAGTTCAGATATGGCTCGACACGGTGTGGATTATTCTGCCTTAGGACACACGAGCACGCTATTATGGAGAGCGGTCCTGCAGTGGCTCGGGGGTATGGGGATAATCGTTCTTTCGGTCGCTATTCTTTCAAAACTCAGCAGTGGAGGTATGAGACTGCTTCAAGCCGAGGCTCCCGGCCCTACCGTGACCCGTTTAAAACCGAAGATAAAAGAAACGGCTAAAACTCTCTGGTATATCTACTGTCTTTTCACTCTCATACTGGCGATCCTCCTGCTGGGAGTGGGTCTTCATCCTTACGATGCTGTGTATCATTCTTTCACTACGCTTCCGACCGGTGGCTTTTCCCCTTACGCTGAAAGCATCGGGGAAGCAGCGGTCTTTTCTGCTGCGGCCCAATGGATATTCATAATCTTCATGATAATAGCGGGAGTAAATTTTTCACTCCATTACCAGGGCTTCTTCAGACATGATTTCAAGAAGATTTTTTCCAATTCGGAATTCAAAACTTATCTTGCCCTGATGTTTGGAGCCGCGGGAATCATCGCTCTTATTGGAGCGAGCCAGGGCATATCTGTTCGTGATTCATTATTTCAGGCTGCTTCTCTGATGACCACAACAGGTTATACTACCGAAACTTTCGCTGAATGGAGTCCACAGGTATTGAGGCTTATCCTATTGATGCTGATGTTCGTTGGAGGGTCTGCTGGCTCTACCGGCGGTGGTATGAAGGTGATGAGGATCCTGATCGTTTTCAAGATGATCAAAAGAAAATTTAAACAGGTAATAAATCCAAGGCGGGTCGAAGTGGTCAGGATGGGCGATGCAGTGATCGACGAGGGCACCCTTGAAAACATCGCTATGTTTTTCTCCGCTTACATAATCTTATTCGCTATAGGCTCATTCGTATTGGTGTGGGATACTGGAGACATGATGACGGGTATCTCAGCCTCCGCCACCAGTTTAGGTAATGTTGGTCCAGCTTTAGGTGAAGTGGCGAGTGATTTTCTAGAAGTGGGTCAAGGAGGAAGATTGTTCTCGGCTCTGCTCATGTGGATAGGCAGGCTTGAGATATTCACAGCGGTGGTGCTCTTCAATCCGTCACTGTACAAGAAAAGAAGGCTCCGCAACCTGCTCAGCTTCGATATAAAAAGATAGAATATCATCCCACTTCTCTGGCTCTTCTCCAGCATTCTAGGGCTTCTTTACTCCTATCCAATTCATATAAAGCGACGCCTTTATCATACCAGGCTTCACTGAGATCGGGATTTTGCGAGAGAGATCTTTCAAAAAAGAGTACAGCTTCCTGTATATCTCCTGAGAGCAAGTTTATAAGTCCCTTTCCATAGAACATGAAGTCCTTGTCCCTTTCTTTTTCATCTAAAGCTTCGAAACAGTCCTTAGATCTGGTGATTTCTCCATCCATGAGATGTTTGAACCCTTTCACTGTAATGTCGTCGAGTTTTTCTTTCTTCTCTAGGATGGATCTTACCTTTTCTCTACAGAGTATGAATTTATTCTTTTCGATCTTCTGCTCCTCAGATACACATCCAGGACCATCCTCTCTTTTTTTATACATCCTTATTTCCACCTTTGAAGAAGCGCGGGGAACGGGATTTGAACCCGCGTGTCCCGATGGGACAAAGGATTAGCAATCCTTCGCCGTTGACCCCTTGGCTATCCCCGCATCTAAACTGCCTGAACTTTACATTACTCATCCTAATGGTATCTTATAAAAAGATTTTTCCTTCAATCCTCTACTAGTTCATCGATCTTTTTCAAGGTCTTCTTCAGTTTATCGAGTTCTTCTTCCTGTTCTTCATCGAGTTCAGTTCTCTCAAGTCGTTCTAGATAACTCTCCATTATCTCCATCATATCTCTAGTCTCTTCAATACTCGATTGATAGTGATCTCTTTCTTTGATTATCTCTTTCTTATCGGTAATATCAGTGATGGAAACCACGGTCTTTTCCGTGCCGGGGATCATGTTCACTCTCACGTGCAGCTCTTTGATGTCCTCCTGTTTGGTCACGCCCTGGACATCGTACTCGTTCGGAGCTCTCTCAGGGTCCTCTCTCCTCTGTTCGTGGTATCTTTTAGTCCTCTCTTTGTCTTCCTCCACGACGAACTCCAGGAAATCTTTTCCTTCTACACCACCTCTGAAATGTCCGGTCAATCTTTCAAATTTTTTGTTGGCAAGGGCTATCGTACGGTCGGGGTCGATAATAATCGTGGCGGTACCAGTGTTCTCAAAGATCGCTCTGTATCTCTTTTCACTCTCCTCTAATTTTTTCTGTGTTTCCTTCAAGTCAGTGATGTCTTGCATCGTTCCGTCATAGTATTTTATGTTGCCTTCTTCGTCTTTCACTGCGACTGCGTTCTCGATTATGTGGATAATGGAGCCGTCCTGTAGGAGGTGCGAACCTTCAAACCCTTCTACTTCACCCTCTTTCTCCATCATCTCTTTGAAATCCTCTCGGGAATAATCAGTGGGTTCCGAGATATCGGATATATTTTTGGAGATCATCTCTTCGACGGATTCTAAGCCCATCATCTCGGCCAATCTCGGATTTGCCGTCAATACTTCTCCGTCAGGAGTGGTTCTGTATATTCCAACCAAAGCGTGATCGAAGATATTTCTGAAACGCCTTTCCCTTTTCCTCAATTCCCTTTGACTCTTTATCCTCTCCAGCACCTGATTCGTGTGTGAAACCAGGGTCTCTGTCATCTCCAAGTCCTCCTTATCGAAATAATCTTTTTCATCTGACATCGCCTGAAAAACACCGATATCACCGATGGGAAGACTTATCGCGGATCTATACTCCTCGCTGGCAGGTTTGGCTACATCATCTGAACTCACGTCTTCGATTAGGAATGATGATTTTTCCCTAAAAGTCTTACCCGTATATCCGATGTCAAGGGATAGTTCAGACCCCTCTTCGTATTCACTTCTCAACGTTCTCTTAGCTATCAGTTTTTCTGTTTCATCATCAAAGATAGCTAGAGTACAATCGTGGAAGTCAAGGACTTCATTAGCCGCCTTTATCGTTATATCATATACTTCCTCTTCCTCTTCACACAACCCCAATTCCATGGCGGTATCGTGTAATTTCTTGATCTTTTCTTTGTTCTCTTGAAGTTCTTTCTTGGTCTCTTTTTTTTCCGTTACGTTTCTGACTACGGCCATCACTTTTCCTTCACTATCCAGCCTATATCTGTTCAGGCTTACTTCAGTGATGATCTCATCTCCATCTTGCGTTTCATGGAACCATTCAAAGAACTGCGGTTCTCCTTCTCTAGCCCGATCTATCATCTCTTTGGCTTTTTCCTCGGAAGATCTTCCATCCGGCTGCTTGTCGGGAGAGAAATCCCATGGTGTTTTACCGATTATGTCCTCTCTTTCCACCTTGAGCGTTTCCAAGACTTTTTGGTTGATTTCGATAAACCGATAATTATCATCTATAACAAAGATGCCGTCGTTGGCTGATTCAAAGATGGTCCTGTACTTTTTTTCCTTACTCTCTACCTCTTCCTGGACCCTTATCTTTTCAACTACCTGATTCATATGAGATATCAAGGTTTCAGCCATCTCAAAATCGAATTCATCAAAATAGCCTTCCTCATAGGCCATGGCTTGAAAGACGCCTTCATCTTTTATAGGCAAGCTTATCGCCGACGTGAAATCTGGGTCTGTAGGCTTGGGAATGTATTCCGGGTCTGAGACCTTCTCACCCCACTTTTGAATGCCATCTATCAGATATGGTTCCTTCTTTTCATATGTGATACACCTTAAACCTTCCATCGAGAGCCTATCACCAACTTCAAGGTTCTTGGTCATCGTAGCTTTCACGACGAACTCATCGTCTTCCACTAGGGCGATGCTGCTCGCCCTGAAGTCCAATATGTTTTTAGCAGACAAGAGAACCTGTTCGTAAACCTCCCTTTCAGAGGAACATTCAGCTATCTTGATCGAGGCTTCATAAAGCTCTCTCAGTTTCTTCTCCCTTTCCTTTTTCTCACTCAGGTCCCTGTAGATCCCGATGACGCCTACCTGCTCTTCATCCAGCCGTATCGGGTACCCCATTATCGAGACAGGAAACTCCTTTCCATCTTTTCTAACCCGGATAGATTCTTCTTCGATATTTTCTCCCGTCAGGACATCTTCAGAAAGACTGCTCGCTTCGGATATATTCTCCTCTGGAACGATAAGATCATTGATGGGTTCACCTTTCATTTCCTCCTTCATGTATCCGAACATCTCTTCAAAACGTTCGTTCGCCTCTAAGATACTGTCTTCGTTGTCCAAAAGGACTATACCCTCAGGAGACTTCTCGAACAGCTGCTCGAAGTAAGCTCTTTGCAGTCTTCCCTCATCTTTCCTATGTGAGTGATCAGAGAGCTGTATTATGGCCTGAGCGATGTATTCAAATCGATCTTGAGGGCTCCCGATCTTTTTAACGTACTTCTCTGCTCCAAGCTTCAAAGCTTCCATAGCTGCCTCATCTTCGCCCTCCTCTATCAGGATTATAAACGGTATATCGAAACCTTCATCTCTTACCATCTCTAACAATTCGAGTCCGCCCATATCGTCTATCTTTTGATCTGAGATCATCACATCGTAAACATCTTTATCCAACTCTTCTAAAAATTTTTCACCTGTCTTTACATCATTCACTTCAAAATCATAATCAGTTTTATCAATTTGATCTGCGAAGAGGTCTCTTACGTTTCCCTCACCATCTGCTAATAACACCTTCATATCAACACCTACTTCTATCGTATATTTCTATCATATCTACTATTGAAAGCACTGCTATATTTGCATCAACCATAATAAGTTTTTTTATCTCCATCAATTTTTCCGAATATTTTTTATCTATCCTGTGATTTTACACACGATAACATGATCGATGTTGCAGTGATGGCGTCTGGAGGAGGAACGGATTTTCAATCCATCATCGATGCCTCCGAGTCAGGAGAGATCGATGCGAGAGTCGTTCTTCTCGTCACCAATAATCCAGATGCATATTGTATAGAGAGAGCGAAAAAACACGGTATAGATCACGTAGTGGTCGATCACAGGGGGAAGAGCAGAACCGAACATGAAAAAGAGATCGTCGATGTTTTAGAAGATTATGGTCCTGATCTCATAGTGATGGCCGGTTACATGAGGATATTGACAGATGAGTTCGTGGACAGATATTACGGTAAACTGATCAATATCCATCCAGCTCTGCTGCCTTTGTTCGGCGGAGAGGGCATGTACGGAGAAAAGGTTCACAAAGCGGTATTGGATGCAGGGATAAAAAGATCAGGATGTTCAGTTCATTTCGTAACTAGTGAAGTCGATGGAGGACCTATAATAGATCAAAGATGCGTTCCGGTAAAATATGATGATGATCATGATAGTTTATCTGAAAGGGTGAAAGAGATGGAACACGAGCTTCTCCCTTCTGTGGTGGGAGCCTTCGCTGAAGGTAGAGTGAAGCTAGAGGATGGAGAAGCGTACGTAGTGCCCAAAAAAGATAATTAGCTTTACTCTATTAACGCAATAGCTATCGGGTAAAAAACGTTTTGGAGGAATATAATCGATGTCCACTTTAGAGGAATCAAAGGTTGAAGAATTGGAAGAGATCGCTCGAAGAGTCAGAGTACATGTAGTAAAGAGCACTAATGAGGCCGGTTCTGGTCATCCAGGAGGATCTTTATCCGCCGCTGACCTATTGACGGCGCTGTACTTTGAGATAATGGATCACAAACCCGAAGAACCGGACTGGCCAAAAAGAGATAGGTTGGTATTGAGTAAGGGACACGCGGCACCGGCTCTTTATGGAGCTTTAGCAGAGGCCGGTTATTTTCCCAAAGAGGAATTGATGACCCTGCGAAAATTGGGATCAAGGTTGCAGGGACACCCTCATGTGAAAACTACACCTGGTGTCGACGCCTCGACAGGTTCGTTAGGCCAGGGACTTTCCATCGCTGCCGGCATGGCATTGGCTGCGAAATTGGATAGAGAGTCCTACAGGGTCTTCGCCGTATGCGGAGACGGTGAGATCCAATCGGGGCAGATATGGGAAGCTGCGATGTTCGCGAGTCACAACAAATTGGACAATCTGATCGTGTTTTTGGACAGGAACAACCTGCAGATAGACGGCTCCACTGAAGAAGTCATGTCGATCGAGCCGATAATCACCAAGTGGAGTGCCTTTGGATGGCATGTCCTTGAGATAGAGGGTCATGACATGGAGCAGATAGTCGATGCTGTTCAGAGAGCTGAAGAGGTACACGGGCAGCCGACGATAATCATAGCTCACACAATAAAGGGCAAGGGAGTTCCGTTCATGGAAGGATCTCTAGCTTTCCACGGCAAAGCTGCCGACGACGAGCAGTTAGAAGTTGCCCTCGAAGCACTTGGAGAAAAAGATGATGAAGTAGGTGGTGACTGAGATGTGGGAGATGGCGAAACAGAGAGATGCTTACGGTGAAGCTCTAGTCGAGCTCGGAAGAGAGAAAGATGATATAGTGGTGGTCGGAGCTGACCTCTGCGGTTCCTGCCGAGTCAAGGAGTTCGGCAGCGAATTCCCTGAGAGGATGTTCAATGTAGGGATAGCTGAACAGAATATGACAGGAGTTTCCGCAGGTCTAGCTCTTTCAGGAAAAACTGTATTCTCGAGTACTTTTGCGGTCTTCGCAACCGGAAGAGCTTACGATCAGGTGAGACAGAGCATAGCCTATCCTGAACTCAATGTCAAGATAGTGTCCACTCATGCGGGCATTACTGTTGGAGGAGATGGTGCATCTCATCAGATGTTAGAAGACATAGCTCTGATGAGGGTCCTGCCCAATATGAATGTGGTCGCTCCAGCAGACTACCACGAAAGCAGAAAGGCCACTTTTGCTATAGCCGAGAAGGAAAGACCATTCTATATGAGATTGGGTCGCTCTAGTGTTCCGATAATAACCGAGGAAGATGATCCTTTCGATGTAGGGAAAGCAACTGTCCTAAAAGAGGGTGAAGACGTGACCCTTATAGGGACCGGGATAATGGTTTCAGAATGTTTAAAGGCTGCGGAGAAATTGGATAAGCAGCATGGAGTGGATGCAAAAGTCTTGAACATGAGCACGATAAAGCCTCTTGATGAGGATAGCATAGTAAAGTCGGCACGAGATACAGGCGGGATAGTGACCGCTGAGGAACACGTGGTCAGTCAGGGCATGGGCAGTGGCATCTCTCAGGTTTTAGCGGAAAGCAATTACCATGTACCTATGAAAAGAGTGGGCATCCCAAACGTCTTCGGTGAGTCCGGAGAAAGCGACGAGCTCATGGAAAAGTACGGCCTCACCGCGGAACACATCGTGGAGAGCGCCCATGATGTTTTGGAAAGAAGATGAATTATGTGATAAAAAGGTGATATGATGGATATATTTGTAGATACTGCAGACTTGGATGAGATAAAAGAAGCCGAATCTTGGGGCATATTAGATGGTGTCACGACAAACCCTTCTTTGATAAAGAAAGCCGCGAGTTCAGAACAAGGTGAAATGAATCTAGAGGAACACATCAGCGAGATATTGAGGACCGTTGACGGACCCGTAAGTCTAGAGGTGACAGCGGTCGACCAGCAAGACATGGTCGATGAGGCCGAAACTCTCTACGATAAGTTCAACGAGATCAACGATAACGTGGTAGTGAAGATACCCGTCAACACTTCGATGGGTAAAAACGACGATGATTTTGAAGGCGTTAAAGCCATAAAGTCACTCAGCGAAACCGGTATACCTGTCAACTGTACACTGGTTATGAAACCGAATCAGGCTATTATGGCCGCAAAAGCGGGAGCCGAATACGTGAGCCCGTTCCTGGGCAGGATAGACGATCACATCAGAGATCAGATGGGACTGAAAAGGGGTGAAGATTATCCTAAAGGAACTTATTACCCATCCGAGATGGTCGAGAGGGTCAGGAATTACCATATACAAAGGCGGATAAGCGAAAGGAGTCCAGAAGATATAATATACAAAGATGAAGAATCCATGGAACTTTTCTATTGGGGTAACGATGACGGCGTACTATCCGGTGTAGATATGGTATGGTCTATCAAGAACATCCTTGACAACTATACTTTCGATACCAAGATAATCGCTGCCAGCATAAGGACCGCAAGACAGGTCAGGCAGTGCGCGGAGATAGGTGTCGAGATATCTACGCTCCCGTTCAGTGTGATAGAAGATATGATGAGCCATCATAAAACGAGTGAAGGTATGAAGGCCTTCGACGATGATGTGATACCTGAATACAGATCCTTATTGAGGGATTGAATTTGAAGGTGGTAAGATAAGCGGAAAGATCGATATCGAGGAGTTAGAAGAATTCACCGTCGATGTGAAAGAGAAAGACGGAAAAGCCCATGAGTTCATCGAAGCCATTGCCAAAAAGATCAGAGACGAGTTCACTGGATATGAAAGATATCATCCAGCGATCCTTGGAGTGGAGAGCGGTAAAAAACTATACGATCTTATCAGGATGAAGAGGCCAAACATCGTGATCGAGACAGGTGTATGCAACGGTTTTTCTTCTTCGCTGATATTGAGAGCGTTAGAGGAAAATGAAAACGGTAAGCTCTACTCTGTAGACCTGCCCGTCAAGATAGATGAGATCGAAGGCGAAGGGAAAAGAGGTGCTGTGATACCTCCTGAGAAAAGTTCCGGCTGGGCAGTTCCAGAGGACCTCAAAGATAGATGGTCGTTGAGGATAGGGAACACATACTATGAACTGCCGAAGATTTTCGAGGAGATCTCACATGATGTGGATATCTTCATCCACGACAGCGGTCACTCTTACGAGACGATGATGTTCGAGTTCTCTTCAGCTTGGGCTCATCTAAAAGAGGACGGTTTGATCCTCGCGGATAACATCGATATGAGTAAAGCTTTTTCACACTTTGTAGATGCAAAATCCGTTACACCTTATAGACTGGGTGATATGGGTCTTTTTCAGAAAAAGTGATCTGCAAGGAAAATTTGAATAAATCGGTCCTAACGGAAGAGATATATATAGATAGTGGGGTAGAGTATACGAGGGTGTATCGAAGATGATCAGAGCAATGATAGGAGCAGGTATAACTGTGATAGCAGTTTCTTTATTGATATTCAGCTTAGGCGCTACCTGGTACAATTTAAGTATCGAAGGTGCTGAAGAAGAGGGAGAAGTAGATATCGATAGAGATTTTTACTTGGATAAGATGGAAATAACGGAAGACGGAGAAACTATTACTTTGGATTATGAAGAAGAAGGTATGAACGAAATAAGTTATCTATTTAGAACTACAGAGTTATTCGTGACTATAGCCGTGGTAGGCTCCATCATAGGATTAGCGGGTGCTATACTCGTTGGATTGGATGTCGTAAAACCAACGATAGGAGGGACTCTTGCGGTTATAGGCGTTATCTTCGCTTTTTTGGCACCAGTTTATTTATGGTGGAGTCTGTCTGAAACCTTTGAAGAAGACCTAGATATAAATGAAGTTGGTCCTCAGGAAGGCCGTCTTTACTTCATGGGCAGGGGGTCCGTAGGAGAAGAAGAGAGATCTTGGGGTCCGAGCATAGCATGGTTTATAGTTATAGGTGCAGGTGTATTAAACGGAGTTAGTTCTGGTATCATTAGGTCATCTAGACCTAAAAAAAGAAAAAATAAAAGGTGATCTATCACTCTTCAGAAGATCAACAATAGAAACTTCACGTAGAAACGAAAGACATTAAATATATAAAACACCACTGCCATCCTATTGATGGTTTTCGTATGAAGAAGATCAGGAAATGTCCTTCATGTGAAGGATACACTCTGAGTGAGAACTGTAAAGATTGTGGGGGAACCACCATCAACCCAAAACCTCCGAGTTATTCACCGGAAGATAGATATGGTGTATACAGGAGGAAGCAAAAAGAGTTTCAAGAAGCTTCAGATCAAAGTTATAGTTGAGATGATAATATGGAAGATATAACGATAGATTTCGTGGATAAGGCCGAACTGGAAGACGGTATACTCATAGAGGGTTTACCCGGAGTCGGAAATGTAGGAAAACTCGCTGTAGAACATCTGAAAGAAGAGATAGATGCGAAAAAAGCAGCTGATATCTATTCACTCTACTTTCCACCTCAAGTACTGGTGGATGAAAAGGGATTGTCTAAACTGGTGAAAAACACACTGTATTTTAAAAAAGATGTAGGTGAAAAAAACACAGATCTTCTGCTGTTGACAGGTGATTACCAGGGGATGACTCCACAGGGTCAATATCAGCTGACCGATAGAATACTATCTGTTGCTAAGGATATGGGAGTCAGTAAGCTGTTCTCTTTAGGCGGCTACAGCCACGGTGAAGTGGTTGAAGAGCCCGAGGTACTGGGTGCAGCTACCACTCCTGAAAAGATCGAGGAGATGAAAGAAATAGGCGTGAAATTTTCCGAAGAGCATCCCTCTTCTGGGATCGTAGGTGCTAGCGGATTGCTTCTAGGCCTGGGTGATAGATTATACGATATACCTGGTGTATGTCTGATGGGCGAAACCTCTGGCTATTTCGTGGATCCAGGAGCTGCGCGGGCCGTGCTTAAAAAATTGTCTGGATATATCAGCTTGGAGATAGGGTACGCTGAACTAGATGAAAAAGCTGAAGAGGTCGAGGAATTGACCAGCAAAGTAAAAGATATGGACATGAGCGGACTCCAACAGCAGGAGAGCGGAGGAGAAGATCTGAGCTATATCGGCTGAGGATCGAACTTCTTCCTCCTTTAAAGGTGAGGCTTCATGGACGAAGATAAGAAAATAAAGATATATATTGAAGGCTATAAAGAGGGTCAAAAAGAAGCTTGGAAAGACGTCGAAAGCCTCATTTCACGCTACGATGGATGGGACTTGAAGAGCAGGGTCGAGAGTAGGATAGGCACACTCTACCACGAGGTCGAATCCAAGAGAGAGGAGTTGAAAGAAGATCCAGAGATGATTTCATTTGAGGATAAAGAGATCGAAAGAGGTGAAACCCCAAAGAGAGATTTACCATGGTACCCTGGAGATGCTTATCTTTTTATCGAAAACAGGCCTAAGGATGCATTGACTGTTCTCAGTGAGGTGATAAGATGCGGTATCCCGATCCTTTTCATAGTCAGAGAGTCTCCTGACAAAGTATTGAGCGAACTAGAAGATGCCACCTCACTGGTCGAAGGTTCAAAGTTCGTCTGGCTTTCTAGACAGAACAGGGTCAAAGAGCAGGAATCCAAGGTAGAAATCAAAAAAGTCTCACCAGGAGATCTATCTGGTCTGTCTCAGATCATCGGTAATTTTTTGAGTTCTAATGAAATGGCTGTCGTACTTTTTTCCGGCATACCCTTTCTAATAAATTACAATGACGAAGGCAAAGTATTGAAGTTACTCCATTTCATAAAAGACGAGATACAGGAAAATGAAGGCTGTCTTGTCACATCTGTGGCCGGGAGCGCGGTGGATGAAAAGTTCTTGGAAAAGATGAAAGGAGAGTTCGACAAGACCTTTCCCTCTAAAGGAAGTATGAGATGATGTATATCTTCTATGGTTCTCCTGCTCTCCTAGATGAGATCGAAAAGATCGGTAAAAAAAAGGAAGAAGATATCAGGTCTTTCAACCCATCTAAAAAAGACCTTGAAGGATTGATAGGATTCGTCAAAGATAACCTTCAAGATATAGAAATCCTCGTTTATCTAGAAATTGAGTCCTTGAATCTTCTAAAATTGAGTGAGAAAGTCAAAAAATTAGATCCTGACATAGTTCAGATAGCTCTTGTTGAAGATAAAGAAGCGGAAGAACTTGGGTCTGTTCATGTTCTGTGTAAAAAAGAGGAACTGGTAGGATCTCTGTTCAGAAAGATCGATAGAATGATGATGAAAAGGAAGAGTGAAGAGTTGGAGGAAGTGATCGCATCCACCAATGGAAAAATTGCGGTTTTCCTACATGATAATCCCGATCCCGATGCGATAGCTTCCGCCATGGCCTTCGAGGAGATATGTGAAAGTGAGGGAGTAGAAGCTGTCACGTATTTTGGTGGTTCGGTAGGACATCCGGAGAACGAAGTACTTCTTAAGAACACAGGTTTTGACATCAAAAGGATCGATAGTTCAGACGTAGGAGAGGTGTTGGATCGCCATCAAAAGATAGCTCTGTTGGACAACGCTAAACCATCTGTCAACAACGTTTTACCCGAAAACTTAGAACCTGATATCATCATAGACCATCACTACACCAGCAAAGATATAACGGCTGGGGAATACAACGAAATAAGGAACGATGTGGGAGCTACTTCCACCATCATGACCAAACATCTTCAAAATCTTGATATGAGGATCAAACCATTACTAGCCTCTGCCTTATTGACGGGCATAAAGGTCGATACTCACGATTACACAAAAAATATATCTACTGCAGATCACAAGGCGATAGCATATCTTTCGGCTTTGGCCGATGAAGACATTTTGGATATATTGAAAGAACCTTCTATCTATCCTGAAACTATGGATGCTATGGGTATAGCTCTATCGAATAGAGAGGTGCACGATACTGTCTTAACAGCTTTTTCCGAGAAGATATACCACAGAGATGACCTTCCCCAGATAGCTGATTTTCTGCTTAGAGAACGCGATATCATGACAGTGTTGGTTTACGGGATAAAAGACGATAAAATACATATGTCGGCTCGAAGTAAGGATATGCAGATAAATATAGGGAAAGTTATGAAAAAAATATATTCAGAATGGGGGCAAGGAGGAGGACACCAACACGCGGCAGGTGGTCAAGTGGATCTGAAACGATTCGAAACGAAAAGAGAAGCGGTGGAAAAAGTCAAAAAACTCTTCATAGATGAGGTGGTCAAAAGATGAGTAGGCCTTATACCCGCATCGACTATAGAAGAAGAGAAGGGATGAGCAAGGTTGAAAAAAGACACCTCGGGATAGCTTTAGGTGTACTGACTCTTGCTTTTGCGATAGCTTTTTCTGGAGGAATATACGGAGCTGATTTCTTCACTTTGGGATTTTTAATCACCTTGGGCATCTCACTCCTCTCTGTAGGTACCGCTTTTGTTTTTCACGAGTTAGCCCACCGCAAGATAGCTAGAAAGTTCGGCTGTTGGGCGGAGTTCAGGATGTGGAGGTGGGGTCTGATGTTGGCTCTACTCTTCAGTTTATTTGGATTTGTTTTCGCCGCCCCTGGTGCGGTGATGATAAGAGGGTATATAACCCGTGAGCAGAACGGAAAGATCAGTGCCGCCGGTCCCGCGACCAATTGGGCTGTCGGGGCTGTGTTTTTGATAGCTTCGATCCTGACCGCCTTCTCAGGTATAACGGTTTTTGGACTGCCCTGGATACTTTCGGCAGTTTCCTTCGTTAATCTGTTCATCGGAGGTTTCAATCTTCTGCCGCTGGGACCATTAGATGGAAGAAAAATATTCGCATGGAGCTTCAAAAATTACCTGATATTGGCCGGACTAATTGTAGGAACCTTGGCTGCAGGATATTACCTCGGACCATTCCAATTTTTCCTATGATAGTTAAGTACTATCGACCTCGAGCTCTTCCCCAGCAGTAAATGAACTTCTCGCCGAATATCTTGTTAGGACTCTCTTCACTGTGGAATATGTCGAAAAGATTCATCTTTTTTCTGATCTCTTCCAATGTGTAGTATGAACAGTATCTCTCATGTTCCTCGATAACGCTGGTCTCGAAGCCCTCTCCTTCTCCCTCTTTGAAGCTGAAGGCAAAAATTCCTTCTGGCTCCAAGATCCGGTACACTTCCTTTTCTACATGGGATAGTTCTGATTTAGGAAGATTTATCAATGAGGCGTTTGCCCAGGCTGCATGAAAGGTATCTTCTGGAAACACCGTTTCCCTCATATCAGAGTGGATGAATGTACATCTAGGATATTTGCTTCTAGCCAGAGATATCATGCTTTTAGAGAGGTCTATACCGACTACATCGACTCCTTTTTTTCTCATGTACTCAGTATCTCTTCCGTCTCCGCACCCAAGATCTATAACCCTGGGATCATCAGGTAAGTGACTCAAGGTCTTAAGTAGCATCTCTTTTTGAAAATCTCTATCGCCCTCTTCCTTGGTCCTCTTACAGTACCTTTCCGCTATCTTATCGTATGCCCTTATGGTCTTATTTATGGGGTCCATGATCAATCTCTATCTCCTGAAACGATATCTTCTTTTATCTTTCTTATCTCTTCTTTAGCGGGCTCTCTAGGAAAGTTTCTATGTTCGCTGCCGGGAGAGGAAGTATAATAAGGTCTATTGCATCCAGGGCATCCTATTGTCTGGAAAGTCTCTTTAGCATCGACCTCTTCAAAAGCTCTTTTTGGATCATCTGAAACGAGCTTTACCGCCTCATCAACTTTTAGACCATCTTCCAACAGTGCTGTCAGTAATTGAGCTCTGCGGTAGTGAATAAGATCCGCCTTTTCTCCATCATTCGTATAAGAGAATAGAGAGACATTCGCTCCGACTTTTATCGCCTTGTTAACAGCGGTCCCTAACTCCTCAAGACTCTCTCCCAGCCCAACTATGAGGTGTGCGGTGACTTGTTTTTTACCATAGATATCGACTGCCTTACCTAGATAATTCCAAAATACCAAGGGATCGTAGTTCGGCTTTTTCTCTTTACGAAGGTGATCTGTGGCAGCATCCAAACCTATTCCGATCCTGTCCACAGGATCCTTCAACTCTTCAAGTGTTTTTTCTTCAAGAGGTGGTGCTGAAATGGAGATAGGTTTGTCGGTGCACTCGAGTTCATCCACCAGTGCCTTTAAACGATCTTCATAGTCAGGGATATCGGGAGATTGGAGACAGATCCTAGAGAGCTCAGAATCCTTCAGCCTATCTTTCAACTTTTCGATCTCATAAAGGGGCCATGAGACCCTAGACAACCACTTCTCCTCACCTCTCGACTGAGGGCAGAAAGTACATCCTCCTCTGCATATTTTTCCGGGTAGCAGACAGTAGGCAGTCGTGGGTTCTTCTTTGCTCCTGCCCGGTTTTAGATCTAGGACTTGTGCCGTGCCGTAAGATACCCTTATAGCTTCATCGTTGTTCAATATCGATCCCATTCCTTATCATATGTCCAACTTTTTGAAGAATATCTATCTTCAAATTTTGAGGTCAACTTCTTCTCTTCTTCAGTGAGAGTTTTTTCTTCCACTTCTCCCCCAAAGTGCTTCTCATACTCCTCTTTCATCATCTCGATCAATTTTTCAGGTGAAGGAGTTTCTCCTTTTTCATCCTCTATAGTAGTGACCAGGTCCAAAAAGCTTTCGGCTCCTTTTTTCTTCAATTTCTCTTCATCAAGTTTTAATATCTTCGAAAGCTTCTTCAGATCTGTGGCGTACATTAGGGTCCCGTGCTGGAGCATGCCTCTTTTACCTCTTCTTTGCGCACTTCCTGATATCTTCTTTTTCCCTACGAGTATATCGTTGTAGGGTTTGAATTTCGCGTCCAATCCCAATTTTTTCAACGTATCTATGATCGGCTGCAGGTTCTTCTCAAAGCTCTTTTCGATGTTATCATGGGACTTCTCAGTGACAAGCGAATAAGTGATCTCACCATCATAATCGTGAAATACGGTGCCTCCTCCAGTTACCCTCCTGACAAAGGGTATACCTTCTTGTCTGCACTTCTCTTCATCGATGGTATCTTCGACAGATTGAGTGTAGCCCAAAGTGATCGAAGAGGGTTTGAAACGGAAGAAACGGAAAATAGGCTTTTTTCCGCCTTTATCGTATGTTCGGAGCAGTGCTTCGTCGATGGCCATCTGCCTTTCTGGTCCTGCCTCTATCAGTGGAACGTATCTAGCTTTCATAGAGTACGGATTATCTTTTCAAATTTAATTCTTTTCTTTTTAACTGTCCTGAAAGCTGTTCAGGCAAAAGTAAAATAAAGGTAATGATATATCGTTTAGGAAAGGAGATCGATATTCATGAGAAGAAGGAAAAGGGATAGAAATTATTATCTTACCTCAGAATCCGTCACTGAGGGACATCCGGACAAGATGGCGGACAAGATCAGCGATTCCATTTTAGATGAGCTTATAGAACAGGACTCAGAATCAAAAGTGGCTTGTGAGACCATACTGACGAATGGATTGGCTTTCGTGGCCGGAGAGGTCTCGAGTCAAGCTTATGTTGACGTAAACGACGTGGTAAGAGAGACCATAAGAGATATAGGTTACATCGAACGCGAATACGGATTTGAAGCGGATTCATGCGGTGTTATGACCGCTATCCATTCTCAAAGCCCGGATATCGCTAGGGGAGTAGAAAAGGAGGATCAAGGTGCCGGAGATCAGGGCATAATGTACGGTTACGCAACCGACGAGACGGAAGAGATGATGCCGATGCCTATCGTACTAGCTCATAAACTGTGTAGAAGACTCACTAAAGTTCGGAAAGAAGGCATTTTAAATTATCTCCGGCCAGATGGTAAGTCTCAGGTTACTGTCGAATACAAGGGTACTGAAGCCGTTAGGATAGACGATGTGGTCATCGCGGCCCAGCACGATCCAGATGTGAAAAGAGAAAAGCTCCAAGAAGATATCAAAAGAGAGGTCATCACCCCTATATGTGGAGATATGGTGGACGAAGACACAACTTACAACATCAATGAAACGGGTAGATTCGTGATCGGAGGACCTCAAGCAGATACGGGATTGACAGGCAGAAAGATAATAGTTGACAGCTACGGAGGTCACGGAAGCCATGGAGGAGGATGTTTTTCGGGTAAAGATCCATCCAAAGTGGATCGTTCTGGAACTTACATGGCAAGATATGTAGCCAAGAACATAGTGGCTGCCGGATTGGCCGAGAAATGTGAAGTGCAACTCAGCTATGCTATCGGAGTACCAGAGCCTACGAGCATATTGGTCAATACTTATGGAACAAATGAATTCTCAGAAAAGGAGATAGAAGATATCACTAGAAAAAAATTCCCACTAAAACCAGCGAAGATAATCGATCATCTTGATCTCTTGAGGCCGATATACAAAAGAACTGCCGCTTATGGACATTTCGGCAGAGACGAACCGGGATTTACGTGGGAAAAGACAGATATGGCTAAAAAATTGTAAGAATAAAGAAGATTCACCGAAGGATCATTTGGCCTGGTGTGAATTCGATTGTGATCATCCTACGAAGGTCGGCCTATCGGTAAGGTATTTAGGCAGTGGTAAACTTCTGAAGGCCATTCCGCCCTGTTTTTCTTCCAGTAATGTTTTCAATTCTTCCACTCCCATCTCTTTCTCCTTTTCTTCACCTCTGATCCTGACCGAGAGCTTTCCGCTTTCGACCTCCTTTGGACCTATGACCGCCACGAAAGGTATCCATTCCTTCTCAGCCTGACGGATCTTCTTCCCGACAGTCCTATCGGTGTCATCGATGTCCGTTCTGACATGATCAAATTTTTTCTCCAATCCTTCAACATATTCCAATTGATCGTCGGATATGGGGACGAATCTCAACTGTGTTGGTGCTAACCAGTAAGGGAAGGTCGGTTTGTCGCCTCTTTCTTCCTGCATACCCGCCTGTTCCAGCAGTGTGAAGATCACTCTTTCTATGGCACCACTAGGAGAGAGATGGAGCAGATAGGGGTGTTTCTCTTCACCTTCTTCGTCTACGTAAGTTATTCCGTACCTCTCCGCATTTTCTACGTCGAGCTGATCGGTAACCAATGCGCTGGCCCTTCCCAACTTATCGATATAGTTGAACTCGTATTTCATCACATAGTAAAAGAAACGTTCATCCCATATCTCTATCAGAGCGGGTTTCCCGTAATTCTTGACTATTTCGACCAGGTGATCCTTATTTTCCTCAAAGAAGTCCTCGGTACACCGGATACCCAATTCCAAAGTTTCAGGCAGCTCTATACCGATCTGGTCGAGTACATTGATAGCCAGGTCCATCCTGGTCATCATCTCCTCCTCGGCCTGCTTCATGTTCCCACACAAAGCGTGGCTGTCGGGCATGGTGAAAGCTCTCAGTCTTCTCAAACCGGTGAGCTCTCCTCTCTGTTCCATACGGAAAGAATATCTAGTCAGTTCGTAAAGTCTTACAGGTAGTTGTCTGTAAGAGACGGTCATGTCGTGACCCATCAAAAATTGACCGAAGCAGGCCGCAAATCTCAAGAAGACACTCTTATCGGGAGTTTCGATCTGATATTGTCTCTCTGGAAAACGATCGAGATACTTTTTCAACGTTGGATGATTGAGATCGTACATCACCGGTGACTCGATCTCCATGGCACCGTATTCTCTGGTCTTTTCACTCACGAATTCTTCTAGTAGACCTTTTATCATCCTACCCTTTGGATAATATCTTAGGTTTCCTGGATCTGAACCAGATTCGTAATCCACCAATTCATGTCTCCTCATCAGGTCGACGTGAGGTGATTTTTCACCCGATTTCTTTTTCTTTCCCGCTTCGTAAACGAAGAAGTCCTCTAGGTCTTTATTGCCTTGAAAATCGTACCCTATTACCTCATCCCCGTCTATTTCGACCTCGTGAAAGGAACCATCTTCTTCAAGGACTCCCCATCTCGATTCTAAAGTTTCTTCAGCTTCGAGAGCCTTTGAAATGACTTCTTCTTCCTCGCTATCCTCTTCGACCATTATCTCTTTAGAGAGTTCAGAAAGAGGATGTCCCTTACAGCTGAGTTGAAAAGCTTTGTACCATCCGAACGGCGACCTATGGACCTTATAATCTTCGCTGAGTGAGTCCTCTAGACCCTTCAACACATCTACAGCAGTTTCAGGATCGCCCAGCTCGGAGCTCAAGTGCGCATAAGGATAGATCATTATCTTCTTTACGTCGAGTTCCTCCGCAGTGTCTGTTATCTCTTTCACACCTTTTTCAATCACTTTCTCGACTTTGCCTTCGTCACTCTCTTCAACAGCTGTAAAGACAGATAAGCACTCTTCCATCTCGCCGTCTTTCATCTCGTCGGTTATCTCTTCCGCCACAGGTGTTTTCTTTTTCACCTGATATCTCAAATAATCCGAATGTATCAGAAGTATTTTCATCTAGATCACCTTCATATCACGCCGGTCAGTGTCGGGATGACTATAGTACCTATTATCAGCCCGAACAGAAGACCGACAAAAAAAGTTATCAATATCTCTATCGTACCTATATCCAATATGTTTTTTTCTTCTTCACTTTCTAAAGTTCTCCTTCCAAACCTGACTTCGTTAAGCCTTTCATTCCATTCTAAACTCTTTATAGTTTCATCCAAGTCACTCATCTTCATCGGCCTCGGTAGATTTATTACCTAAATCATCTTCCTCTATTAAATCTGTTTCCCCTTGAATCTCTTCTTTTCGAGCCAATTGTATTACCCCACTGCAGCTTTCACAGGCTTTAAGTTCATCATTCCAGCAATCCTTTTCCCCATGGTCCTTATCTCGGCATACCCATCTGCCGCAGAATCCACACTGGGTGATCTCCTCTCTTTCTTTGACTCCCTGACATAGATCACAAACGAATTTATCCAGGGAATAAAGATCATCCTCTGGTTTCTCTCCAGGCTCACGTATCTTGTCTATCGCGTTCATCACTCTTTCGAAGAGCTCTTGGGATGTCATGGTTTTACAAGAGATTATCTTTTTCGATTAAAAACCTTCCGCTGATCGGGAAAAACGCTGAAATTGAGGAAATAAAAATTAAGTACCCCCGTCCTCTCTGGTATACATTATGAGTGCCTACAGAAGGAAAGACGGTTATTACAAAAAAGCAAAGGAGGAAGGATATCGATCGAGGGCAGTTTACAAACTGAAACAGATCGATGAAAAATTCAACGTTTTCCAGGAAGGGGACGTGGTCGTGGATCTTGGAGGGTCCCCAGGAAGCTGGAGTCAGTACGCTGTCGAAAGGGTCGGCGAAGGCAACGTTTTAGCTGTAGATAAACAGGACATGAGAGATATAGAAGGTGTTAGTTTCCAGAAGGGAGACATGACCGATGAAGTGTTCGCTAGAAAAGTATCCATCATCTCAGGAGACGTAGATGTGGTGATAAGTGATATGTCTCCCGATCTGACCGGCAATTATGAGATGGATCACGCTAGATCCGTGTACCTTGCTGAACAGGCGCTCAGATTCTCTTGTGCGAACTTGAGAGAAAACGGGAATTTCGTTGTTAAGGTCTTTCAAGGGAAAGAGTTCAAAGATTTTATGAAGCAGGCCGAACGTGCATTCAGATCGGTCTATGGACACTCTCCTGAAGCTTCGAGGGAGTCGAGCTCAGAGATGTACATAATCGGAAAAGGATTTAGAGGAGTAAAGCCGTAAGTGCGGGGCAATCCTTTTATATCACTTGGAGTCTTAGTCGCAACCACGCCTCTGATTGGATATTACATATAATCAGATTTCCACTACTAAACGGAGGAAATACTTTGCCTGAAGAAGAAAAAGAAGATGAGGAATTCAAGTACATAGTCCGGATGAAAAATACGGACCTCGATGGAAGCAAGCCCGTGACCTATGCCCTAACCGACATCAAGGGTGTAGGCACAAGAGCAGCTGAAATAGTGGTCAATTCAACTGATATCGATCCGTACAGAAGGATCGGAAGACTTGAGGACGACGAGATCGAAGAACTCAAGGATAGCGTAGATGACTACTCAAAAGAAGTTCCTTCTTGGGCCGTCAATCGACAGAGAGATCCTGTTACCGGTGAAGATAAACATGTCCTGAAAAACGAGTTAGACACCGTTCTCCGAGAGGATATAAACAGGATGCAAAAGATAAGTAGCTATAAGGGTATAAGACATGAAAGAGGCCAGAAAGTTAGAGGTCAGAGGACGAAGTCTAACGGCAGGACTGGAATGGAACTGGGTGTAGAGAAAAAACTCGCAAGAGCCCAGGCAGGCGGTGAAGAAGAATAATAATAACAGGTGATATAACATGGGAGATCCAAAATTTAGTAGAAAAAAATACAGCAAGCCTTCACATCCTTGGCAAGAAGAACGCATCAAGGAAGAGAACGATTACATAAAGCACTACGGTCTGAAGAATAAGAAGGAATTCTGGAAAGCCCGCTCTATCTTGAAGAATATAAGAGCACAGGCTAGGAACCTTCAGGCACGGTTGAGATATGGAGAGAAACAGGCTACGGAAGAGATGGAAAACCTACTTGATAAGTTGAGAAAAAAAGGATATCTGAAAGGACAGGATCATGAACTCAACGATATACTGGGACTGAGTATCGAGAACATACTTAATAGGAGACTTCAAACCCTGGTTTATCATAAGGGTCTTGCTCACAGTCCACAACAGGCACGCCAGTTCATAATTCACGGTCATATATCAGTAGGAGGAAGAAAGGTCACTGTTCCAAGCTATATAGTGGCTAAGGAAGAAGAGCCTACTATAGATTATTACGGTAATTCTCCTCTGTCAGATGAGCTTCATCCAGAACGGCCGGAAGAGGAGATAACACCGACCCGGATAAGTAAGATGATAGAAAAGGAAAAAGAAAGAAATAGATATGGAGGTAGGAGGTAATAATCATGGGTAAATGGGGAATCGCGCACGTATATGCCTCTTATAATAATGTCATAATAACGATAACGGACATCACTGGCGCCGAAACATTGTCAAGGTGTTCCGGAGGAGAAGTCGTCAGGCAGGATAAGGATCAATCATCTCCCTATGCCGCGATGGAAGCCGCCGAAAAAGCAGTCGGAGAGGTTAGAGAGAAAGGGATAACTAAACTCCATGTTAAAGTCAGAGCTCCCGGTGGAAACAAATCGAAATCACCTGGACCGGGCTCGCAGGCAGCGATAAGAGCATTCGCCAGATCAGGTGTTAAGATAGGCACCATAGAAGATGTCACCCCTGTTCCTCACGACTCGACTAAACCTAAGGGCGGAAGAAGGGGCAGACGAGTATAGACTAGAAGTTTACTGAAAGTGAAAAGATGGAAATAGAAATTAGAGAGTTGAAGGAAAGAGAAGGTGAACTATTGTTCTCTGAGACCAATCCTCCGATGGTCAATGCACTCAGGAGAGTCCTGATCGCTGATGTCCCTAAATTGGCCATAGAGGATGTTGAATTTCATCTCGGAACTATAGGTGATGAAGAGGAAGACAAAGAATTTGAGAGCTCAGCTCCTTTGTTCGACGAGATTATAGCTCATCGATTGGGCATGCTCCCGATACCCACTGATCTCGACCTTCTCAATTTCAAGGATGAATGTGATGAGTGTGGAGGAGAAGGCTGTCCCAATTGTACTATAATATACAGTTTGAATAAAAAAGGTCCTTGTACCGTTTACTCTGGTGATCTGATACCCGTCGGTGAGACGGATCTGAGACCGGTAGATGACCTTATCCCTATAGTGAAGTTGGACGAAACTCAGGCTCTTCTGATCTACGCTACAGCTGAACTTGGCACTGCAAAAGAACACGCCAAATGGCAGCCGACCAGCGGAGTCGCATACAAGTATTATCCCGAGATAGAGATCGATGGAGAACTCTGTACAGAATGTGGTAAGTGTATAGAAAAATGCCCTGTCGACATCCTGAAGCTTGAAGATGAAGAGCTCATTGTTACGGAGTTGGAGGAATGCAAACTTTGCAAAGCCTGCGAAGACGTATGTACTCCAGATGCCATTGAGATCAAAGGAAGAGAGGATAAATTCATCCTAACCTATGAAACCGACGGTTCACTGAGTTCTGAGGATGTTTTAAAAGAGGGCTTGGAGAGGCTCAGAGATAAGTTTGCAGAGATCACCGAGTTGGCCGAGGAGATCTGAAAGAGAACTGAGTGTTCATTTTAAAGTAAAGTTGGTCGATAAATTTAATATACTCTTTTTATTTTCAACACAGTGTTGATTCGCTCCTAATTTGAGGATGCGAGGAATTATAAATTCCTCATACCCCTCGATTATTCACTCAAAAACCTTTTGCTCTTAATGCGAGGGTAGCCAAGCATGGCCAACGGCGCAGCGTTGAGGGCGCTGTCCTGTAGAGGTCCGAGGGTTCAAATCCCTTCCCTCGCATTTTTTTGAGAAAAAAATGCATCAAAAACATGTAGGGCTATCAAAGATAGCCCTTAAAAACAAGGCCGTATACAAATTGGAGTTAGTTTACCCTTCACCTGAAAACAATCCCACTTACCTTTTATCTTACTTCTAACCACCTCCTTTTCTAAGCCGATTCTAGCTCTCTCTAGTCATCACACACGCCGTTTTCTAAAGTAGAGGGAGGAAAGTACATGCGGAAACCGAATCAAGAGCCTCTTGATTAGAGAAACTAGAAATCGCTCTGAATAGACTCTCCTTCTTTACCGACTCGTATCAAATACCTCTCAAACACCCCCTATAGTCCGACTGACAGGACTAGAAGCGGAGAACGGAGTCGGGTGAAGGGTATAGGTCATGGTAGGGGTGATTTGAGATTTAATTCTCATGAGTCGGACTATATCCTAGAGAGAAGTTGGATGTAGATGAAGATGACCTTGAAGAGATAGACAACTTGCTCCTGGTAAAGATCTATAACGAGTCTTTCAAGGGAACTATCAACTTAATGTTTGAATGAATTAACATATCTACGAAATTATATCAGCTCTTAACTAATCTGATAATTGGGAACCTATTTATCTTTAAAACGGATTACCAGTCTCTGTAATAAGTTTCACTTTCGACTTTATGGTGTTCATACGTGTTACTATCTACTCCTCCACATACAGGGCATTCATACTTCCTGTTGCTATTATTATGAGGTTGTTCTGGGTGTTGTTCATTCTTTTCCAAACCTTTTTTGCCTCCATATAAATGGTATTGAAGACTTTCTTCACAAAAAGAATGTATATGTCTTTGTGGTCCAACGATAAAACAGAATTTGACCTTTGATATTTTTCCGTGCTTTTTGTGGCGTCCAAAGTTATCTACAGCTCTTATATGGACGCCTCCTCTGCTTTTAATGTCATCACTTCTCCCCACACGTTTAACTAGCCTCGAATCATAGAATGTCCTTTTATGCCCTACTACAAATAGATATACCATTGATATCTTATCATTATATTCCGCCGCAGCTTGTTTTAAAGTTCCTCTCCATTCTTCCTTACTCTCACTTGTTCTATAATTTCCCCGACTCATAGTATTACACTTTTGCAGTGCTGTTTCGTATATATAAACCCAATGGTTGATAGGATATAGCTCTTTTTAACCGGATATAAAAGAGAACGACAGGTGGTACTGCGACAACTGTCAGGAGTACAAGTAAAGAGTACATAAACTCCATAAATGCACTCCCTAAGCCGATTCTAGCCCTCATAGTCATCACACACGGCATTTTCTAAAGTAGAGGGAGGAAAGTACATGCGGAAACCGAATATAAAGCCTCTTGCTTAGAGAACCTAAAAATTGCTCTAACAAGCTCTTCTCCACTACCGATTCGTATCAAACACCTCTCAAACGCACCCTATAGTCCCACTCACAGGACTAGAAGCGGAGAACAGAGTAGGGTGAGGGTATAAGTCACATAAAGGAAAAGAAGAAAGATATCTTAGAGGAACTATAGAGTATACATAAATTGTGCAGTTTTATGATAACCTTCAAATATTATGAATTCTATAGGTGAGTGTAATGGTATCGAAAAGAAGATTAGACAATGGTTTGACTTCAGATGAGGAAATTGTCTATGAACAAGATTTGACTTACAAAGCCGGTGCAATCGGTAAAATAATTATCACAATGGCAATATCTATTGTATTAATTTATTTTTTTCTGCAAGGGGAGGTAAATGAATTTTATATTTTATTGCCAATCACTATTGGAGTTGTTATAAGCGGTTTAATTTGGGCCACCCTCACCAAACAGAAAATTTATGCGACCAATTATAGATTAGTTAAGACACTTAGTGGGGAAAGGACTCCGAACCAGTTTGAAGAAGTTCCATACAATAAGATAAATGGAATATCCTTTAAAACTATCTTGAATAGTAAAGTCATAGGAGTAGGGATATTAATTATCCTGTTTCCGTTTCTTATTTCAATAGTCGACGATGCCATTTTGGATTACATGGAAGTTATACTTATTATCAATATACTAGTATTAATAGCTATATTTGTCTTTGCTAGGGAAAGTAAACTTGTCATCAAAATTTCTGGAGGGAAAGGACTTACTGGTACATCTGATATCGAGTTCAATATCAAAGGAAAAAGTACAATGAATACTACTCCTTATAAGGTTATGGAACTTGTACAAGAGATGAGAAAAGAAAAAGGAGAGAGAAAATCAATTGAAAAATTAAAGAACACATTGAAATCAGAAAAAAGGACAGGATATGAAAAACTCTGCCCTGATTGTGGTAACCCACTCAGATATGTTGAGGAACATGACAGATGGCACTGCCATACATGTCAAGACTACAAGTCACCCCAAACTACAGGAGCAACTCAGCAAGTATAACAGCCACAACAACAGCAGTCCCAACAACCACAACAACAGCCACAACAACGATCAGAGCAACCTCCACCACCTCAAGAGAGCACTACAAGCATGTGTCCAACCTGTGGAGAAGAACTTAGATATATCGATGATTATGATAGTTGGTATTGCGACAATTGTCAAGACTACAAATAAAAACATCTTTTCTTTCACTTTCTTATATCTGAAAAAGTGATTTGAAAGACAGTTGTATACAAATTGGCGTTAGTTTCCCTTCCCTCGCATTTTCAAATATCTGGAACGGAGTGGAAGATATTGAAAATCGAAGGAACACATCGTGTTCCTGAAGATTGCGAGTGTCTCTGACCGAGCAAAAGACGGAAGGATTTTT
>PWHR01000076.1 GCA_003554965.1 Thermoplasmata archaeon | reverse complement strand
TTCGTTCGTCGTGATTTCGAGTGGTCGGTTACCTCTTTATTATCCACTGCGTACTCAGACACTTTGTCGGTGACACGCTCAGGTTTTGATAGATACTTCATCTTCTGTGTATAATTCGCCACGAGGGAAAGTAAGTGTGTGAGCCAATTCTTCGATCCCGAGAGCAATCGTCTCCCTTGCTACACCATCGTAGTTCGACGAACAACGCCGAGCTCAGCAGGCGTCTTATGAGTGACGGGCTCGGAAGGACAAGCCCACGTAATTTCGAGAATGTGTTAAACTTTCAGACGGAGGGGTGACATCGTACAGCTGTGGATTAGTCCAGTGATTCCAGAAACTGGGACAGTATTTCGTTGAACGCCGTCGGATTATCCTGATTCGCAAGGTGTCCCGCATCTGGTACGGTCTCGTACTCGCTGTTAAGTAGTTTTTTATCCCACTCCTTCGCTTTCTTCCGCAGCCAGAAGTACTCGTCTTCACCGACCACAACCAACTGTGGGTGCTCGGGTAGCTCGGGAATCCCATCTCCGAGATCGCGAAGGAGTTCTCGTTCGAGAGACACCATGTTCTCCTTCCCGGTGCGTGCACTCACTTGTCTCGCGTACGCTCGGGCGTCGGAACTTTGAGCGACAAACCGACCAAACACGTCGTACAGCGATTGTTCGGGCATCCGATTCAGTGCCCACACGTGCAACCGCATCAGTTTGAGCGTACGGTCGGAAACCCCTTCATGCAGTGGGAAGCCACCGACGTGAACGAGGGCACAAACGCGGTCGGGATGGTGGTACGAAGTATACTGGCTCAACAGGCTCCCCATCGACTGGCCAACCAGAACAGCCTGGTCGATTCCTTCATTATCCAGTACGCCAAGTAAGTTCTGAGACGCGACGTCGAATCGTGCTGGATTACTCAACTCGGCAGAGTCACCACACCCAGGGAGATCCCATGAGAGGACCCGATACGACTTGGATACTGTATCGACCTGTTCTCGCCACGTTTCGCGATCAAGGGCGAACCCGTGAGTGAACACCACCGCAGTCGCGTCTTCAGGTCCGACAACTTCGTACTTGACGTCGCCATACTCCTGTTTAGCTGAGGGCGCTGCTGTTGCGTTCGAACGCAACCGTTGAAAGGCGACTGCGAGCCCCCCGACCCCGATCGCGGGAGCGACCACACCTCCCCACTTCATTGGGATGTCACGCTTCCCTTCGGGATACGGTGGTGTTTCGGGATCGAAGTAAGTGGCCAGATGCTCCATCGTTTCGGTGTTGCCACCACCGCTTTCGATTACTGACAGCAACCCGTCGAAGAGGTACGTCATCTCTTCTCGACCGGCATGGGTATGGCCCTCAATCGATATCTTTGCGTATTCGGTACGCATCAGCCACCCGATAGCCCACACACAGATGGGTTCCGGAATGTACTGGAACCCTCGCACGATCGAGGGGCTTGGCGAATAGCCGGCCGTCCGTAACCCCCGCAACGCCTCCTTCGTCGCGCGAACGGAAAGTACCAGCAAGTCTCTCGTTTCACCGAGCCGTTTCATTTCGACATCAGCGGCATACAGCGCAGGAGCGAGGCCGGAAATGAGCAACGCGACGTGGTATTTCAGCCAGTTCTCCATGTCGGTCCGAACATCGACCTCGTATCCACGCATGCTCCCCAGAACTTCGGCTACCCGTCGGGTTCTGGGTCGAATCACACCGTCAACTTCCCCGATTGGAACCGTGTACGTGTTGTTTTCGTTGATCGGGAGCACGCGCATGACGTGTCCGTCTCGTTTGCCACCAGGGTACGGAAATCCCAACATCACGCGCTCGTTGCCGAGTGCTTGGACCATCTCATCGGCCCCGTTGACGTTGTTCCCCATGAAACAGAACGTCGAGACGTGCTCGTTTTCGGCCAACGTATCCAGAATCTCTGCGGCTTGATGTTCGCCCATAACGACCAAGACGAGATCGTAGTCGTCGTCGGCCTCAAACGAGGCGACTACGTTCACGTGAGCGACTTCCTCCCTGTCAGCTCCTTGCTCGTGGATGACGACCCCGTGTTCTTTCAGCTCGTTCAATCGCTGTCCTCTTGCGAGAAGAGAGACGTCGTGCCCCGCCTCGTGGAGCCGTGCCGCTTTCAGGCTCCCCAGCGGTCCCGCGCCAAAAACTAAGATCCTCATGCCAGTTGCCCCACATCTGCAGAACTACTCCGATCGGTCGTATCGAAACGATCTCGACGCTGTCTGGGACTGTGAGTTCGATCAGAGCTCCGTCCGGGCGTAAAACACATACTTTCAGGTACGGCCGTGCGCTGCATAAAGAGGCGTGTTAGTTTTCACGGCCCTGGCGAATCGAATGACTGCGTAGTCTTCGACTGTTAGAACGAGGGGGCTGAATCGGGAAACGGCGAATCTCGTTAAGATGCGTTTTATGCTGCTAATCAGATGACGCGGTTCTGGAGGTAGTCGAGATGTTTGGCGTTGTAGACGATTTTGACTTCGTCGGTCTGTGCGTGGCCGATGCAGGTGAGGCGGACGTTTTTCTCGTCGACTTCCTCGTCGGAGAGGATCTGTTGCATGTCCATTTCGATCT
>PWHR01000027.1 GCA_003554965.1 Thermoplasmata archaeon | reverse complement strand
TGGGTTTTTTACTGAAACCCTTGAAATGACCTTTGTATTTTTGGCGAAGATCGAAAGCTTTTTTGGCTTTTGCAAAGTCAACGAGGCTTCTCCTGCCGCCTTCTGCGTAGTATGCGAGTGCCTTATTCCGTGCGTCCTCCACGTAGCAGTAGCTACAGGCCATCACTTTGCCGCTTTTACGTAAAGCATCAACAACTTCTGCGTATTTAACCGGGTTCAGCAAGTCCTCCATGCTGATCTTATGTTCTTCGATGTATTTTAAGATGTTCGCTTCCTGGGCCATTTTCTTAGGGCAGGCGGGCAGGTAGTCCCAACTCCAACCTGTCTTATTGTTCAGGTAGGCACCGACAGCGGCAAGCATTGACATCCCTTCGGGCCTGTCTTTGGTGAATTTGAGGATATCGCCACGCTGGGAGGGGAAAATGAAGCGTTCTGCGAACTCTTTCTGCGAGTAGAAATAATTCCCGGTCTGGTCTGCCCTGTCAGTATAATCCTTGCCGGAGAAGACCATGTCCTGCAATGTGAAATTGACTCTGCCTTCCACATCCTGAAACTCTTTATCACCGACTCTAGCAAACTCTCTACTCATATCGCGAGCAACTTTGAGTGCGTCAGCGAGGACTCTGTCAACTTCAGCATCTCCTGTCGAGCGACCTTCCAGGAGAAGTTTCTCAAGGTAGACCCCGAAAGCACCCGGGCCTTTGTCTTTTAGCTTGACATCCTTCCCTGGCACCCTCGCTACACCGTGTTCGCCCATGTGCTTTTTGACTGCCTGTATCTGGGATTCGCTTAACAAGCGTCTGTAGGCAAACTCCCCGTATTGACTCACAAAGTCCAGGATATCAGCACCCTTGAAGAGTGTGATAACATGCTTGGCATCCTGTGTAAGTTCCCCTTTGGAGCCGATTAGACGTTCCTCCAGCATGGTGCTGGTCATCTTCCTGCCCTTGGGTGCGGCGGCGGCACTGTCTGCTGGTGTTTTGAATTCCTGCCCGGACACGCGGACATCCAGGCGTTCTTTTATCCCTTTAGGGAAGTGTTTCATCATCGTTTGGATAGCAAGGGCAGTCTTGTTGTCAATCCATCCTTCATTGACTGCCTTATTGAGGGGTTTTGTCTTGAGTTGCTTCTTTGTATATTCGTCTACACCTTTGTCGGCTTTTTCCAGACCCCTGGCGGCATATTCGGTTTTGGGTTTGGTCTTCTTGTAACGCTGGGTTGATTTCTTGGTGGCATTGATTAAGCGGGGAAAATAGCTTTCCACTACTTGCTTCTGCTCAGAGGTCAAGTAGTTTTCATATTCCTTTCGATCACCAAAGCGTTCATTCATTAAGTTCCCAATATGGTCACTCACCATCTCACGAACTACTAAATCCTTACTCTTTGCCATCCCCTTACGCCAGGACTCTGTGCCTCTTAAGGTTTTGACGTAGGACTGGACTTGCTCGTCAGTCAGTTTTATTTGGTTGACCATCTCGTTATACAGTTTTTGAACACCGGGAGTGCGACTCATCACATGGCCCATTTCGTGACCAATCACAAAAGCTGGATGGGTTTCACCAGTGTCATCACGGATAAACATTCTCGTTCCCACATTCATCCCTGCTTCGCCAAACGTGGAATCTGAGGAATAAAAAAAGGCCCGAAGGCCTGTAATTTGTTCAACCGCATCCCTTGCGTCTTTCTGTGCTTTCGTTAGGGATGCCTCTTCTTTTATCTCTCCCTTTGCTTCCTTACCCGTTTTCCCGGTAATGTCTTTTAGGGCTTCTTTGAAGTTTTGCTTGTCTGTTCGGGAAGGATCTTGTCCCACATCTCTTTTCGCCTCTTCAGTTCCTCCGGGCTTGGCTTTTTTTCCTCCAGTTTTCTTTGTGGGGTGATGTTCATCTCGGGCTTCTTGTCGCTCACCTAATTTCACTCCCTTCATGAAGTCTTGGTAAGTGGGTATTTTGGGTACTTCCATGTGCTTACCCATGATATCCGCTACCTCTTTTGCGGTTTTTAGGTCGTCCTGGATCTGTTTACCCAGGTCATCGATATACTTGCGGATATTGGGTTGCACTTTACCTCTTCTATCTCCAGCGGGAAATTCCTTCTCGCCTTGGTCAATTAATTTTTGTGCATCTAAGGCTTGTTGCATTTTTCTCTCTGCCGCGTTGAGAAGGTTTTGTGGTAGGTTCCGGGCAGTTTCTTCGGGAAGATCAACACCCTTGTATTTTGATACCTTGCTCTGGACTTCCGACCAGATTTCCGGGAAGCTTTTTTCCGGTGTTGCCGCGGGTTCCTTCTCAGTTACCTGCTTCCATGCTTCCTTGCCCCACATGGTCTTCTTGTAGGTTTCCAGGACTTCACGGGGCACCTCTTCGCCCCGGTCAAGTGCTTCCTTAACAGCACGGGCATGCTCATCTGGCTTTAGCCCGCTTTCCTTTTGAGGCACCTTCCAGGGTTCTGCAACCCTCTCGGGTGGCACATCAGCTTTAGCGGGTTCCTTGGCAGGTTCCCGGGCAAGTTCAGCGGCCTCCCGGGTGGTTTCCGTCCTTGCGGGTTCCCCTGCTGGTTCTAGCCTTATACCGGGGTCTTCCCCGATAACACGGGCAGGTTCCGCGGTTTC
>PWHR01000002.1 GCA_003554965.1 Thermoplasmata archaeon | reverse complement strand
GCTATTGCCCATCTTTTAAGTGCCATGATTACACCGCCTGCGTTAAGTCAAAGCCCAGGTTCTGAAGCTGAAAGCTCACCCCGTCCGTGACCGTTATTTCCTCACCGAAGTCGATGCAGCCCACAACCAGGCTGTCATCACCCGTAGCCGCGCCACCTGCGTCGTACTGGACAACCACTGCCGCGCCGGTTGGTCCGATGCTGCCGCCACTTGCAGTCCAGGTAACATCATCCCAGCTTATCGCGCCTTTGTTGTTCACATCATCCTGCGCCCATACGGAGTCGGCGGTCAATGCCTTGTCCAGCTTGGTGTAGCCGTTCCCGGCATCCAGCTCGTCGGCCTTGATGTCAAGATACGTTCCGTGAGTAGTCCGATCAAAGGTAAAGGTGTCATTCATCAAGATAACCCTGAACGCACCCGCCCCGGTATCCCCAAAATTGATACTGCCCTTGCCAAGCTCAAACTTAAATTTGTTTGATAATGTCCGTGTAACTCCCATATCTACTCCTTCTCTTGGGCATCGTAGCCCAGCTCATTTAGAATTAAACTCATACCATCTTCAAGTGAAACTGATTCACCAAGATCAATATAACCCAGGATAACATTATCTGTGTGGGAATCGTCATAAATAATCACTCCCTTGAACGTCTGTATATTACCACCATCAGCAGTAATATGCAGATCGTTCCAGGATATGGATGCTTCGTTATTACTGACTGCCCAAGCACTGTCTGTAGTTAAAGTAATATCCTGCTGAGTATAGCCATTACCTGAACCTATCTCGTTTCCCTCAACATCCAACAATTCCCCATGATTCTCCTTGTCAAAAGTAAAACCAGTATCCATGAGGATAGCCTTGAAAGTGTCACTGAAAAAGTCTATAGTGCCTTTGCCACGTTCCAGAAGAAACCTATCTGATATAGTCTTTGTAACCGACATAATTTCCTTCTTAACTCGCAGGCATTATCAGCTCTGCAGTGCTGACAGTGGTATCTACGCCTTGTGTCAAACTAGTGCTGGTAAAATTAAGTTCTCCACCTGTACTGGCGCAACGTCCATCTAGGCGAATCTTGGTCTCATCCATATCTTCACCCTCATGGTTTGCAAAATCATTGGGATACCACCTAAACCACCCCGCAGTACCGGATTCCAGATTCTCCCCTTTCCAAGTCTCCCCGGAAGCCTTCTGTATTTTACCCTCACTGGCATCTCCGAGATTAAGGCCGTTTGTCGGATCTCCAGAAGTCACCGTTTCACCGTCAACAGTCAGGGTCAGAAGGTGCGTACCGCTTTCCTCGTCATCTGCACTGGACGGCTGAGTACCTGTAAAGACCTTGATTACCCCACCGGCAAGAATATCTTTCAGAGAATCTGTTTCAAGCATTGCATTTCGCAACGCAGTTGATAATCTCCATGACATTTTTATTTCTCCTATTCATTGATCGTGTGTATAAAGTTGTAATCAGCCAAAAGTCCTGCACCCCGAGTACCCTCGTCAGGATAAACCACCCTGTCTCTGGTCAAGTTTATAGCCGTCCCGGATGGTGTACCCAGGCAAACGCCTTTTTCCGAAGCCCAGAGAGCACAAAGCCCAGGATCGTCCATGCCTATTTCCAAAGCTTCCACATATTGTTGCGCAGCAGAAAATTCTATTGCAGGGTAATCCGCCACCATCCTCAAACTAAACTCTTCCGGTTGACTGCCGGAAAGAAAGTAAGTCTTTTTGTCTGTAGATATATACAGCCCATCTTTGACAGGCTTAATCATACGCACGTATGAATCCAAAAGGATTGTGCTTCTATGCAGGTCAAACCAGGACCATCCAAAAGGCTCAGAAGCTACAACGAAATTACTTAGAGCAAGCCAGATCCGGGACAGGTGAAAGGCTATATGATTGGCAGGAAAGGGTGGTGCAAACTCACGATCAGTATCCGGGCCGACATACTCCTGAGCTTCCCAGGAAATGTGAATACCATCCTTGACTATACCGAAAAGGTCAGGGGAAGTATAATATATCGAGTCATTCACTTGAGCATAGCTTACCCTGGACGAAAACCCGGATCGAATGGATGTATAGGACATATCTTCTGCGATTACGCACAAATCACCGTCCTTTACTCCAACACAGTCAGAACCATCATAAAAAAGGCTATGCCAAGATCCTTCCTGCACCCTGGTATAGCCTTTTCTGCGTTTAATCATGCCCGAATCATCAACCACCACATTGGTTGCCGCAGCCAGAGACAAGATGCCAGTCTCCGGATCATACGGCAGGCGCAGGGGGTCAATGACCGTGTTCAGGCCAGTTGATCCACGAAAGATAGGGGTAAATGACATCAGACATCCTCCGCATCTTCTCCACCCGCATCCGGAATGAACTCAGGCACTCCATCCGGTACGCCAAGATAGATCCTTAAATTACTCCTGGCCTGCAGATAGAGTTCACTGTATTTCTCAAAATTAGTCATGCCGCCTCTTCTGGTTTCCACACCGTCTTCTATTTCAGAAAACGCCTGCATACAGGCGTAGTTAATAAGCAGAGGTCCACGCAGGATGAAGGGGATATAAAAGAGGTCATCATCATCATATTTGGTCATCACTTCAGGTATGG
>PWHR01000031.1 GCA_003554965.1 Thermoplasmata archaeon | reverse complement strand
CCATTACCGCAGGCCGTTCTTCAATTCTTTTATTTTCATGCCAGCTTTTCCTTTTCACAACTATAACACCCCGGGAATCAATATGCAATATTTTTGGTATCAATTGATGTTACTTTTGTTTCATGTATTTTCCTTTACTATTCTCTAAAACATCAACAATCCCCTTTCATTATAGACTGATTTACCCTTTGCCCCTTTGTTCCTCTACATCTACCGTGATATAATGGTTTAAAAGATCGATGTTTTTAAGGCTCAATAGTTATCGAGGTTATGTTTATATGCAGGTAGTCTACAGCAAAAGAATCAACGGTAGATCAAAACAGTCTTTAGTATCTTTACTTGGTCCATATGATGAAGATGTGTACTTTGAAATTAAAAAGCGTTTAAGAGACTGGAGTTATTTAAGCCGTGCTGATTCGGTAATCTTAGAAATGGAAAAGGGGGACTTTTAGTGGGTCGGGCAAAAGAGTACCGCCAGCGATTAAAATATCAAGTAGCTTCAACCAAAAAGAAAACACTGGAAAATATGCTGGCTGTCCAGTTCAAGAACGAACTGGGCTTGAGTGAAGTAGAAGCACGGCTGTTGGGCGACCGTATAGGCGAGTGGCTCCTTTCGCGTCCAGAACTTAGAAGTCCCAATCAGATTTACCTGGAAGCTTCCGGAGGTAAAGATTCTTTTGCCCGCCGGTATACAGTCCCTCATAAGGTTAAACTAACCCCCTTTGCTGCCGAGGATCTGGAGGTTGAGCTGGAATTTGGGCTTTCTGTCATGCAGCTCGGGCGTGTTATGCGCCTGATAGAAGAAGCTTTCCACCAGGACGGTCTTTTAAGCACCAAGCAGCTCACTGCCCTGTGCCACATCACACCTACTTCCCTGCGCAGTCGGCTGAAAGGTTTAAGGCAGGAAGGTATCTGGGCTCCGGTAAAGGGTCTGTCCCGTGCTGATCGTGAAAAAGGAGGTTGTTTCCGTTCTACCAGGGCGCTGCAGGATTACTTTGAAGGACACAACCTTACTGAAACACTCCGCCTAGTGGCCCTTTCCAGCCAGGGCTTTAAAGATATATTGTTAGGTTTTGCGCGGGTAGCGTCCTCAGTGCGTGATGGACAACACCTCTTTTTCGACCCGGAAAGAAACGAATGGTCAAACCTGGCCCTGGAACTCCCCAAAGCCCAACTTTCTTCAATCCTGGAAAAGCAGCTACCCCAGGGCAGCAAAAAAGTTCCACAAGATTTCTGGGCAGAGCTAAGTGATGACTTCAACCTTTCCCCGGTCAAACAAAGAGCCATAAGGGACACTGCAGAAAAACTCCTTCTAACCCTTTCCCAGGACCGGGCAGACGGCGAGGTTCTGTACTGGGCAGTTTCCAGCAGTGAACCGGCAGGTAAGCCCCTCGAGGAGTGCCAGCTGGTCCCTGTTAACTTAAGCTTTTTTGAACCCGGGGATCTATCAACTTCACAAACAGATCGCGACATGAACAGGGTAAGCGAACTTAAATTCAACAAAGTGCTGCGCTTTAGTACCCGGGCAAAACACTGCGGGGGATATCTGACCTACGCTGACCTGAGCTATCTTCTGGGCATCCACCCCGAAGCGATTTCACGAACAGTAAACTCCAATCCCAAAGTGAAAATACCTTTAAGAGGAACTGAACGCGATATCGGCCGCGGAATTTCTCACCGCAAAGAAATCATCAGGCTCTACCTGGAAATGCATACCGAAACCGAAATCGCTTCCAGAACAGCTCATTCGTACGAATCAATCGAGGAATACATAAAAGAATTCGCCGCTGTTTTTGTGCTGAAGGAGCGCGGCCTTCCTGTACCCCTTATCCGGCGCGTTACCGGGCGTTCTACAAAATTGATACGCGCTTACATGGATCTAATAGAGCAATACAGCAAGCCTGAATACGCTTTCCGGTTCTATCATCTACACAAAATATTCGATGCCCATGAAGAAGAATTTAAAAAAAACCCCATGGAGGGAAAACCATGAACCGGCATGAAATTTACCGCCCGTTAACAGAGCGGACCCTGGAAAATTACCAGATCCAGTACCTCGCCAGGCGATATGACTTTGGCAAAAAGTCCCTGATCGCCTACCTGCTGGTAAAGGAAATCAATGAGAAAATGGACGAAGCAGAAGCAGAGGTAGGCATATGGCGTGTACATCCTTTCGAGCTTTACTTTAAAAAGGGTCGCAGAGAAACTTCGCTGCCTCTTTTCGATCCCCGGTACCTGCAGCCCATACTAAGTGGCGGTGATTTCAACGAAGCGAGGGAAGAAGTCCTTCAAGCCTGTTGGCAGCGTTACAGCAGGGCATTCCCGGAAAGCGTCAGAGAAGAGCTTGTAAAAATTATTGATCCCTGGTCACAAATTCGCGGGAAAGGCCCATCACGCTACATCGATCAGCTCGTTGAAACCCGTTGCCCTGGTGAAAACAGCGATGATTGGAAATCTTTTATAGACTGGATACAGCCCCAAACTCCTATGCAGCGCGTAGAACAGCCCGATGTCTCCGCCCCGGAAACACTCCTTCGCGAATTAACAGAACTCGTGGTTGAAGAAGCCGGGATGGGCCCCCTGGTATCCCGCCAGCTGGTGGAGGATGTAATAACTCTTAGAAATACCTG
>PWHR01000021.1 GCA_003554965.1 Thermoplasmata archaeon | reverse complement strand
GCTCTTCCACGTTAATGCGCTCGGCATCGCTGGCAAAGGAACTGTCCCTGAACACTACCCGCAGCGGCTCTTCCCCGGCTAATTCTTTTACCAGATCCTCGGTTACCCCTTCCTCAAAACAAGCTACCAGGGAGTTGTCGGCCACAAAATGAACTTCTTTGCCCTGAATTTCTCTTTTCTCCAGGGGCAGGGATAGCTTCAGGTCCCACTCCAGCATGACCTGAACCAGCAGGTCTTCGGAAGTGCGATCTTCTTTAATGTTGGAGACCATGTCATGTAGCTGCTGCTGGGTTATCTCTTCAGGATGGTAATAGACATCTTTCATGTTGGAGGAATCCACTTTAAAAACGCGAAAGCCGTAGTCAATATCCGCCCCGGTTTCTTCTTTGATCTTCTTAGCCGCCCTGCGGATACGCTCCTTGCCGATTTCCGATATGTTTTCATAACCGGCTTTATAGGCTTCAGAATTTTCCTCACAGGGTTCGGGAAGCTGAACCATAATGTATTTGCGATTGCCGCCGTCTTCGGCGTTTTGTTGCATTACAGCGTGGGCAGTGGTGGCGGAGCCAGCAAAAAAATCTAAAAAAATTTCCTCTTCATCTAAAGTAAGTTCAACACATCTTTTCAACAGACGAACAGGTTTTGGCGTTTCAAAAAGTGATACTTCTAATAAAGCCTTAACCTCTCTTTTAGATTCCTGATTGTGACCTACCTCTTTTGATAACCATAAAGTATCAGCCTTTTTACCTTGCTGAACTTCAGAAAGATATCTTTTTAAACGGGGGAAAGCATCTCCGCTCTTACCAAACCAAATCCTTCCTTCAGAAATCAATTTTTCCATTTTGTCTTTACTAAACACCCAATGTTTCCCCCTAGGAACATTAAAAACTTTACCTGTTGGGCCTATTACATCATAATAGCCACCTTTCCTTTCCTCATTAGCAACTAAATCTCCGGAAGACCAAGGACCTCGTGGATCGTTATCTGGATTGCTGAAGCGTTTATTCATTTCTTCCGTTCTTGCAAGCAATTTTATTTTAACTTTACTTATATTTTTAGCATAACAAGCTATATATTCATGAGAGTAAGAAAAATATTTGGCGTCATTTTTAGTACTATGAATTTTTTGCCAAACAATATTGCTTATAAAATTATTCTCCCCAAACACCTCATCACAAATCTTCCTTAAGTTATTAACTTCATTATCATCAATAGAAATAAATATAACCCCATCTTCCCTAAGCAAATTCCTCGCCAGTTTCAAGCGGGGATACATCATACTTAGCCAGTCACTGTGAAAACGTCCATTAGACTCATTATTTTGAAAAAGCCGGTTCCCATCCTCATCTACCTGGCCGGAATCAGCCTTATACTCTTCGCTATCCTGTTTAAAATCATCCCTGTAAATGAAATTATTGCCGGTATTATAAGGAGGATCGATATAGATACACTTAACACTGTTAAGATAAGATTCCTGCAGTATTTTAAGCGCTTCCAGGTTGTCTCCTTCGATATAAACATTTTCCGTGGTGTCCCAGTCTGCGCTTTCTTCCTTTGCCGGGCGTAAGGTCATATTTATAGGCATATTAGCCAGAGCTATTGCTCCCCTCTTGCCGGGCCAGGTAAGCTGGTAGCGCTCTTTCTCCCCTTCCACCACCCGGGTTGACAGCTCCTGCCGGAGCAGGTCAAAATCCACTGCCCTGGTAAGATTACCTTCTTCATCCTCAGCCTCGGTAATCACACCGGGAAACAGCTCAGCAATCTTCTCCAGTTTTTCCCGGGCCAGGTCTTTGGTTTGCATATCAAGCTTGTCCATGTATATCCTCCTTGTCCCAAATTTGCTGCAGTTCTTTTTTCTTTTCCTGCAGCTCCAGGTTTAATTTTACTTTCCGGTTGAACTGGCGCTCCTTGTTTATTTTAGATTCAAGTTTGGCAATCTCCAGCTCCAGCTTTTCTGCCTGCTTTTGCTTTTGGACGGCTTCTTCCAAGTCTTGCCCACTTTCTACCTCCATGGGCATTAAGCTTTTTATCATGTTATCATAAACAGCTTGCAAGTTTAATCCCTTTAACAGCTCCATGGAAAATTCATTGATATTTTGCCAGTCCGAGTAGAAATAGTGCTCTACCACGGAGCATTCCCGGTTCTGGCTGCCGGGTTTCTTGTAAGCTATGGCCAGCCGGACTTGGTTTTCGTAAAACAAAGCAAATAACACCGGATAGGGTATGGCCCGGTCAATTCTTTCCAGCACCTCCGGAGAAAGTTCTTTCTGCTTTAGATGCACTTCAAATACCTGAATTTCCGGCACACCTTTGGTGGGTTCTATATTAACGGTCTCCCGGGATATTTTGTGCTTCCACACCACCTGGTCCACCTGGCGAACAAACTTTTCCTTGAGCTTACTGTTTGCCTGAAGCTTTTCGTAAAACTTATTCTTGGGTATCTTTTTTTGAAATAAGGTCTTTGCCGGTAAATCAAACATTACCATCACCCGGCCTAACTACTATAAAAGAAATAAGTTCAAAGTCTTCCAGCCCCCGGATGTTATTTAACAGGGCGGTGGTGCCGCCGGAGCTAAACAGACTGTCCAAATCGGTTTCTTCTTTCACATCGATTATGGAGCGAATGCTTTCCTCCAGCAGCCGGGAG
>PWHR01000063.1 GCA_003554965.1 Thermoplasmata archaeon | reverse complement strand
TTTATCTCATAGATAGCTCGATAATCCCCTATCCTCAACCGCCAGAAATCGGAATGCTTCAACTTTTTTCCTTTTTCAGGTCCAGTCGAAAGAGTCTCCAACTTTTTCCTAATCCTTTTTTTGAGGGACTTATCAGCATTTTTGAGGAATCGATTCGCTTTTGGATGGAGCAATACCTCATAGCTCATTTGATTTACTCCAGGGGTATGAGCTCTTCTGGATTCTCTTCGGCTTCTTCACTCCTCTCTTGCAGCATCTTGTAGAACTCCCTAGTTTTTTCCCGCTCTTCGTAATGCTTTAATACGCTTCGGATCGCGTCACTCCGACTTTTGAATTTTCCTTCATCAACCCATTCGTCTAAAGTTTCTATCATTTTATCCGTAACTCTGACCTGAACCTGCGTCATATTATCATGTAAACATATTTGTTTACGAAGTATATATCCTTTTTGCTTTTATCGCAGGATGATACTAATCTACTAGATAAAATGATGAGAACGGAATGAAGGTGGCGGCATGAATGATCCTCGGTTTGAATCAACCTTAAATCCGTTACTGGCAGCGGATTTGTAGCGATTTGAACCTCCCGCCGAGAAACATGCCAAAAATTTAGTACCATTTTCCACTCCTTTAGTGGAGGGAATGGGCCCGGCCGGATTTGAACCGACGACCGTCTGGTTATGAGCCAGATGCTCCACCAGGCTAAGCTACGGGCCCTTTCAAAAAGGGCGTAACACCTTAATTATTAATCTTATTTAACTTTAGTGATTTTCAGATATCCCAAATGAGCCTAAACCAATATTTTTACTTGTTTATCAAAAGATTTATATCCGGTAGAGAAATTATCTGGTCAGTGAAATATATGGGAGTGAAGGCAAGCCTATTCTCAGTGGTAATAGCCGTCCTCTTGGTGACACTGAGCTTTTCCGCTGGACTCGGAGTCGGAGGATATGAATGCGTGGATGAACTGGGATCGGAGCAAGAGGTTTCATTTGAAGAAACCTCAGAAGATAAATCTGTTTTAACTGTTGATGAATACCCTTTTAAAGAAAATTATCCTTCCGTAGATGAGCTTTAGGATTGGTATGATGATCTAGAATCTGAGTATCCTGACATTGTAGAAAAACATCATTATGGAGAATCCTGGGAAGGAAGAGATCTTTGGGCGTTAGAGATCACTTCAGATGAGGACACAGTCGTTGATGAAAAGCCAGCTGTACTGATAGACGGAGCCCTGCATGCGAGAGAATGGTCCACAGTTCCTGTAGCCACTTACTATGTTTGGAGACTTGTCAATGAATACGATACCAACGAGACGATAAACTGGCTGGTTAACAATAGAGAGATATTCGTAGCTCCTATGACGAATCCAGACGGATACATCTATGATGGGGACGGCGATCTAGGAGAGATCGAGTATTGGCGAAAAAACCGCAACGATTCAACTCCGACCAGTTACGTAGGCGTTGACCTGAATAGAAACTGGGATATCAAATGGGAGGAGGGAGACGATGATCCGTCTATGGAAACGTATAGAGGTGAAGCCCCCTTCTCAGAGCCTGAGACTCGATATTTGAAAGATTTCATACTCGATAATGATATAGATTCATACCAGAATCTACACTCTCATTTTGGAACTCTCTTGATACCTTCTTCCAATATCACGGACCCCACGCCAAATGATGATTGGTATAGAGGCATGGCGGATCATATGACATCTTTGACATCAAAGTTAGGTGAAGAGGGAGAACAGTACTCCTATGGTCAACCTCATGAGGAATTATGGTACGGTGCTCCAGGCGCGGCCGATGATTGGGTATATGAGGAGACGGGTGCTCAGGCTTTTACTTATGAGATTTACACGGGAGAGTGGGAAAACTTCTCCCATGGATTTTATCCACCAGAAGAGGACATAATGACCATAAATCAAGATCTCGACGAATCCCTGATATATCAAACTAGAGTAGCTGACACTGATCTCGGTGATGGAGATGATATATTGCATCCTCCAGTACCCTATGTGGTTTATGGTATTTTGGAAGATGAAGAAGGAAACCCACTCCCGGACTTTGAGGTTCTAGTTAAAAACCAGGAAACGGGAGAATCTATATCTATCCTCACTGACAGTAGTGGCTATTATGAGCTCAATTTTGGTGATCTAGTTGAAGAAGGTTACCAAGAAAGAGATTTGTTCACTATCGAGATATATCCAGGAACGACAAGATTGAATTTTGAAGTCGATGACAGTTGGGGACAGAGGATAGATCTTGAGCATTCTGAAACCGCTCAAGTCACCACTGAAGGTTTTTTCGATATGACTTTAGATTCTGTGAACCTAGTTGGTGATGTCACGCTAACAGATGAAGACTCTGTGGATGCTTATTTTGAGTACAGGATAAGAGGAGAGGAAGAGTGGAAAAGGACCGAAGGAGAATCTATAACGGAAGATGGTACCTATGAGATAGAACTTTCAGAGGATATCCAATTGGGAGAAGAGTATGAATTCAGAGCGATGATCGAGTGGAACGAAGAACTCGATAGGGGGAGGTCAATGACTTTTACATTCGACGAATACCAATTGAACATCGACTCTTCTGAGGGTGGAGAAGTAGTAGAACCCGACGAGGAGGTGTCTGATCATATCTATGGTGCAGAAGTTGAGATCGAAGCTTCGGCCGATGAAGATTCCGAGTTCGTCAGATGGACCGGAGATGTTGACACGGTAGAAGATACAACATCTGAAAGAACTTCTGTTACTATGATAGATGACCTTGAGATAACCGCGCTCTTTTGGACCGGGGAAGGTACAGAAGAGGATCCGTATATACTTGAGAGTGTTCATCATCTACCCGAGATACATGAAAACTTGGAGGCCTATTATAGAGTGGCCGATGATATAGATGCCAGAGAAACGGAAGAGTGGAACGATGGAGATGGATTCGATCCGATAGGATACATGGAAGAAGGCTTCAACGGTTCGTTACATGGCAACGGTTATGAAATCAAAGGGCTTCACATCGATCGAGAGGATGAGATGAATATAGGTATGTTTGGAGAGGTAGGAGAAGAAGGAGTGATAGATGACTTGACACTTGTCGATGTGAATATAACTGGTCAGGTATGGGTAGGAGGGCTAGTTGCGGTAAATGCCGGTGAGATAAGAAACTCCTCTGTAGTAGGAACAGTGGAGGCAGCCGATAATGTAGGTGGATTGGTGGCTTATAGTGTTGGATATATAGAAAGCTCGCATTTTGAAGGTGAGGTAGAAGGAAGCACTATAGTGGGAGGACTTGTAGCGCATATGGGAGGATGGTGGCAGGAACATATAGATGCTGAAGTGCGCAGATCATATTCCCGGGCTAACGTCAGCGGAACTCAAGGTGTTGGTGGACTGGTAGGAATCAATGGGGAAGGAGGAACCATTGCGGAATCGTTTTCTGAAAGTGATGTGAATGCATCAGCTGAGTACGCTGGTGGTCTAGTTGCGTTGAATCGTGAAACCATCGAGAACTGTTACAGTACTGGGAGCGTGAAAGCCAGGCATAGAGGAGGTGGGCTAGTCGGTGAGAACGCAGGAACCATATCGTCATCCTACTCCACGGTTGGTTTACCTGAAGAGGGACTTCAGGGTGGACTTATTGGGTCTGCTGATGAAGACGATTTTTTCGTCGAGGCAGAGGATTCTTATTGGAACATCCATACATCTGGAGAAGAAAGGAGTGCCGGGGGTATCGGTCTGAATACCGGAGCTATGATAGGTGAAAATGCCGAGCTGAACATGGAAGGATTCGATTTTGACGATGTTTGGAATATTGAGGAAGATCCATACACTTACCCATATCTTTCGTGGCAGGAAGAGGAAAACTATCCTTATGTGCCGTACGACCTCGAGCACGAACTGACCTTAGAAGTCGAAGGTGAAGGCTCGATAAGGCCGAATTCTTCGAGCTATCTATGCGCCGATGGCGAAGAAGTGATGATAAAAGCATTGCCTGATGATGACGGTGAGTTTAGTCACTGGGAAGGCGATATACCGGAAGAGTACGATGAGGAAGACGAAGAGATAAAGATCACCGTCGAAGAAGACATGGAAGTGACCGCACATTTCGAAGATGAGTTTCTATCTCTAAGGAGTTACGCCTTGATAACTATCATATTGGTTTTCGTTATAGTCGTTGGATTTGGAGTTCTATGTAAGCAGAAGAGAAAAGAGGATGAAGGATCGCAAGAAGACGAGAAAAGCTATGAGATCGAAGACGATGAAGATGCGGAGGTCGAACGTTGTCCCGAATGTGATGAACCCGCTTTAGTTATGTACGAAGACGGGTCTGGTTTATGTGAAAACTGTAGTCACGCAGAGATAGATTAGAGAGCTACACTTTTCTTGACCATATTTTAACTCTTTTACCTCATCTTTTTCCTGATCTTCAATCTACTAAAGCTCTCAAAAAACATTAAGCATTTTGTTTTTTTTTGTTGTACTCTTGTTCAAGGAAAGCTCATCCTATCAGGTACATTATAAAAAATATTATCAGTGCGGAAATCAGAGGGATCATCAGGTTATCCTCAACGAGTTTATCATATGGTTCTTTAAAATATAGGCCTTCAAGGAACATGGAGATGAACGCTGCTGTTACGCCGGCTACAGGATGCACTAGGAGAGAGGCGCCTACAGCGCCTAGGAAACCTCCTGTTAAGTTCCCCTCGATGTTTTTTTCTTCATCAAACGGGTGCTTGATCTTCCCTAGATAAGAACCTACAAGGTGGGAGGAAGAATCACCGATAGCTAGGATGAGTAGAGAAGCTGACACGATAATCCTTTCAAAAAACAGCGATACTAGAAATCCACCCAAAAAATAGAAGAGTGGACCCTTCCCGGGAAATTGGTCGATCATCCCAGGCCTTTCAAAATTTTCCAAAAACCAGCAGATTATCGGTATCTCATGTTTTCTAACGACGAGGATCAGAACTGAACCTATGATTAGTATGAATAAAAACGGTCTAGAAAGGGAAGGCAGGAACCATAGTATATCGAAAGGGAATGTAGTACCAAGAGCTTCCAAGATACCGAACTGGATCATCAACACGAAGAACATCCCCAGAGCCGCATGGAACAACTGTCTTCTCACCTCTCTCTCTTTTATTAAAGATTTCCAATTTATTATGGCTTTAGAAAACAGATATCCAAGGACAGCTCCAAATATCACATCGCTCGGATAATGTGCCCCAAGATAGATACGACTCAATCCGACTAGAAAAGCGAATGCGAAAAACAGTTTGCTGAATTTTGGTAAGACCATGCTGAAGATCGGAACGGCGGCGAAGGCGACCGCCGCATGTCCACTAGGAAAGGAGTACTTCCACAGATCCATATGGACTTCTACGATCTTTAGATCGGGTCTTGGATGTGCAAAAGCATGCTGTAATCCTATAGCTAAGAATGCACTGCCTAACAATATTATGGAAAGTAATATTATCAATTTAGGTCTTTCTTTCTTATGAGAAGCTAGTGAGAATATACCAAAAAAGATGACACCCATCACTAGTTCCACTCTCAAGCTGGTGAAGAACAATAGAACGTTCTCGATCAGGGGATGTCTGAGTCTGGTAGTAAGTTCCAATACTTGAGAGTCAATTATCAAACTCAACAGGCCTAGAAGTACTATACCACTGCTCATCAGAAATAATCTTCTTTTTTCCATGGTTTTGTATCCATTGATCAAGGTTATTCGCTCTTTAGATAAGACAGGCTTTAACTAGGTGTGCTTATTTTAACTACTGATTTAAATTTTCTGCTAGAATTACAGCAACACAAAAAGATAAAATAAAGGGATTTTGGAATTGTTTTTTCCTGCCTAATTCCTTTTTTGGACTTGATTTTCGCCAAGAGGATAACTATTTGAGCTACGACCACTATAACTAGAACAATTATCACACCGTACAATGTCATCGTAGGTTCATCGTCGACCTCGCCGACGTTTGCTGGGCCAGCCTAACAGGATATTCTTCTACCTCTTTATTATCGAATGAATCGATGTACTCGATGGTCACGTTCTAATCGTAGGTTTGGTCTAGATGAGTGCCTTCCGGAGTCACCATATTGAACTCGATTGAGATCTGTTCACCTAGACCAACATCACCCGCGTACAATCTCCAAACGTTTAGCTCAGCACCGCTCAGACCCGCTTCGAAATGCAGATGAAGGTCTGCAATATCTTCGTCGTACCCATCGAGCTGATCTAGAGTAAAGTCCTCACTCGCCTTCTGCAGTCGTGGCTTCCATATACCAATCAACGGTATTATAGCCGGCCTCCGCGTCGCTTGCGTCGTCCATCTAGTAGGTCGCTAATTCTCCGTTAAGTTCGCCGGGTATGAAGACGGTGTCTTTCCGAAGGCTCAAATCAGCTGGCATATCTAGTGTCAGATATACGTCTTCTAAAATTTTGTCAGCTTCGTCTTGTACACTGACACCAATCTCTTGTGCATATCGATACCAGCCTATAGATCAGGTCATTTTGGATACTCGTACTCTACTTCTACATACTCCTCCTGAGCTAGTTCGCTACCCAGGGCAGGTGTAAATAGAACCATAATGACGTTAATCACTAGTACTAATAGCGGCGCGAAAATCTTATTTACTCTTTTCATTTTGTATCAACTATATTTTATACTAGCTGTGTTTCATTAACCTTTTCATATATATTTTAGCCTGAATTTAGATTCAGATATTTTACCACTGGCACTTACCCAAAGGTTAAATTTATAACCTTTGATATGGATGGTTTAGTAGGGATAGAAGATGATAGAGATAAGAAGGGTCGAGCATGCCTCTGTGCAGATAAGAACTGACGATCAGATAATATATATAGATCCATACTACACTGATACCTTCTCTGAAGAGGTGATACGCTTTTATAGAGATGCTGAAAAAGCAGATCTGCTCCTGATCACTCACCATCACGGTGATCACTGCGATCCTGAGACGTTCGGAGAGATCTTAGGGGAGAAGACGGAGATAGTGGCTCCTGAAAAGTGTTCAGAGAAGATAAAGGGTGGATTTCTTACAATAGAGCCCGAGGAGAAGCTGAAATTTGCCGATATCGAGGTGAAAAGTGTCTACGCATACAATCAAGAAAGAAAAAGAGAGTCAGGTGAACCTTACCATCTTAAAGGCGAGGGAGTGGGTTATATCATCAAGATAAATGGGAAAAAGATCTATCATCCTGGAGATACTGAGACGATCCCGGAGATGGAAGATATAGAAGGTTTAGATTTATCCTTTATCCCGATAGACGGAACATACACTATGGACGTCGAGGAAGCGGTTGAGGCCGGGAAAGTGATAGGAGCCGATACGGTGATACCTTTCCATGAAAAAGATACCGATCCGAACAAGTTCAAAGAGAGGTTGGAAAAAAGAACGGAGATCGATGTCAAGATACTTGAAAGGGGAGAGGTTTTCGAACTCGAGTGAAGATCTGATTGTTTACCGACGCGTCGGTAAAGAAGCGGTCCACGAGATCGGAAATACTTTGAGGATGGAACATTGCTCGGAGGGAAGCTGGGTCATGGCCTTTTCCTACCGGAGTAAGGAAAAGATCAGAAAGATAAACTCTAAGCGGAGGTGAGATCGATGTCTAATGAGAATAAGATGAAGATAAGAAAGAAAGTTTGGGAAGAGATGGAAGAAAGCGGTGTAGCGAGGTTTCCACTACCGGTCGAGGGCAGGATACCTAATTTCGTCGGAGCCGAAAAAGCCGCTGAGAAGCTGGATGAAGTGAGTGATTTCAGAAAAGCAGAAAGGATCAAGGTGAACCCTGATTCTCCACAGAATCCTGTGAGGGCCGAAGTTATCAGGCGGGAAAAAGTTCTTTTCATGCCCACGCCGCGATTGAGAGAAGGTTTCTTGAGGATTGAACCTAAAAAAGTTCCAGAAGGTAAAGAGAGAAAGGCCACTACCATAAAACATTCAAAGACTTATGGGGAACATGTTAGTTTGGAAGAACTGGAAGATATCGATCTAGTGATAACTGGCTCTGTGGCGGTCAGCAGAGACGGTGTAAGGATCGGTAAAGGTGGCGGCTACAGCGATATCGAATACGCTGTCCTTAAGGAGATGGGGCATGAGGATATACCAGTGCTAACCACTGTTCATCCCATTCAGATACAGGGGGATCTGCCCCAAGGAGAACACGACGTACCTTTAGACTGGATATTGACACCTGAGGAGATGATCGAAACGAAAACTGAGTTGGAAAAGCCTTCTGGACTTCTGTGGGATTCTTTACCCGAAAAGAAGTTGGAAGCTATCCCGATCCTGAAGGAACTCAAGAACCGTTGGAAAAATATTTATTGATTGGTTCGAATCCACAAACATGAGTTTTTTAAAAGGGTTGGACTGTGCGGAATGTGGAAAAAAGTTCTCACCTGCAAAGGTCCAAACAGTGTGTGATGAATGCAGCGAACCGCTCCTTGCAAGATACGATCTTGAGAGGATCGAAGGGTCAGTAAGTAAAGAAGACTTTAGAGAGCGGTATCCATCGATGTGGCGTTATAGAGAGTTCCTCCCGATCGAGGAGGACGAGAATATAATCTCTCTTGGAGAAGGATTCACACCTATTCATAGATTGGATTCGGTCGGGGAAGATCTAGGATTTGAAGAGCTTTATCTGAAAGACGAAGGGATCCAACCTACTGGAACTTTCAAAAGCAGGGGATTGTCGATGGGGGTCTCCAAGGCAAAGGAATTAGGTGTAGAAAAGATCGCGATACCCTCGGCAGGAAATGCAGCGGGCGCATTATCAGCTTATGGGGCCAAAGCCGGTTTGGAGGTGTATGTCGTCATGCCGAAAAGTGCTCCCCGGTCCTGTATCATCGAGAGTCATATGTTAGGTGCGAGAGTTTTTCTAGTTGAAGGACTCCTTCCCGAATGTGGAAAGATGATAGAAGAAGGTAAGGAAAAGATGGGTTGGTTCTCCATCTCCACCACAAAAGAACCTTATAGAGTGGAGGGGAAGAAGACAATGGGTCTAGAGTTGGCGGAACAGTTCTCATGGGAACTTCCCGACGTGATCTTATATCCTACAGGTGGTGGAACAGGCTTGATAGGGATGTGGAAAGCATTCAACGAGTTGAGGGATATGGGATGGTTGGACGAAGAGGTTCTGCCGAAGATGATCCCTGTTCAGTCGGAAGATTGTGCACCAGTAGTAGAGGCCTTACATGAGGGAAAGGAGAAGACGGAAAAGTGGGAAGTTCCTGAAACTATAGCTAATGGGATAAATGTACCGAAAGCTTTCGCCGATAAGTTGATCCTTAGCGCTGTTCGAGAGAGCGGAGGGACCGCCGTTTCCGTGAGTAATGAGAGAATCCTTGAGGCTTCTAAAGAGTTGGGCGGCAAAGAGGGTGTTTTTGCCTGTCCTGAAGGCTCAGCTACTCTGGCAGGGGCAAAAAAACTGTTGCAGAAAGGTAAGATAAAGACCGATGAGCAGGTACTCCTTTACAATACTGGAACCGGTCTTAAGTACATCGATAATTATGAAGAACACTTCGAAATGGATATACCTGTCATCGAGTCCGTAGAAGAGATATCTTCAAGTTGAAAAGTAGAAGTAAAAACTATAAACAACCTGTTCCGTGCAAGGTCTCGATTGGTAATATGGAACAGAGAAGCACGCAAGGTTCCCTGCTCCGTCCATTGATTAAATCGGATAAGAAAACACGGGATAAGATAAGGGACCTTGGGTTCCTATTGTATCTGTATCTTCTAAGGTCGAAGAGGACCTCGAAAGAAAATTGATTTTACTCTTTTTTCTAGATCTTTTTTGATCGTAACTAGATTGAATGCCAAGAAAACATATAAATAACTTAAAGGTCATTTTGTTAATCAAAGGTGATCTTTCGTAGAGATATGATTATATGGGGGAGATGAATGAAAAAAGATGTGTTGATGTTTGAAGATCCTGAAGATCTGAAGATCGGATTGGAAAGGACTCGTAAAAACATCCTTGATCTTTTGAAAGTAAAAGGTATGACCATCTCTCAGATCGCCGAAGCATTGGATAAAGACCAGTCTACAATCTACAGACACATAAAAAAATTGGAAGATGCAGGTTTCATCGAGGTGAAAGATGAAAAGAAAAAGCATCATATCCCTGAGAAGATATATGGTAGGACGGCAGAAGTTTTTATTCTTGCCCCTGAACCTATGGAGGATGATAAAGCATCAGCTTTAGCACTGAAGTGGAAAGAAGACAGGATTAAAATATGTACTTCTATACTCGACAAGATTGGATTTGTTTGTGATAATAAGGAAGAAGTGGTGAGTGATCTAGCAGACCTTTTCAGCAAGGTCGATGAAGAAGTCAGCGTTAATATTGATAGATATGTTGCTGAGTTAGAGGATGCTAGTTTTTTTTCAATCTTGCAGGCTAAATTTTTAGCTGATATATTGAAGATATGTAAAGACGAATCTTTAAAAGAGCAATTAGAGGAATTAGCGTCAAGATTTGAAGAGGTTAGGAATGAATAAAGAAAGGAGGGATAATATGGAAGAATATATCGATCTTGAACATCTGATCGGAAAGAGAGGCCTTCAGTTGATAGAATCGATGGATGAGGGGGTGCTTTTGACAGATATGGATGGTATAATACTCAAAGCTAATAAAGCATTTGAAGGCATGACCGGTTATGAGGAAGAGGATGTCTTGGGGAAAGACAGTAGAGAGTTGGCAAAAGAATTGATAATGAAAGATCATCTCGACAGGGCATTAAAGATCTTCGAGGAAAAAACTTTGGAGGGAAAATCTGAGAAAGCTATAGAGATGCAGATAGAGTCCAAAGAGGGAAAAAGGAAGTGGATCAGTTTAAAATCATCTTTTATCGAGGACGAAAAGGGTAGATCTTTGAATCTTGCTATAGCAAGAGATATCACGGAGATAAAAAAAGTAAGTGACGCTCTAGAGATGAACAGGAAAAAATACAGAAGCTTTTTAGAACTTTGCCCAGACGGTATAGCGGTTCACCGTAAAGGTAGGTTGGAATATATTAACTCAGCTGGAGCGAAAATGCTCGGTATGGAAGATCGAGAGAAACATATAGGGGAGTCGATATTGAAAGTGGTCCATCCGGATTCTAGGGATACGGTGAAACAGCGCATACAGAAGATGCTCGAGAAGGGAGAAAAAGTTCCATCGATAGAAGAAAAATTTGTCAGGTTGGATGATGGTGAACCGATAGATGTAGAGGTGGCAGCAGCCCCGGTAGAAGTCGATGAAGAACCCATGATCCAAGTAGTGTTCAGAGATATTTCAAAGCGGAAGGAAAAAGAAAGGGAATTGAAAACGTTACTGAGTAATCTGCCCGGGACGGCTTACCGGTGCTTGAACAATAGGAACTATACTATGAAATTCGTCAGCGAGGGCTGTGAAGAGTTGACCGGATACGAGCCCGAAGAGCTCATCGATGATCGTGAAGTCGCTTATGGGCACCTTATAGTTCCCGAACACGGAGAGCAGGTATGGGATGAAATACAGGAAGGAGTGGAGATCGAGGAACCTTTCAGGAAGACATACAAAATAAAGACCAAAGAAGGAAAGATAAGGTGGGTTTGGGAACAGGGCAGAGGGATCTTTTCTGAGGAAGGCGAATTAAAATTTTTAGAGGGTTTTATCAGCGATATAACTGAGCGGAAAAAGGCAAAAGAAAAAGTGGATCACCTCAACGATTTGCTTCGATCCATCCGATATATAAATCAGCTCATAACCAAAGAAGATGATCTAGAGGAGTTGATGGAAAAGTCGAGAAAGTTGTTGATGAAGACTAGAGGTTACTCTGACGTTTCTATCTTCCTGACGGAAAACAACGAGATAAAAAAGAAGTTCGGGGAATATCCGAAGATCGATGGTTTAGAGGACAGGATCGCAAAATTAAAAAAGAAAAATAAAACGATTTCATACACCGAAGGTGAACACACCTTTTGGTTGGTCCCGATAGTAGATAAGATATTTGGGGGATTTCTAGTGGTGAAGATATCAGAGGACATCGACGACGAAGAGATCGGTCTTTTGGAAGAGATAGCTGGGGACCTTGGCTTGGCGAAAAACAAGATAAAAGTTGAAGCTAGATTGAGAAAATCTTTGGAAGAGAAGGAAGTCCTATTAGATGAGATACACCACAGAGTGAAGAACAATCTCCAGGTGATTTCCAGCATGTTGAAACTCCAGGCTTCTGAGAAAGGGGAAGGAGATCCATCCGCTATTTTAGATGATGCACAGAACCGCATCAGGTCCATGGCACTTATCCATGAGATGCTTCACCGCTCGGAGGACGTAGCGAGTATCGATCTGTCGGGATATCTAGATGAACTGATCAGATCAATATATCAGACCTATGACGTGGGATATGATGAGGTCCAGTTGGATACCGATTTTGAAACTATCCAACTGGGTATAGATCGGGCGACTCCATGCGTTCAGGTCGTTAATGAGATGGTCTCCAATTCTCTCCGCCACGCATTTCCAAAGGGTTATGAAGGTCAGGGCAGATTGGAAGTGAAGACCGATAAGGAAGGTGCAAGGATTGAAATAGAAGTGAGTGATAATGGAGTAGGTATACCAGAGGAGGTAGATCTAGAAGATCCAGAAACCTTTGGATTACGCCTGATCAGGATGCTGGTGGAGGATCAACTAGACGGATGGGTTGAGATGCAGACTCAAAAGGGAGAAGGTACAACTTTCAGGATGGGCTTTGAAATGGAGGAGCTAGAAGATGACTGAAAAAGAGATACTCATAGTGGAAGATGAAAGGCTTGTAGCTGAAGATCTTAAAGATGCGTTGGAAGAGATGGGGTATGAAGTCATAGGGATAATCGATGAGGGGGAGAAAGCTATCGAAAAAGCAGCTGAAAAAGACCCGGACCTAGTTTTGATGGATATAGTTTTGAAGGGAGATATGGACGGTATAGAGGCCGCAGATGAGATAAAATCAGAATTGAATATCCCCGTGATATACCTTACCGCTTATGCTGACGATAAAAGATTGGAGAGAGCTAGAATGACTGAACCCTACGGCTATATCGTAAAACCTTACCGTAAAAGAGAACTCCACTGCAACATAGAGATGGCCTTTTACAAGCACGAGATGGAGAGAAAATTGAAGGAAAGTGAAGAAAAGTACAGGGCTATTTTTGAAAACAGCGGAACAGCCATGGCGATACTGGAAAAGGACAAAGTCGCAGAGATGGTCAACGAAGAGATGGAAAAACTGACCGGTTACAGTAAAGAAAAGTTGGAAGGAAAAAAGATCTGGACCGATTTTGTGAGTGATGAAGATTTGGAAAAGATGGAAGAGTATCATTACAGAAGAAGAGAAGATCCAGATAGTATTCCCGGCCAGTACAGTTTTACTTTTATCAATAGATTTGGCGATGTAAAGGATATCTTGATCCAGGTGGGAATGATCCCAGGGACCGATAAGAGCATCGTTTCACTGATCGATGTTACAGAAGAGCGAAAGAGGTTCGAGTCGATGCGGGAGGGCCAGGAGGCTTTTAGAAAATTGTTCGAGAGGAGTTTCGACGCAGTAGTTATTTTAGGTAGTGATGGAAAAGTAAAAGAAGCTGACGAAAATTTCTGTGAACTGCTCGGTTATTCTGATAGTGAGATTTTGGAAAAGGATCTGGAGAAATTTATTACTGATGCCGACGGAACTAAGATGTTCGAGACCCTTGATGAGATGTTCGAAGGAGAGTTGAAGGAAGAAAGTTTATCGGTGGAATGTACGACCAAAGAGGGAGGTAAGATAGAGTTGGTGGGTAGACTGTCAGCGATAATAGGGGTGGATGATGAACCTCTCTATGTGATATGGAATATAGATATGTGAGTTTTAGTGCCCGCAGTGTTTGAATCCACAATTGCTGCACTTGCAGGAGTCCTTTTTTGAGCCGCATCTAGGGCATCTCGTCTGTTCTTTCAAATTATCACCATCCAGGGAGCTGTAGGTCTTCTTTCGTCCATATCATCCTCTCTTTTGAAGGCTTTATTTCTATCGTGCTTTTTTCTTTCGATCATATGTATGCTTAGTGAGTTCAAGGTATTTGTATCCGAAAACTGGGGAGGGGAGTGAAAGTTGAAAATGATAAGATTTATATTGGAAATGGAGAATACAGAAAATGTGGATTAGATGGAGAGTGAAGAAGGGATAAGAGGAGGTTTACTGGGAACCGCTGTAGGGGATGCAGTTGGTCAACTCGCTTTTAAGTATAAAGATGAAGAGGAATTGATGAAAGAAGTCGAGAAAAGGGAGACGATCGGCTATACAGACGATACCGCCATGGTGTTGGGTATCGTGGAATCACTTGTGGAAAAAGAAGGAGAGCTGGATCACCGTCACTTGGGTGATACTTTCCGGGAGAACTATCTCGAGGAACCGTGGCGCGGCTATGGTCAGGGTCCTCTAAAGATCTTTGAGATGGTCGGAAACGGAGAGAAGGAAGGTTACGTGGAAGCGGCCGAAACCTCGTTTGGAGGGGAAGGCTCGAAAGGAAACGGGTCGGCTATGCGGGTCGCTCCGGTAAGCTTGTTTTATTCAGGGGAGAAAGAAGAGGTGAAAGAAAAGGCGAAGCTTTCCGCCTAAGTGACCCATGTTCACCCTTTAGGAAAGGACGGGGCAGCAGTTATGGCCTTAGGGATCAGTGAGGCGTTCAAGGCAGGACGTATAAATGAAGCGGATTTCTCTCAGATGCTTGCAGCAGAATCTGAAACCGAAGTCTTTTCAGAGGCATTTTTTGCGGTTAGAGAGCTGTTAGGAGAAGATGCCGGTTGTAAGGAAGCAGCTGGTGAGCTTGGTATAGACGTTTTCATCCACCGCTCTGTTCCCTATGCAGTTTTCAGCTTTCTCAAAAATCCTGAAGATTTTATAGAGGCCTTGATGAACGCTGTTACAGTTAGAGGAGATAGGGATACTATCGGGGCGATGTGCGTAGGTATGGTCGGTGCCTTTATTGGAGAAAGTGGCATACCGGATGTTTTCCTGGAAAGGATAGAGAGGAGGGAGTACATCGAAGAGTTAGCGGATCGGTTGTTTGAAGTGAAGAAAAAGAACCTCTGGTAAATGATCTATAATCTGACCCTAATTTATTTATAATATGTTTTTGATAAGAGCGCAAGGAGGAACAAAGACTAATCGGAGGAAAATGAAAGTGAGAAAATCAGGTTCTATAGTCAATCTGAAAAGAATATTAACTTGGGTCATCGGAGGGATTTTGATAGTCTCTACTGCAGCTGGAGCTGTTATTTGGCTGTCCGAGGTTGACGTACCTATAAGTTATGAACAGCCTTATACTATCAGGATGAGCGACGAAGAAAGGTATCCTGATGAGGGGGAAGAGGCGTGGGAAACGCTGAGTTTTAAATCTTCTACAGAGTTGGAAGAAGCGGATTTCTCTGCTTCTGAACCTAAGGATCAGTATCATACTTATGTCGATATAAGCGATCCTTCAGAAAGCGATCTGAGTGTAGAGGTGAATGAACCTTCAGGATGGGATGATGAGATGAGTTTCGAAGTGTTGAAAGGGTTCGTCGAGCCGGGTGTGGAATGGGATGAAGAATCGGTAGTTGAAGAGGGAGACGGTTCCGTTGAGTATGAAGTGGAGTATGAGGAGGACGGCGTGGCGCAGTTCACTGTGGTGTATTATTTGGGAGAGGATGCGCCGGATTCGGATGGTTACGAAGTTGAGTGGGAGTTCGAAGAAGGAGATGTATGGATAGGTGAAGCTGATCATCCGATCGTGTATGAAGATGATTTTCTTATAGTGGAGACGAAAGAGGCAGAAGACGTAGATAGTGATTCCGCGACTTTGAAAGGGGAGGTGACATACTGGAGAGGGTATGAGGAAGAGGAAGCAGATGTCTACTTTGAATGGAAGGAAGAAGGAGATGGATCTTGGGAGAAAAAAGATTCTGATCTTGACAATGATTATTTTGAAGAGACTATAACCGGTCTGAGCGAAGAGACAGTTCATGAATACAGAGCAGTCGCTGAAATAGATGATGATGTGTATTATGGATCCATGTTCAATTTTACAACATTAGACATAGATGAGGAGATGACAGGAGATGGAAGTGAGGAGGATCCATATGAGATAGAAGACTGGTATCACCTTCAGGCCATGTGGAATGACTTAGATGCACATTACGAACTTCAGAATGATCTTGATAAAGAAGATGATGGTTACGATGATATGGTTGCTGAACCTGATGAAGGTTGGACACCGATAGGCGACCAAGAACATCCGTTCACCGGAACGTTCGACGGACAAGGATATAATATCAGCGATCTAGAAATTGACAGACCTGAGGAAAATAATATCGGTCTCTTTGGCCACGTTGGCGATGTGGAAGATGAAACTGTGGTGAAGCACCTGTGTATCAGGGACGCCGAAATCACTGGGAACAGAGGCGTGGGCACATTGATAGGTAGAGTGACTGGAAACGAAGAAACTCTGATCGAAAAAAGCTGTGCTAGAGACAGCGAAGTAGAAGGAACGGGAGCGGTAGGTGGATTGATAGGTTCGCACAACAGCTGGAGAGAGACGCCAGGTGGTAGAGACAATCCGATCTTGAGAGAATCCTTCGCAGATGTACATGTATCGGAAAGGCAAGATGAAGGAAGTGATAAATTCGGAGGTTTGATCGGATGTACTCAGAAAGGTGAAATCATCGACTCCTATTCTTTAGGGGATGTTGAAGCAGGGGATGCTGAGCGAGTAGGTGGGCTTGCGGGATGTGCCGAGAGAAGAGGTGAGATACGTACTTCATACTCTGCTGCAGATGAGATCGAAGGAAGCGATCTTGTTGGAGGCTTAGTCGGTAATCTGCAGACCCGTGGTGTAGGTAATGATGGTATAGTGGAGGACTCATACTGGGATGAAGAAGTGAGTGAACTGGAGGACTCTGCAGGTGGAGAAGGTCTTGAGACTGACGATATGCAGGGTGAAAGTGCGAAAGATGAAATGGAAGACTTTGATTTCGGTGAAACCTGGCATTATGTTGAAGAGGATGAAGGGATAAACGATATTACACCAGCTGACGATGGTTATCCCATCCTTTTAGAACTAGATATCGAATCTCAGTTGGATGCTCAAAATATTGGAAGCAATACCTGAAGTTAATCATATAGAGCTATTTTTTAAAACGATTTACTGGTACTTATCGCATTCCTCGCAGTACCATCTTTCCCATTCCTCTTCATATTCCATGGGACTGTCGCATTCGGGGCATGGTTTGCCTCTCTTTTTCTTCTTTTCTAGGACCTGCGGCTCTTTTTCTTCTGGTTTTCCGTGCCTGTAATATCTCTCGTATTTGAAGACTCCAATGATCAAAAGTATGCCCGTTATTATGTAGAGTATTATACCCCAATCCATTATCTCAGGTATCCTTAAGGCCATATCTCTAGATAGGTAATAAAGCAGGAATCCGGGTGCGATAACCGCCAAGATAGAAGAGAGGCCTCCGGCTATCTTACTCATCGTTTTATCCTGCACCAATATGAAGAAAGGATAGATGTAGAAGGCAAGGAAAACGGACATACCCTGTCTGAACCCCATCTCAGTTTCAGCGTTCTCACCTATCCATGGAAGTAACAATGATAATATCGCTATGATGGTAGCGACGAATATAAGTTTGCCTCCGATGTTCCATCCATGGAAGTTCAGCTCGAAACTTCTCACGATGGGTTCCTCTCTTTCATCCGAGCCTTTTTCATCGGCAGGCATTATATTCTACGAATGTATAAAGAAAACAAGTATTTATATTCAACGGTGATTTTATACACTCGAAGTTGAGTCCACCTCTGAAGATTGACATGCCGAAAGTCCTAGCGAAGCGGAAGTCGAAAAAGAGGAAATAGTGAGAGTTCTAGTAAAGGTCTTGATATCCGAATCCGTTGAGGTAGGTGAAAAAGCAGAAATCAGATTAACCGCTTCTTCTTAGACTGACTCTGACACCTCCAACTTTGACCAGACTTCTATACAGGAAAGAAGAGTTTGAAGAACAATCTTAAAAATCTGAAGAATCAGAGCCGATAATGGTTTTATCTCAATAGAAGATATAGAACAAGCTAGTGAAGAAGAATCACTAGACGTGAAAGGAATAGGTCCGATGTTACCAGAAAAGATAAAGAAAGAATTGGGATAAACAGGTCTTTTGATCTTTACTCAATCGGATATCAAAAATTATATCAATTACCAACATACATGAGATACCTATATGTCAGGATTAGAAGACTCTAGGGCTTGGCCAGTTATCGAAGTCATCGGTCTCACTGTATTCGCTCTGATTTTATCCTTATTTTTGGGTGTTATATTTGGAGTCTTCTTATTGGCACTTGGATACGACATCTCTTTAGATTCTACATCCCTGCTGCTTGGTGTAACTATTCTGGGGCAAATAGCATTTTTGATTTTAGCCGTATTCTATGTGCGTTATAGGGAAGTGAAAGTCCCCATTGAAATACCTTCAAGATCTGATCTTGGCTATATCGGCGGCGGAACTGTCATAACGCTGCTTGCTGCGGTAGCTTTATCTCAGATAATACACGCCTTAGATCTCATGCCCGAATCAGTTATTGAAGACATCGCTGAGCAGGATCCAAGATTTTTGTTAGCTTTGGCTATACTCTCCGTGATCCTTGTTGCTCCAGCGGAGGAACTCTTCTTTAGAGGAGCTATTCAGGGGAGATTACGACAGAATTTTGGACCACTGTTTTCGATCATCATCGCTAGTATACTTTTCGGTGCTTTACATCTAGGCAATTACGCTGGAGAGATTCTTCCTATAATAATGGGAGCAATGGTGGTGACCGTCGCAAGCCTTATATTGGGAGGACTATATGAAAAAACTGAGAACCTGATAGTGCCTATTTTAGTGCATGCTATATATAATGTTATCTTACTTTTACCTGCCTATTTCGCGTTCGTTTAAATTCACCATTTTTCGCTACGCTCGTCAGGAGAAAACTAAGCTCGCCTTAAAGAGATGGAAAATTATATATATTGAGAAGAGATATCCGCCTCACGTTAAGATGAAATATCCTAAGGAGTACTTGGCAGCCCCGGTTTCAGAAGATAACTCGGGGCACTATGTTCATCCTTAGTTCAAGCTTTACTTTTCTCCGCAATTTAAACAAAACTGTTTTCCCAGTAATCACTAAATTTTTTATAAGGAGGAATAATATATGAAACTGCAACCACCGAAAGGTACAAAAGATCTGCTACCAGAGGAGAACGAAGAAAGACAGGAAATATACAAAGAGATGAGAGACCTATTCGAGACCTATGGATATGGAGAAGTTAAGACTCCAGCTTTCGAGCACTTCGAACTCCTTGCAGAGAAATCTGGTCCGCAGATAGAGGAAGAGATATACGCTTTCGAAGACAAAGGCGGGCGTAAACTAGGTTTGAGATTCGATCCGACTGTTCCGATAGCTAGAATAGTGGCATCTGATCCCTCGAAACCAAAGCCGATAAAGTACTATTACATCACCAGGATGTGGAGGTACGATCAACCGCAGGCTGGAAGGATGAGAGAATTTTGGCAGGCGGGATGCGAGCTCATAGGGACAGACGAACCTGAAGCCGATGCGGAGATACTCAAGATAGCTAACGGCCTGCTCGAGAGCGTGACTGGAGAAAGATTCACGATGAAAGTGAACTCTAGGGATATATCAGAGGCTATAGCGGAAGAGGCGGGAGCTACTGATGAAGAGGAGAGGATGGAGCTTTTCAGGGCGATAGACAAGTTGGATAAAAAGTCAAGAAGAGAAGTCAGAGATGAACTGATGGAGAAAGATGTCAGCGTGAATAAATTTGATGATATGATGGATCAGATCGAAAGTGAAAATGTTCCGAAAGATGCCGATGAAAATCTAGAAAAGATCATCGATAAAGCGAAGGAATTAGGTGTATCTGAAGAGGATATCGAGATCGATCTTTCGATCGCTAGAGGACTCGATTATTACACCGGTTTTGTCTTTGAAACCTTTTTGAAAGGTAAAGAAGACAAGGGCTCTGTATGTTCCGGGGGTAGATACGATTCCTTGATAGGCCTCTACGGAAACCAGGAAGTTCCAGCGACTGGATTTGGATTAGGTATCGACAGACTGCTGGAGATAACGGAGAAAAAGAAGAAAGAAAAGCGGTACAGACCAGCGGATATATACGTTTGTCCCGTGAACGATGAAGTAAGAGATGAGGCTCTAAGATTGACACAAGAGTTGAGATCTGATGGATTTAGAGTGGATACGGATCTTAAAAAGAGAGGTATTTCCAAACAGTTGAAGTACATAGATTCCAAGGACATACCTTACGCCCTGATAATAGGACCTAGGGAGATAGAGAACGAAGAAGTCAGTTTTAAGGATATGGAAACAGGAGAAGAAAGGGCGATAGCTATGAAAGAGATGCAAGACTACCTCAAGGAACTACCGGCGATAAAACAGAGGTCCATGAAAAAAGAAGATCATGAAGACCTCTAATCATGAAAATAGTACTGCTTAAAGTAAGATTGTTCGACTAAAGCGTTGAGATGTTAGAAAAGGCCGGTAGAATATAGCCTATCTAGAAGACAAAAAATACCATATAAGAACGGAGCGTGTTCTGTTTCTGTGGTGAAGGCTTTAGACGTGCCGGTGTACGTTGAACACGGTATAGATATCGGTATTTCTGGGAAGGATGTTTAAGAGGAAATAGATAACGACGTATTCGTTCCTTTAGAGCTGTCTTTTAGAATTTGTAGATTGAGTTTTGCAATGCCAATGTGCAGGATATTAGATATCGAGGAACTCGATTGATACAGTATATCTACTGAATATGTCAATATAATGGAAAAGTATCTGGAACAGATGGGAGTAAAAATGGATGTGTTCAAGCTGAACGGATCAATAGGACTTGCTCCAAAGATCGGCATCGCCGACGCTATCGTTGATATCGTAGAGACTGGTAATACTCTTAAAGCTGACGGCCTAGTGGAGACTGAAAAGATAATGGATGTTTCAACCATATTTAAGGTGAACAGGATATCTCAAAAAAAAACGAATTTCGAGAAGATCAACCAAGAATTTTATAACATCAAAGATATTCAGTAAGCTATTTATAAACCATATATCATGATTCCATCGGTGTAATGATGGATCCTTTGATCGAAGATAATAATATGAATTTTATGGATGCAGACCATCTTCCAGAAAAAATACACATCTGGGACGAAACTCTCAGAGGCGGTGAACAGAGTCCCGGAGTAGTTTTCGATGCTGAAGACAAAGTAGAACTAGCCAAATTGATGGATGAGATGGGAGTCGCGGTTATCGACGCGGGGTTTCCGATGATGTCCGAAGGGGAAAGAGAGGCGATCCGCGAACTGATCGGATTGGATCTAGATGCTGAAGTAGGAGCAACTGTCAGATGCAATAAAGAAGATATAGATACTGCGGTGGAACTTGGAGTTGAAGATCTATATATATTTTCGACTACGAGTAAATTCCATCTTCACTATAAGAACGATATGACCGAAAAAGAATGTAGAGATAACGTCCTAGAGACTATAGAGTACGCAGAGGAGCTGGGGTTGAATTACGACTTTATAAGCGAAGATACAACTAGATCAAATATAAAATTCGTAAAAGAACTCCTATCAGACGTCAGAGAAAGAGGTACCAGGCGCATAATCATATGCGATACTGCGAGCTCGATAACACCTGATTCGATGTATAATTTCACCCGAGAAGTGGTGGGATCGGTAGGTGGAGAGGAGTGGGGTGTGCACTGCCACAACGATTTCGGTCTTGCAGTGGCTAACACCGTAGCTGCTATCAGAGCGGGAGTGAATTATCCGACCTTGACTGTGAACTCGCTCGGAGACAGTTCAGGCAATCCAGCTATGGAAGAGGTCATCATGATCGCCGAAAAACTGTTGAACGTGGACACAGGAGTAGATACTACTTATCTATACGAACTCTGTAAGATGGTGGAAAAGAAGTCGGGATTGTATCTATCACCTCAAAAACCTATCTCCGGTTTCAATTCTTACAGGCATGAAAGTGATGTTCACGTTTCAGGAATACTATCCCATACAGATTCTTACGAACCGATAAGTCCTGAAGAGGTGGGGCGAGAGAGGGAGTTCGTGCTTGGAAAGCATTCTGGACCGACTTATGTAAAAAATCTGTTAGAATCTAAAGACATCTCACTTTCTGATGAAAAGATAGAGGATATTCTTAGACGTATCGAAAAGGAAAAAACTATTGATAGAAAATGGAAGATAGAAGAGTTCTTAGAGACCAAGACCGATTACGACGAAGAAATGCTCGGTTTCTCCGAAGATAGGTTCTGGAGTATCGTCGACGAATTGAGGGAAGATCGATGACGACCATCCCCGAAAAGATGCTTGAAGGAGAGGAAGGGGAATACGTAACCCGATCAGTCGATAGAGTCATGATCCATGATGGAAACGCTCCGCTGATATTCGATGATATGGAGGACGAGAAGATATGGGATCCAGAAAAAGTTACTACAGTAGTAGATCATTTCTGCCCTCCGAGTACAGAGGAGAGAGCAGACTTCGTAAAAAGGTTTAGAGATTTCGTCAAGGAAAAAGGGATAAAGGATCATGCAGAGTCTGAAGGTATCTGTCACCAGGTGATGTGTGAAGGCAGAGTGAAGCCGGGTGAGATCGTGGCGGGGATAGACAGTCACTCTACTATGTACGGCGCCCTGGGAGCTTTCGGTGTTGGTTTCGGAGCTAGTGACACAGTGGAGATATTGAAGAAAGGAGAGATATGGCTCAAGGTACCAGAGACTATCAAGGTGGAGATAGAAGATGGAGAAGATCATACTGATATCGCACTTGCGATTTTAGATGAACTGAAATATGAGGGCAATTACCGCTTTTTAGAATTCGTCGATAAAACGGGAATAAAGATGGACGGAAGGATGACTATATGCAATATGGCAGCAGAAACTGGAGCTAAATCGGCAGTATTTCCTCCCGACGAGCTCACTAGAGAGTATTTAAGGAGGTTCGATATGAGCAGTTCTTTCTCTTTTCCAGGATATGATGAGGATGATCACTCAGAAAATATCAATATTTCGATCGAAGAACCCCTTTTAGCCAAACCTCACCGACCATATAATGTGGATAAGGTGTATTCAGAGGAAGGTAAAACCATAGATCAGGTATTTCTTGGTTCGTGTGCTAGTGGAAGATTATCAGATCTGAAAACGGCTGTAGAGGTACTAGAAGGAAAGAAGGTCCATGAAGACGTCAGATTTTTGGTTACACCGGCATCAAAACTTGTGATGACCCAAGCTTTGGAAAAGGGTTTTATCCAAAAACTGGTCGATGCGGGAGCCGTGATCTTGAACCCGAGCTGTGGCCCTTGTCCGGGGATAGATAAGGGACTCATGGCGAAAGGAGAGAGATGTCTCACCACCCAGAACCGAAACTATCCTGGAAGGATGGGTGGAGGAGATATATTTATAGCGAACGCTGAGGTCTGCGCTCGTTCAGCTCTCAACGGTTTCATAACGACCGGAGGTGCAAAAGATGAAAGGTAGAGCAAGAGTTTTTGGCCACGATGTGACCCTGGACGAGATCCATCCAAGCGAATATTTCTCTTTAGATAAGGAGAAACTCTTAAAAGGGTTGATGGAAGGAGTTGAACCTGGATTCTATCGTTCAGTTGAAGAAGGCGACATCATCGTTGCCGGAAGGTATTTCGGTATGGGATCTGGAAGAGAGAGCGGAGCTTGGGCGATAAAATTGTCAGGGATAAAGTGTGTGATCGCGGAAAGTTTTTCTCGATATATGTTCAGGAACTGCATCAACAATGGCATCTGGCCGATCAAAATAGAAGGTATCTTAGATCAAGTCGATGAAGGCGACAAGATAGAAGTACAGCCTGAAAAAGGTCAGATCATACTTGAAACTGGAAAGGAACTCGAATTTGAAACCTTCCCCGATTGGGTTTTTGACATGATAAGATCCAATGAAGTTACAGGTATATGATTGATAGAAAGCTTATAAGAGTGATAAGATGTATGATAGCGACATAATAATAGTCGGAGCAGGGCCTGCCGGTCTTTCAGCGGCTGCAAGAGCTAGAAGGATTAGAACCTATAACTTGATCCCGGCTAGCGTGATGGTCATCTCCAATTACTCTCCTGGTGGTATATCCGATTGGACCGACGTCAGGATGACCGGAGACGGTTGGATGTTTGAAAAAGGAAAAGTGAGAGATAGCCTGATGAAAGATATGAAGGACTATTCTATCCCTCTTAAAAATGAGAAGGTCCTCAGCGTAGAAAAAAAAGACGACCTATTCAAAGTTACTACGGATAAGGAAGAATATTGGTCTCTGTCGGTGATAATAGCAACGGGCATGAGGATGACTTGGAACGAAAGAGAACATTTCGGAGATAAGCTCTTCGGTACGTTGAAAGGCTACAGGTTCATGGAAGATCATTTCGAAAAACTGTGTGAAGAGGAGAAAGGCAAGACTATCATATTCGTAGGAACTCATGAAATAAAGAAAACTTTGGAGTTCTTTGAAGATATAAATCAGGGCAGGATGGATGTGAAAAGAGTGTTAGATGAAGGGAAAAATATCAGAAAGTATGAGACCTTTGAAGAAGATGGAAAAGAAAAGATCAAAGTTATAACTAAAAATGATGAGATCGTAGGGGATCATATCAATATAGATTTCGAATCATATCAACTCTCAGCTTCGACCACCGATATCATCGACTGCGAAAAGGATGAGAACGGTTTCATAAAGACCGATAGAAGAGGAAAGATAGATAAGGGTCTTTATGCAGCTGGTGACGTTACAGGCACGCCTTTTTCTCTCGCGAAAGCTGTAGGTGAGGGGACCACTACAGGATTAGAGAGCTACCGGTACGTTTTTAAGAAAAAATTCGGAGCAGAGGCTCCGGTTTTCGCGTTCTATCCTATCCACAAGGATGGAGAGCCCACCTATTTTGAGATACCGGATTTGAAAGAGAGCTACAGACCTAAGCTACTTGGCTCATACGAGCAGAGCGGAGAAAAGATCGTTTTCCGAGAATGTGAAATGGAGTTTGAAAAAGACATACTCCAACTTTTGAAGCTGCTGGATGGAGAGCACACTTTAGGGGAAATAAAAGAATCATGCGAAAAACCGGAAGAAGATATAGAGAAGGTCATCGAGGAACTCATAGATGCTAAGGACTTAACTCTAGAGGTATAAAATATGTTGAAACTTCTCTTTGATCGAAAGCTTAGAAAACTTCCGCTGCGTTTTAAGATATTCGTATTAAGATATGCTCTAAGCACCCATAATTCCAAAGTACCAGATAGATTGGACGGAAAAAAGGTCCTCTCTATACATCTCCCTCCTTATCCTTCAGAAGCTTTCGATACTTTTCTTAAAGCTCAACTTAAAGCTTCTGAAGGTGAGCCCGTACCCGAGATAGTCAACATCTCGTTAACAACTGAGTGCAAAAATGACTGCTGGCACTGCGTAACTCGGAACGAAGAAGGCGTACTCGAAAAGGAAGTTCTGCTTTCCACAATAAAGAGATTGAAAGAACTCGGCACATTTCAGTTCTTATTTACCGGAGGCAACCCCTTACTCAGAGACGATCTTGAAGAACTAGTAAGAGCTGCTTCGGGTTCTTCGATTTCTCTGATATCCTCCCCGGGTTTCATATCTGATGAAAGGGCTAAATCTTTGAAAAAAGCTGGTTGCCAAGGTGTTTTCGTTGGTCTAGAACATCATGAAAAGAAGAAGAACGATGAACTGATGGGATTTGATGGTGCATATGAACGAAGTTTGAAAACGATAAGGAATGTGAAAAAAGCAGGGATGTTGACTTCCACGTGGGTGGTGGTCACTTCTGATATGATCGAGGAACTAGACGATTACCTGAAATTCGTTCGATCCAAAGGAGTGACTGATGTAGCTATATTTGAGCCGATTATAGGTCCTAGAGATGAAATTTTAGAACCTTATGAGAGAGAATACTTGATGAATGTTCAGAAGGAAAAGAATCCAGATTACCCTAGGATCATCTCAGGCCCTTTCATGGATAGTTCGAGATTTATGGGATGCACCGCAGGTTACAATCGCATGCATATCAGTGCTCAAGGAGACGTCTATCCCTGTGATATGTTGAGGGAAACCTGGGGGAATATATACGAACAGGATATAGAAAAAATTTGGAGCGAGATGAATCAAGAATATTCAGAACCCATCTGTGGATGTCTCGCATTGGATAATACTGAAGAAAAACTGCCGGCGTATTTTAACAAGCTTATCAAAGATCCAGAGAAGTGAGTTGATCTCTCAGAGAAGATTAATCAATAGGAGCACAACCATGGGATAGCGAGTGCTTACAAAATACAAAGGCAGTCTAGCCCCTTTTTCCTTTGTCTTTCTTTCTATATTTTTGTGCTTCAAAACGGAAGTTATGTCAAGAAAAGCAGTCAATAAACATATCAGCATAACCGTATAAACAAATCCTGAAGTTAGATTATTGACCATACTGTATAGACTGAATAGGATTATGATCGAACCAAGGATAATGGTCAGGGAAGAAAGCACCATGGTGTTTTTGATACCAACAACATGAGAGATCGTCTTTATACCACATTTCTTGTCTTCCCGATGATCTTCTGCGACGTTTACTAGGTTTATCCCGAGATTCAGAAGCGCGTAACCTAAGATGAAAAGAAGGAATATCAGACTCACATCGGAAGAGATTATCAAGTGACCAGCTAGAATAGGCAGTACATAGACCCCGATATTCACAGGGATCGGACTTAACACTCCTCTAGTTTTAAGTCTGATCGGGGGTGAGGAGTAGGTATAAGATAGAATCCAACCGAAAAGAGTTATGACTGTAACCGCAATATAACCTCTGAGAAATAATATAAAGACCAACAGAAAAACTACAATGCTTTCAATAAGCATTATCTTCCTCAGTTTTTTCCTACCAAGATTCAAAACTGCGTGGGCAAGATTTTTTTTTCTCAAGGAGTCCACTTTGAGATCGTGATAGCAGTTGATATTGCAGGCGAAGGTTATAGAAAAGATAAACAGTACAGCGAACAAAAAGAGGTCCCAAGTCAGTAGATCTCCTAATGAACCAGCCGCATAAAGCGGTCCCAAAAGTATGGTGGCTAAAGAAACAAGCTGGATACGCCACCTGCTGATCTCTAGGAAACTTCTTATCTGGTCCATGCTAAACCCTGATTTACGGTGAGGTTAAATGCCCAGCTATATTTGTAAACTGTGGTGATTTGATTGACATCTAAACTACACTCATTCTAGAATCACGGCTAATATTAACCACTGGAATATCTATACATTTTTAATCAAAGATTTTTCCAATCTTACCATTCTTTTGCTGTTACTCGAACGGTGGATAAGACTGTAACGGCTTTAGAATCAAAGTATCTTCTACAAAAATTATATGTAATTAGTGAGGTATCTACAGAGGGAGAATGGAAAAGAAAAAATTATTGATAATTGCCGGTATCATATTGATCGTCGTAGGGATATTTACGTCTATTGTAGCCACCCAGGGCGTATTTGATTCCTTTGACGACCCTAGAAAGGAAGCGATTACAACGCTGAATTTTGAAGATGAGCGGGAAAAAACCATCGAGTTAAAGGAAGGAACTTATCAGATATGGATCAAAGGAGAAGATATCGAAACAGAGCTTAGAATCAAAAACGAGGAAGGAGAAGACATTTTCGAAGAGGCGAGTCAAAAGGAAACTATATCTGTGTTTAGTAGGACCTATGAGAGACTAGGAGAAGTAGATATAGAAGAAGAAGTTGAATATACCTTTAGAGTTGAAGAAGATATGAAGATCCATTTGACTAGTCCTCTTTCAGGTGTATTCGATTTGTTAAAGTATCTAGTTATCCTGGTGTTTGGAGCCATTGGTCTTGGTATAGGGGTTCTCCTCATGATACTGATCTTTGTGGAAGAAAACGGTATATCCTAGCCCTGATTTTTTTGATCCCTAATCTTCTTCTTCGTCTTCCTCTCCCTCTTCTTCCCCCTCTTCTTTTCTCTTTTTTAGGACGAACAGAACGATGGTTAAAACTACTATCGCGGCGATTAGAGGTATATACCAATATTGACTGAAGAAAGTTTCCTAAGACTCGACCGCCAAAGAAACCTCGGTCTCATTGTCAAGACTTTCTATCCGTAGCCTATGATCACCACTGCCTTCTTCGATCAGCTAATCGAACTCTCCTGTATAGTTCTCTTTCTCCTTTTAATACTGATGACAATTGCAGGTCAAATCTTCGACATATCTCGGGAAAAAATATATAACACCGCCATCCTGAAATCTCGCTGATATCATGAGCGAAAACGATTCGGACCTTGAAAGCGAACTCGGTTTTTCTCCTGAAAATATCTGGGAAGAGATCGAAGATGAAAAACAAGAAGAGATCTTCACTTTTGCGAAAGATTATATCGATTTCTTGAGTTCATCTAAAACCGAAAGGAAATCTGTTGAGGAGTCTGAAAAGATATTGAGGGAGAACAGTTTCAAAGACATCTCAGAATACGATGAGCTGAAAGCAGGAGATAAAGTTTACATGATCAACAGGCACAAGAGCTTGGCCGCTGCTGTGATAGGGGAAGAAGAGTTGACAAAAGGCTGCAATATAGTAGCGAGCCATATCGACGCTCCGAGGCTGGACCTAAAAGCTAGACCTCTCTATGAAGACAAAGAAGCATCAGTGGCTCTTCTTCAGACCCACTATTATGGAGGCATCAAAAAGTACCAGTGGGTCAACACACCTTTAGCCGTTCACGGAAGAGTGGTCAAGGAGAACGGAACTCCGGTCGATATAACCATCGGAGAAGATCCAGAGGATCCCGTCTTCGTGATCAGCGATCTTTTACCTCATCTCTCTAGAAAAAAACAGGGAGAAAGGAAGATGCCTAAAGTCATCAAAGGCGAAGAGCTCAATATCTTGATAGCTGGCACCCCGATAGATGACGAAGATGTCGAAAATAAAGTAAAAACAAATGTCTTGAAGCTTTTAAACGACGAGTACGGCATAACCGAAGAAGATCTTACGAGCGCTGAGCTTGAGATAGTTCCTGCCGGGAAGTGTAGAGATGTGGGATTGGACAAGAGCATGGTAGGTGGTTATGCCCATGACGATCGTGTATGCGCTTATTCGTCACTTAGAGCTCTAACAGAAATAGACGCTCCTGAAAAGACCGCACTCGTCCTATTTTTTGACAAGGAAGAGATCGGTAGTGAAGGCAACACTGGAGCGAACTCTGATTTCCTATTGACAGTCTATTCAAAACTTCTGAATAAATACAAAGGTACTTACAACATGCAGGAACACAGGATCATGCTGGATAATTCGAAAGCGATCTCTGGAGACGTGAGTCCGGGCTTGAATCCTTCATTCAAGGACGTTCATGATGTACAGAACGCATCCTCCCTTGGAAAAGGTCTGGTTATCACGAAATTCACCGGTTCAGGAGGAAAATTCTCTGGCAACGACGCCCACGCCGAATACGTAGCATTGATCAGGAGGATATTCAACGAGAACGACATCCCATGGCAGACTGCTGAATTGGGGAAGGTTGACGAAGGAGGCGGAGGTACTGTCGCTAAATTCTTAGCAAACCTCAATATAGACGTGGTCGATATAGGTATACCCCTGCTCGGTATGCACTCACCCTTCGAAGTGATATCAAAAGCTGACCTCTACTACCTCTGTGAAGGTTATAGAAATTTCTTAAAAGCCGAGTAAAAAATCATTCAACCCTCTTTTTTTACTATATTCACATCTCCTGGAGGAATCACCTTCTGGATCTCGTCTATAGGGACCCTGAAATAATCTGACATCTCGTTAGCGAATTCGTTGATATCTTTCTTTCCAGGTATGAACATTACTTTTTTACTCGATCCTTTTTCGTTCTGCCTATCTTTTAATGCTGAAGAAGGGGCACACATCACCTTTTTCTTGTCTCTATATTCTGTCTCGGCCAGAACTGCTTCCATCGGAAGATCGTCCATATAGTTCCTTTTTCCCCTTATAACGAAGGCTCCAGTAGGTAGGGACTCTCCTGCCTCTGCAGTCTTGCTGACCTGCCACGGTTTGACCCAGTAAGCCCTTCCCGCTGCGACCCCTCTTTTCCATTCCTTTGAATGTACGACTGCGTACTGACAGGCTTCTTCTAGAGTCTTCTTCCCTATCTCGTCTTTCTCGCCTTTCTTTATAACGACACTAGGTGCCCCGCCAGCATCGGCATGGGCGTACCTATCACCCTTCTCCAGATACTTCTTCACCACTTCTTCGTTAGTCTTCGTATCCTTTCCAGCGACTACTATATGACCCTCGCTGGAGATGAACCATTTGTACCTGTCGAACCAAAACTTCACCGTCGGCTCCTTTTCCTCTCTCTCTTTTTCCTCTTCCCCGGCTGCGATCTCCTTTTTCGTTTCCTCTATAGCTTTTTCAGCTCCTTTTATCTTTTCTTTGGACTTTTTGCTTTTATCATAGTGGTGTTGGGCGTTCTCATTCACATCTTTCCTGAAATCGAGTTTTACGTTCTCAGATATATCTTCGTCGTCCACTTCACCTTTTAACTCAACTACCATGTACTGATCGTGATCGTTTATCTGCTTAACATCCTCTTCTTTCCTTAATCTAGAGTAAATTTTCTCCTTCGAACCTTCGGCTCTCGCTCTCTTTATCTCTTTCAGGAGGTTCTCACATCTCTTATAATTCTGGTAGATCAGCTCGGCCTTGACCTTATTCTCTATCTCTTTTTCTTTTAGATTTTCAACGGCGCGTTTTTGGCTCTCAAGCTTTCTCTCCAATCTACCCGCTTCTTCCTGTTTCTCTTCTTCCTCTTCTTCTATACTAAATGAGAGATCAAGTGCACGATTAAAACTATCCATGCTTTCAGTATCATGATCCTCGTACTGCGCCAGTGGGAACGGGACCGCATCTATTATCTCTCCTTCAGAGTCTCTCACTATCATGGGCTCTAGATCGTCGACTTCCGTCTGCTTTCTCAAAGTTTTCAGTTCCGAGTAAAGTTCTTCGGATAACTTTTCAGGTCGATCGAGATTTTTATCCACTCCCAACCTGTAGCAGACCTCCTCTGCATACTTGCCTCCGAGATTAAGATCTACCGCTAGTGTTCTTACAAGGTCCTTTTTTGATCCTTCCAATATCTCTTCGAAACTCTCTAAGTCCAATTTGAAAGGCTCTACTCTTTCTGGAGGAAATTTGTATTTTCGACCTTCCTTCAATTCCCTATGGCTCCAGCTCTCGGATCGGTAAGGTACCAAGATATGTTTCTCTCCTTCCAGTATGAGGTTGCCTTTACCGAATATCTCGAATATCAGTCTGCTCCTCTTATTCCTCTGAAGCTGAAAAGTTAACACCCTATCGAATCCATGCTGCTCCACAGATTCGATCCTTGCGTTGCCGGTGTACTTCCTCATCAGCATGACATAGTCGCCCGGCTTCATCGGGTTGTCTTTGTCCTCCTCGGTCAGGAACAGTCCTTTCCCTACTCTAAAAAGCAGCATCTTGTTTGATTTCCCCTGCACGTAGATCCGCAATAATATCTCATCTTCATTCGGTTGATAGATCTTCTTCACATGACCTCCTTCCAGATCTTTCAATTCTCTTACCGCTGCTCTTACCTCTAGAGAATCCATCTCGTCTTTCATCGCTACCTCAATCCGACCCTATCATTTATTATTTTTACCCTTGAAAAGTCGTCGCGACCGGGCAAAAATCTTAAATCTTCAGATTCAATCCTATTTTCCTAGGTGGCAAAAGATGAGGATAAGATGGCATGGTCATGCTTGTTTTGAGATCGGAAAGGAAAATATAATAGTCACTGATCCCCACGACGGAAAAAGTATAGGCATAACTCCTCCCCAAGTGGAAGGAGATATCATCTTGGTCTCTCACGACCACTACGATCATAATGCGGTGAGAGAGGTAGAAAAAGAAGACAGCAAGATTATAGATGAGGCATCAGAAAAGGAGATCAACGGTGTGAAGATAAAAGGCATCGCAACATATCACGACGAATCAGGAGGGGATATAAGAGGGGAGAACATAATCTACATGTTTGAGAATGAAGGGGTCAATTTCTGTCATCTAGGTGATCTAGGTCATATCCCTGATGAAGAGATCCTTGAAGAGATAGGAGAAGTCGACTTCTTATTCATACCCGTTGGCGGCAACTTCACCATCGAACCCGATCAGGCGAAAGAATTGATAGATATGATCGAACCGAAGATAGCGGTCCCCATGCATTACAAGACTAGCGGACTTTCACTGGATATCAAGACACTAGAACCTTTCTTCTCACAGTATCCGGAAAAAAAGACACACAAATTGGGGATCGAACTGGATTTTATACAGGAAGACCTGCCCGATGAAACCGAGGTATGGGCCTTTTCCCTGTGATCAATCTTCAAGGTAACCTAGACCCTCTTCTATCCTTCCCATCTCGATAGGGGTGGTATCATTCCCGATCACAGCCCCCATTGTATTAGCCACCAAACACGTGCCGACCCAACCAGATCCGTGATTCGCTGTGCCTTTGCTAACCGGCACCTGAAATAGATCCTCCAGCACTTCGATCTCTTCATCGGTGACTCTTGGGTGAACGAGAACACCTTTGTTCGTCGCTACAGCGACAGAACCGACCATCCTCACTCCTGCTATAGTGCCTCTTTTAACATTTACATCCAATTGTGAAGCTATAGTTTCTTCAGCTTCTTCGCTTATCTCCGGATGAATCATCGCACCGTTGTCATTGAGCAGTACGTTGTTCCCAAGAGCGTTCTGAGGATCGGGTATGACTGTGACGTCAAGTTGATCTAGAAGTTCGTCTATCTCCCTCTCCTCTATGATGTCCGAAACCACCGCCCCCTGAGAATTTATATCCATCAATGCACCGTTTACACGGGTTCCTCCAATGGTTGTCTTTACTACCGGGACCTCCAAAGCCTCTTCAAAAACGTTACCTTCAATAGGTGGTATCACTACGACTTTTTCAGAAACGGCTGAAAATACACCGATGTATGGATGTGACTCTACAGCGTGTTTCTTCAGCATAGCTCACTCTCTCGGTATGGAGACCTCTACTATCCCATCTTCGAACTTGATAGCTTTGACCTTTATCTTCAAGGGGGGTTTCTTGATCCCTCTCGACCAGATCTCCTCGTTCGTGCTGGAATCGATCCACACATCTTCTTTTGGAACATCCATATTGTTGGCCACGTGCTCTCTTACGAGCTTCATGGCTCTTGCAGCCCTTTTGCTGGTTGGACTCTTCTTAGCCTTCCTTAAAGGGATATTGATTATCCTCTCTTCCATATCCACCATTATAAATCACCTTATCCGTTAAGATCACTCGTCGGTATCGTCCCTTCGCCAGTGCCTTCTCTTGGGGTTGCTGGTGAATCTACGATTGGTTCGCTGCATAACCCAAGCTGGTACTCTTTTGTTGTTTTTGGATTTTTTCAGCAGTCTGCGTTTCTTTGGACCGGGCTTGTTGCTTGACATTTTTATTACCTCCTTTTGATGTTGATCTCTTTTTTCTCGCCGCTGATTTTTTTCAACAGCTCTTTTAAAGTTTTATCATCAATCTTTTCTTGCGTAGCCCCTCGCTGGGCCAGCGCTATTATCTGAGATTCTATCTTCTCAGCTAGCTGTGGTCGAGCCACTCTCACTCGTCCCAACCTCTCCCTTGCATCCGGTGTCATGATCTGTCTGAGCAGCGCTTTCTTCTGGGCTTCCATCTGCTCTTCCCTTTCCTTCATGGCCTCTTCAGACTGTTTGCTCTCTTTTATCTCTTGCATCTTCTTTTCTTTTATCTTCTCTAATTCTTCTTCATCGGCCATGTTCCCACCTATGATACTATCCTTTAAAGGTATTTTGACAACTCAGGATCATCCTTAGCCATGTCTTTCATTATCTCATGAGCAAGATCATCGAGTAAAGATTGACCTTCTGAAGTCACGACTCTACCTTCTTCCTCCTTCTCGATCAGGCCGGCTTCTTCGAGCTGCTGTAAAGACTCTCTGATTATGGAACCGGAACCTTTCGCAACCTGGTTCGGCTTCGATCCTCTTCTTTTTTTCCCACCGTATTTACCACGGAGTCTAGCTACACCTATAGGTCCTTCGATGTAAACGCTCCTCAACACGGCTGAAAGTCTATCGAACCACCAATCTGGTTGTTCAGGGCCCTTCTCCTTATGGACGCCTGTTTTCACGAATCTAGACCATTCTGGTTCTTCGATTCCGTCCTTCTCTCTCAGCTCTTCGCTCAGCTTCTCGATCAGTTTTCCAGGAGGGACATCATATACTGTTACCATATTGTATTACGCTCCAGATAAGTTATTGCAGAGTGTTCTCTGCATACTCAGGACTTGTTATTAAATATTTCCCCCGAAGAGAGTCTTACCTAATAGTAAAGTTCAGCGTTCAACCTAGGTACCATGGCCGTGTGACAGGCCATTTTTATACAGTCCTTTCTCTTCACTCTGCCCTGGGTTAAGAAGCCGACGGCACCCATTCCTTCTACATCCTCGCCGAAGACCACACGCAATTTATCGCCTAAAGTCGAGTCCTCTTTGAGAGTGGGGCTCCAATCTTCTGGAATGGGAAACCCGGGACCGTGACCCGTTGAGCTGAAACCGAGTTTGTCTTTTATCACCACGTACTCAACGGAGAAGATCCCGCTTTTAGTCTCTACCATACCGCTTTCTACACCGATCCCGTAATCGAAACTCTCTGGTACCTCCGCCCTTTTTTCCGCACCCTTAACGATCTCATCGTTGAAGGGTTGATCTTTCAGCCCTTCGATACCTTCAGGGTGAAGTTCAAATTCAAAATAATCTTTAAAAGCCTCTGAAACAGCTTCTTTTTTGACCTCGTTCGTTGAACCCAGTCTTATCTTCACAGGTTTGATAAGATCGCCGTGACTGTTCACTTCACCAGCTCTGATCCTGCTCGAGTTCAAAGGTAAAAGATCTTCGGCCAATACCGGCTTCACCTCTATCAGTTCCAAAGGTTCTTTACCATTTTCTAGTCTCATTTGGTTGATCTCTTCACCTCTTTTCCTGGTCTCATACGAAACGACTAAAGTATCAAAATCCTCTTCTACCGCTTTCCTGTAGGGATCGTTTATCTCCTCTATAGAATAATCTTTGTCAGGAGGTAAAAATTCTTCCAAGCTTCGTTTCCTCTCCTCAAAGCTGTGATCGACTTCAGGTTTCCACTCTTTGAGCATCTCGTCGGAAACCAGTCCGATAGTGACTTTTCCTCCTTCGCTCATCTCTAAGGCTTTATTCAACAGCTTTTCATGACCCAAGTGTAGGTGATCGAAGGTCCCACCGACGACGACGTCTTTACTCATATATCATCACCGATCTATCACATCGTAAAGGTCAGGAACGCCACCACGATCAGAACTACCAAAAGAATGTAGAATATGTACTGCCTTTTCCTTCTCTTATCCATGAACTCCTGATATTCCTCTCTGCACTTCTCCGAACAGAAGTCCCTATCTAGAGGAACAGGCTTGTTACAGATCTTGCAGTGTTTGTGCTGCTCCATGGGGACAACATGAAAAGTGAAGATAAATCATTTTTGGTTTTTTACCTGTGACCGAATACAGCGTAGTACGGGTCTTTTTCCTCTATCCTCGCGAAACCGTACCTCTCGAACTGGATGATGTCTCCTGTGCTAGTTTCCTCTAGATTTCTTTCACCGAGTCCCTTTTCCACCGATGCATCTGGTCTCTCGACCTTCACATCGATTCCTTCACTCAGCCACTGTATCTTGAGGATATCCTTGTTCTCCACGCCTGTTATGACGCCTTTTCCATCTTTCAATCTGATATTGCAGAAGTTCTTCAACCGTATCTCTTCATCCTGGAACTCCTCGTACTCTTCCCTAGGTATGAATACATTTTCTCCAGTTTTCAGGATCCTATCTCCTCTATCAGGATCGTCGGGATGTCTGGGCACTCTAGCCTCTTCCATCTCTATTTCGCCTTCGAGTTCTATCTCCACTGGATCGGGTACGAAAAAGTAGCGGTTGGATTCCTCGTCGATCACTTCTCTGTTCTTTGCGTAAAGCTTTGAAGCGGGAACTTCGACGTCAGTGCTGGAGAGTCCAAAATCGAGTATAAAATCTCTCAAGGCTTCAGGCTTTATACCTCTCCTTCTGAGCGCCTGTAATGACCATGTCCTCGGATCATTCCAACCCTCAATATCGCCTTCTGATATCATCCTCTGGAACTTACTCTTGCTTAGACTGAGTTCTTTCAAACGGAGCATTCCGTAATGTAGAAATTCGGGATGGTCCCAACCGAATATATCCCAGATATATTCTTCCATCCTGTCCTCGATGACCAAGTCCTTACCTCTTAAGATGTGGGTCATCCCCAGGAGGTGATCGTCTATAGCCCAAGAGAACTCCAAAAGAGGCCATACTCTGTACTCATTCCCCACTCTAGGATGCCTCCTTTCACTTATGCGGAAAAGTACCCTGTCTCTGAAAGCGGGATCGGGGTGTTCCATGTCGGTTTTTATCCTAAGGACGGCTTCGCCTTCTTCGTACACTCCTTCAAGCATCTTTTCCCAATCTTCGAGGTTCTCTTCAACACTTTTCTCCCTGTGTTCGCATTCTATGCCTTTTTCTCTATTATCTCTTAATCTCTCAGCGCTGCATTCACAGACGTAAGCTTCTTCTTTCTCGATTATCTTCTCAGCGTACTCGTAATAGGTGTCCATCCTATCCGACTTGTAATAGGTCTCGTGCCAGTCCACCCCTAACCAATCTAGACCTTCTTTTATCATGTCAAAGGCTTCCGGTAGCAATCTCTTCTCTTCGGAACCGATAGTATCGTCATAAAAAAGGATCAGCTTACCATCGTAATTCTTGACGTATTCGTCGTTGAGCAGTATCATCCTGGCGTTTCCTATGTGAAGCGGTCCGGATGGATAGGGCGCCATCCTCATGACGACTTCATCCGCATCCAGCTCGGGAAGTGCTTTCTCCTCCTTTTCTTCATCTTCTTCAAAGAACTCTGGCATAAGCTCTTCGAGTTCTTCATTCTGTTCCTCAAGAGTGAGTTCGTTGACATCTGCTATGATCGAGGCGACAAGTTCCTTCGTACCTTCTGGATCTTCTCTGCATTCGTCAGATTCTCCCATGACTTTCCCCATCACCGGTCCAACAGAAGCTTCTCCTTCAAATTTAACGGCGTTCCGCAGCGCGTATTTCCTGATTAATTCTTCTCTTTCATCGGCCATGTATGTAGCAATTCAAAGATGATATATGGGTTTTTGGATTGGTGTTTCTTGAGATAAGGATCGCAAGACAAGTATTATTTACCTGTTCGAAGTAAACTATCCGTATGTTGATATCGATAGATATCGGAGGAACTTTCACCGATTTCGTAGTTCTAGATGAAGGGCTCAACCATTTCAAGATACCTTCCACACCCTCAGCTCCAGAGAGAGCCATAGCCGATGGTCTTGATAAAGAGAGTATAAAAGTAGCCGATGGAGCGGAGGTGTTCCATGGAACTACAGTAGCGACGAACGCCTTCTTGGAGAAGGAAGGAGTAGATACCGCTTTCATCACCAACGAAGGTTTCGAAGACCTACTTTTCATAGGAAGGCAGGATAGGCCGGAATTGTATGAACTGAATGTCGAAAAACCGAAACCTCCGCTTAAAAGAGAGAACTGCTTCGGTGTATCCTGCAGGATGGACCGCTCCGGAGAGATCATGAAGGAGATAGATAAGGATGAATTGGAGCGCTTGGCGGAGAAGCTCGATGAGAAAGGGTTGTCCGCCGCGGTATGCTTGCTCCATTCCTACAAGGATGCGGAACAGGAGGATAAGATAGGCGAAATCTTGAAGGAAAAGGAGGTTCCTCACTCGCTCTCCAGCGAAGTCACGGGAGAGTTTAGAGAGTACGAAAGGGGTCTCACCACTCTTTTAGATGCCTACCTCAATCCGCTTATAGAAGATTACTTCTCTTCTGTCACTACGATCTTGGGAAAAGAACCCTACATCATGAAGTCCGGCGGAGGTCTTGAGAGAGCCTCGAAAGTGAGGGCCGTGGACTGCCTTTACTCCGGACCTGCTGGAGGAGCGTCAGGAGGCGCTCATATAGCTGAACTTCTAGATATAGATAACATCATAACCTTCGATATGGGTGGGACCAGTGCCGACATGGCCGCTATAGTGGAAGGAGATGCGGCCTGGAAAGACCAGGGGGAAATAGGAGGCTTTCCGATCCAGAGCAAGATGGTGGATATAGTGACCGTTGGTTCTGGAGGCGGCAGTATAGCTTGGCGAGATGAGGGTGGAGCTTTAAGGATAGGTCCTGAAAGCGCCGGTGCCGATCCCGGCCCGGTCTGTTATGGTAGAGGTGGTGAAAAGCCCACTGTCACCGACGCCTTACTCTTGATGGGTTATATCGATCAAGATTATTTTCTTGGAGGGAAGATAGATCTGGAATACAAGAAGACAGAAAGAGCTATCAAAAAACTCTCTAAAAAACTAGATATGGGATATGAGGAAACGCTGAAAGGTATTTTTAGAGTTGCGAATTCCAAGATGGCGAGAACGATGAAGCGTATCACTGTCGAGAGAGGTCTTGATCCTGAAAGTTTTTCGATACTCGCTTTCGGAGGTGCGGGACCTCTCCACGCGGCTTCTTTGGCGGAAGAACTGGGGATGGAAGAAGTCATAGTTCCTCCTCTAGCGGGAGTGTTCTCCGCACTCGGCATGGTCACAAGTGACGTGGTGCATGACTACAGCAGAACTGTCCTGACCTCACTACAGAACTTTTCTGAGATCGAAAATACCATATCAGAACTGAAAACGGGGAGTGAAGAGGATGGAAAAGAAAGGTTACTCCTCGGTCTACGCTATAAAGGGCAGAGCTATCACATCAATGTTCCATACACAACGTTGAACGAAACCGAGGAAAGGTTCCACCAAGAACATGAGAAAAAGTACGGCTACTCGGAACCGGAGGAGGAGATAGAGGTCGTGAGGATACATTTAGAGATCAGGAGAGAGAGGCAGTTGGAAGATATACCACATAGAACAGAAAAAGGACCTCATCCGATGAACAGGAAGTGCCTCTTCCCTGAAGGATGGATGAAAACAGAGATCTATTATAGGAAGTATTTACAAACGGGAGAAGAAGGAGAAGGCCCAGCGGTGATCGAGGACGAAAATTCTACGGTGCTTGTCCCACCAAACTGGGATTGGAAGAGTACGGATTCAGGTATAATCGAGATGGAGAGATCAGGATGAATCGGAAAGAAAAAGATCTTAGCCCGACTAAACTGGAAGTCATGAAGCACGCATTCACCGCCATCCCTGAACAGATGGGGGCCGCACTCCAGAGGAGCGCCTACTCACCCAACATAAAGGAGAGGAAGGACGAGTCCTGCGCTCTGTTCACTTCTGAAGGAGACATGATCGCCCAGGCGGAACACATCCCTGTACATCTAGGGGCGATGCCGAGCGCCATAGAGAGCGTCGTTTCCTCGTACGATATGGAGGAAGGTGTCCAATACATACTGAACGATCCTTATTCCGGAGGAACTCACCTTCCCGATATCACCGTGGTGAAACCCGTCTTTCAGAAAGAAGAACTCATAGGTTACGTGGTGAACAGGGCCCATCATTCCGATGTAGGTGGAGAAACTCCTGGGTCGATGCCTGGAGACAGCAGATCACTGCATGAGGAAGGTATCGTGATACCGCCCCGCCGCCTGATCAAGGACAACTATCTTTTAAAAGATGTTCTAGAGCTCTTCGAAAAAGCCCGTGTACCTAAGGAGAGATCGGGTGATCTGAGAGCGCAAGTGGGAGCTAACCAAAAAGGTGCGAAAGAATTCAAAGCTACCGTAGATAAGTTTGGAGTCGAAGATTTCTTAACCTTCAAAGAGCAGATCATGGATTATTCGGAAAAGAGAACGAAGAAGATGATCAAGGATATGCCCAATGGCGTATACTCATCCAAAGACATCATGGAATGGAAAGAGGACGTTGAGCTGAAGGTCCGTGTCGAAGTCAAGGAGGAAGAGATCGATTTTGATTTTTCCGGTACCTCAAAGCAAGTTGAAGGGAACATCAACGCACCTGAACCAGTGACTCGCTCTGCTGTCTATTACGTTATAAGATGTCTTCTTTCCAAGGATGTACCCATAAACGAAGGGTGTTATCAACCGCTCAGTATAGAGATACCGCGCGGGACTGTACTAGATCCTGAACCACCCGCCGCGGTCTCAGCCGGAAACGTCGAGACCTCACAGAGGGTTGTAGAACTACTTTTGAGAGCGCTGTATCCTGTTTTCCCAGAAAAGATTCCGGCTGAGAGTCAAGGCACCATGAACAATCTTACCATAGGGAACGATGATTTCACCTATTATGAAACCATCGGAGGAGGTGCCGGTGCTTCATTTAAAGGGAGCGGTGAAAGTGGAGTTCACGTGCACATGACCAACACGAAAAACACACCTATCGAAGCGCTGGAAAACGACTATCCGCTCAGGGTCAGTAGCTATAAACTGAGAAAAGGTTCTGGCGGTAGGGGGAAGCATGAAGGAGGGGAAGGCATCATAAGAGAGATAGAACTGCTCGAAGATGCGGAAACCTCGATACAGTCTGAAAGGCGAGAGGAGGGTCCAAAAGGAGTGAACGGTGGAGGCAGGGGAGAACCAGGAAAGAACTTAAGGATGTCTAAGCAGGATAAATCAGAAGAACTGAACAGTAAGATAACTGTTCAGATGAAAAAAGGAGAGAAGATAAGGATCGAAACCCCCGGTGGAGGAGGATGGGGTTCTCAGAAAAATTTAAGTTAGGTTAACTATTACAAAGCTACGATAAGAGTACAATAGATGGTATTTGAAAAGGAGTGATATTATGGCGGATAAAACAGAATATTTGATGGAAAAATATGAGGAGATGAAGGAACAGGGACTGACCTGGACTATAAGGAAATTGGAGGGTCCCTCCAAACCCCATGTGACGGTGGACGGAAAAGAATGTATAATGCTCGCATCTAACAATTATCTTGATCTGGCTAACCACCCAAGGCTGCGAGAAGCAGGGAAGAAAGCCATAGAAAAGTACGGCGCCGGGGCGGGTTCAGACTGGTCTATAGCCGGAACGATGGACATCCATGAAGAACTCTGGGATAGGATCGCTGAGTTCAAAGGCACGGAAGAGGGCATGACATATCAGACCGGTTTTGCGGTCAACGCGGGACTAGTTCCTCAGCTGGTCGGAAAAGGGGACGTCTTGATCTCGGACGAACTCAACCACGGCAGTATCATAGACGGTATAATGATCGCCCAGAGGATGTACAAGGCCGATAAGATGGTCTACAGCCATTCAGATATGGGAGAACTGGAAGAATGTCTCAGAAAGGCGGAGGAAGAAGGTTATGATAAAAAAGTGGTCTTGACCGACGGGGTCTTCAGCATGGACGGGGATATCGCCAAGATGGATGAAATACAGGAACTCGCCGATGAATACGGCGCGATGACCTATGTAGATGATGCCCACGGAGAAGGTGTACTAGGAGGAGGACACGGCATAGCGAAAGAATTCGACGTTGAAGACGATATAGATGTACAGATGGGTACGTTCTCCAAAGCTTTCGGCGGTTTCGGCGGTATGTTAGCCGGAACTGATGGGCTGATCAAATTCGCCTACAACACCTCCCGCTCCTGGTTGTTGAGTGCAGCGTTCCCACCTCATGTAGCTGCGATAAACATCGAAGCTCTGGATATAGTCGAGGAAGAGGAAGACAGGGTCAAGAAGTTGTGGGACCTCACGGATTACTTCAAGAGCGAGATGGAGAGTATGGGTTTCGACACCGGTTTCAGTGAAACTCCGATCGTGCCGGCTATGGTCGGCGACAGTAAGAAGTGCCAGAAGCTGGCTGACCGCCTATACGAAGAAGGTATCTTCGGATTGGCTATAGTCTACCCGATGGTTGCGAAGGGAGAAGCTAGGATCAGGAATCAGGTAAACGCCGGTCTTACAAAGGACGACATCAACGAAGTCCTGAGGATCTACGAAAAACTGGGCAAAGAACTGGACCTGATCTGAACGGGTTGAGTCAAACCAACACCTTTCTTTTTTTAAATTATATTTTTATATACCGGACTAATCTTTTCTGCTATCTCGACCATATCGTTTTCTTTCATGCCTCTTCGGGTGACTTCTGCAACGCCTATCCTGCCCGTTATATCTATGAATACCTTTTCTTTTTCCAGTTCTCTGCACAATTCTTTCGATCTTTTTTCATCTAGATCTAAAAATATCTGATGTGATTCTGTATAACCTTTCTCACTAAATCTGACCGGAACACCCTGATCTTCTAGAGAGGAGGCAAGAGCTCTTGCGTTCTCGATAACCTTTTTCCCGTAATCATGATCTTCTAGCATCTCCTCCAGGGTGATGCCCAGCGCGGCTATCCTGTTCACGTGGGGGTTATCGATCAGACCTATCCCCGTTTCTAGATCTATATCCTGATACCGCCTTATCGTTTCGGCATACTCTTCCTTATCGGTAAGGATGAGACCACCCTGAGGTCCGTAGAATGACTTATGTGTGCTTCCTATCAGGACGTCCGCTCCTTCTTCGAGAGGACTTTGAAATTCACCTGTAGCTATCAGACCTAAAACATGGGAACCATCGTATACCAACGGCCGGTCGTTCACATCCAATAGATCTGATAAAGTTTTAACGGGATGAGGGAAGGGTATGTAGGAAGCACCCAAGATCGTTAAATCCGGGCTCTTTTCACTGTATAATGCTTCCAATTCTTTGACATCAACCTCATAAGAGTCTTTTTTTACGGGTATATCGATTCTTCCTCTATCGAACTTTTCCAGTCCTAAAGGATAACCTCCATCTGAAAATGGTATCATTGCAACTTCATCACCGGGTTCGGAGAATGAGAAAAGCATGTTAAGATCGCATAAATTTCCGGATATGGGTTTGATAAAAGCATGTTCCACGTCGAAAAGTCTCTCAGCGAGTTCTTCAGTCTTCTTGATTATATCCCTTATGTGCTCCGTACCTCCGTAGTAGTCAGAATGATATCTGCCGGAAAGGTCGGAGGATAGGGCCCTTCTTGCTTCAGTTGAAAGGATATTTTCAGATGCGATCAGATTCAATCCTTCTTCTCTACACTTTTCGTTTTCTTCGATAATCGGGATTATTTCAGATTCGACCATAATTCCACCACTGACTTCATCTCTATATGATTTAAACCATGAAAGGATTCCGATGTACTTATCTTTTTGGTCATTTCTTTAGTATATACTAAACCGACTTCGATAATATTTTATATCGGAAGATGTATTGCAATACAAATGCCAGTTAGGCTGTTGGGGAAGGAAAAGATATTGATTCATCTGCTTAGCATGGAGGAAAAATATCAGGAAGGGAGATCATCATTTTCTAAATCTCCGTTCGCTCTCTGCCAGGAAGGTGTAGCGGATATAGTCGAATTTTCGCGAAATAGAGCCGGCGATATATTGAGGGAACTCGAAGAGGAAAAAATTGTTGAAAGCGAATACCAAAAAGTTTCAGGTGGATTCCAGAAAAGATACATCTACAACCTAACCGATAAGGGGAAGGAAAAGGCTGAGGAGATCAAAAAACAGGTGGAAGAAGAAAAAATATCTTTGCGCAAAAACGAAGAAACACACAAGATAAAATTAAAAGATGTCGACGAGCATATAAAAGGGATAGGAAATCTACTCTTCGTTATCAAAAACCTCGACCAAAACAACGAGATCAATCTTGATAATATCGGAAAGAAGCATGCTTTCGTAGACCGCGAGGAGGAGATGGATCTTCTGAAAGAAAGGATCGATGGCCTTCTAGAGGAAGGATACGAAGATGAAGGGATGATCCTTTTTAAGGGTCCCTTGGGCGCTGGTAAATCTAGACTCATCGAAGAGAGCGAGAAGTATGTATGTGATCTAGACATCGACTTCTTTGATTGGAAATGCAACGGAGGATCAATAGTTGTGGACGAGGGTTCTAAAAAAATTTTTACCGATCTGATCTCCTCTGAAGTCGAGGAAGGATATAGAGTCTTGGAAGAAGATATACAGCGAGAAGACCTATCGGGTCGGTTAAAAAGTCGAGCCGAAAAAAACCCTCTGATCCTTTCTTTTGATGACTTGCATCGAGCGACCGGTCCTTTGATAGAACTCTACCAATACCTCTCCGAAGAATTGAAGAAGCATCCAGTTCAGTTTCTTGGTACCTATCGTGAAGATGATCTGAAAGGTGATGTGAAGGATAGTATAAAGAAGCTGGAAAGTTTGGATGTGTCTAGAGTGCTCGAAGTAAAAACTCTCGGGTGGAAAGGGATAAGGGAGATGATAGTTGAAAGGATCGGAAGGAGGAACATACCGGACAGTTTTGTCAACTCTTTACAAAATATAACCGATGGTCTCCCTCTCTTCATCGAGGCATACCTAGACGAGTTATTGGAAAGAGGTACGCTAGACCCTGTAGAGGGACGTTATCCTGATCTCAATAAAGAGATGGTGATACCCGAAAGGATCAAGAGATTTTATATAGAAAGATTAGAAGATTTTGATGAAATAGAGAAAGATGTAGTTTACCTATCTAGTTTCTTTGAAAGAGAGGTACTGACAGATATCCTTTCAGAGTTGATAGATGGAAAAAAGGAAGAGATCGGATCAGCGGTTGAAAAGGTCAAAAGTTCAAATCTTATAGAGACACCGATCAGTGGTATGATCACGTTTCCAACCGAACTCATCAGGCTCTCACTATATCGCGATCTTGACGAGGATTATAGGAGAAAAAAGCATGCGGAGATAGCGGAATTATTTGTTGATTACTATGACCGTGATGAAGAAGAATATTTTTCTCGTCTTGCTAGGCATCATGCTAGGTCTGAAAATCATGAAGAAGCGTTGAAACACTATATCAAAGCGGGAGAAAGAGCTGAAAAAGAATATGAAATCGAAAACGCTATCGTCATGTATAAGAGAGCCATGAGGATCCAAAAGAGCGTTCCAGAAAAGAGACATTACCGCCGTAAATTATTTGAAAAATTGGGCGAGATAGAGATCAAAAGGGGTTCATTGAAAAAGGGAGAGAAGTATTTAAAGAAGGCTAAAGATCTATCAGAAGATCTCTTCGACGAACAGAGGTTGGAGAGGAAACTTTCAAGCTCACTCCGAAGGAGAGGTGATTTCGATAAAGCACTCGAATCTGTCCAAAGATCTCTAGAAACAATCGATCAGATAGAAGGGGAGAAAGAACTGCTAGAAGAAGAAAGATGTAGATGTCTCAAAGAGAAAGCTATCACATACATGAGGAAGAACGAATTCGACAGGGCTGAAGAGATCTTAAAGGATCTCGAAGATAGAAGCATGAACCTCAATATACCTAGAGTCGAAGCAGAAGTGTATCATTACTTGGGTTCTATAGGATATTATCGGTCAGATTATGATACGGCGGAGATATATCTGCAGAGAGCGATCGAGATCAGCGAGATGGTAGATGATATCGAGATGATAGCGAAATCAAGGAACAATCTAGGGGTCATCTACAGGCATGACCAGCGTTATGATACCGCGCTGGAAGAGTTCAAAGAAGCTGATAGGTTGACAAGGAAGTCCGGTTTGAAAAAAGGAGACCCAGATGCCCTGTCAAACATGGGTATAATCTACAACGATATGGGTGAGCTGGATAAAGCCCTAGAGTACCATGAAAAGTGCCTCGATATCGAGAAGAGCATGGAAGATAAAAAAGGCATGGCATCAACCTTCCAGAATATAGGTGTTATCGAATACGACAAGGGAAAATTGGATAGAGCCCTGAAACTATTCAAAGCTACTTTAAAACTCAAGACAAAGCAGGGCGAAAAACACGGTGTAGGACTGGTTCATTACAATCTGGGAAAAGTCTACAGAGAAAAAGGGGATCTGAACAAAGCATTAGATCACTTCAGAAAGAGCCTTGATATAAGGAAGAAAAAGGATTTCACCCAGGGTATCGCAGAAACTTCAGTTGAGAAAGGGACTGTCCACATGGAGATCGGTGAACTGGACAGAGCTGAATCACTTTTCAACGAAGCTCTAGATATCTTCAGAAAGATCGACAATGAATATGGGATGGGTATAACTTTGAGTTATCTTGGAAAACTCCATAAGCTCAAGAAAGATATCGAAAAATCCAGATTATACATAGATCATAGCAAGACTATAGGTAAGAACTTTATGGACAAAAAATTTGAGATAATCAACCATCGCCTTATGGCCGAGATATATATGGCGGATGGGAAAGTACAGGAGGCCCATGAACTCATAAAAGAGTCCCTAAAACACGCTCGTGAGATGGGAGCGGAGATCGAAAACGGAAAATCAACCCATCTTAGAGGCAACATATATTACGATCAGGATCACTGGTACCAGGCTAGCGAAGGGTATCGTAAAGCCTTTGAGATATTCGATGAGATGGGTAACAAAAAAGAAAAAGCGAAAGTCCTTTTTGATTGGAGTAGGATGTTGAAGCGGATCGGTGAGAAGGAAGAAGCTATGCAGAAATTGGAAGAGGCTGTCGAGCTGTTCAAGGAGTGCGGCCATGAAGAGTGGTGTTCTCTAGAAAGAGACACACCATTCGCTGATATCTTGTTAGAGATAGGAAAATACTAAATTTTTTTAAAAACAGAAGAGCTTCAAACCTGTATTTCTACGAGTTTATATTCTCTGTAACCCTGAACCACTTTCATGTACTTCTTATCCTTTATTTTCTCATCCAGTTCTTCGTTTCCAGTGTCGGCTCTGAGCTTGGAAGTCTTCTTGAGCTTTGTGGGTGTGGAGAGTATGTAGATGTTGTCCAAACCTGCTCTCTTCACAACTTCTGGACTTATCTGCTGGTTACCTCTCCCCAGGAAGAAGCCCTGATTTCCTATCATGGATACCGCTATCCTCACTCCCTCTGCATCCTCAGCATGTTCCAGTATCTCTTTCTCAGCCACGTCCAATTCGATCAGCTGACAGTTCTTCAAAAGATCTACTCCTAGTATGGTATGATCTAGATCTAAAAGTTCGTTTATCTTCGCGGTCGTCGAACCTGGTCCGAGGACGAAAAGGTCATCGGGATTGTTCTCCATCTCCTCTATCAGGAAATCCGCTATATTCCTCTTCTGTTCCTCCTGGTCAACAGATCTGAAGCTCTGCTTTCCGAGCTGGATATAATGCGGCTCGTAGATGCTCAAAGCTTCACCGTGGAGTTTTATCTCCCATTCACCCTGCCTGTACCTCTCCTCGTCTAGATCCATTATCTCCACTTCGGAAACGTCCGCTTCGCCGGAAACGAACTGGTTGAAGAGTTCCGCACTCGCTTCCGGATTCACGCCGAAACAGCCGCTGTGCATCTTGACTCCGGCGGGTATTCCAAGTATAGGTACCTTCTTATCGACTTCTTCGAAAACATCTCTCGCGGTACCGTCTCCTCCACAGAAGATTATCAGGTCAACATCCTCTTCCAAAAAAGCTCTGACCGCCTGGTGAGTGTCTTCTGGGGTTGTTTTACCTATAGTTTCTTTTTCACATTCATAGACTACTTTGATCTCGTCTTCAGGAAAGATCTGTTCCAGCAGTTCTTCGCCTAAGATATTACCGGCTGTGTACCAGACGTGTTCTTTTTCCATCCTCTGGAGTGCTTTCTCCGCTCTTTCTTTTGCCACAGGTTCAGCCCCGAGTTCCAACGCCTTTTCGTAGACGCCGTCGGTCCCTTTCAAACCGACTCTTCCTCCCATTCCCGCTATGGGATTTATGATGAATCCTACTTTCATCATCACCCGAAATGATGTTCGGGAAATAAATCTTTGGTTCCCTTTGCATAAAGCGAGTAGGTACAAGCTGACCATTCCATTTTTATACCTCCAAAACAATCTCATCCTATGAAGGTCTCAGAGATATTTCATTCGATCCAGGGTGAAGGTAAAGATATAGGCCTTCCCACCACCTTCGTCAGGACCAGCGGCTGTAATCTGCGCTGTGAATGGTGTGACACGAAATACGCCTGGGAGGGTGGGAAAGAAATCAAAGTGGAAAGGATAAAAAAGAAGTTGGAGGAGATAGGTTGCCAGCGCATCTGTATCACGGGAGGAGAACCTCTGCTTCAAGATGACGTCTACGAGCTGATAGATTTAATAGAGGATAGGTACAAGGTGAGCGTTGAGACCAACGGCTCTATAGATGTGGAAAAGTTGGTGGGCAGAGACGTGAGGGTATCGATGGATTATAAGGTGCTCTCCTCGAACATGTACGATGAGATGCTTGACAGAAATCTAGATTTTTTAAGGGAAAAAGACCAACTCAAGTTCGTGATACTTGATAAAGAAGATTTCGAATTCAGTCGTAGCATCTTAGAGAACTATGACCTAAACTGTGAGATAATTTTTCAGGCAGTGGACAACGAAAATCTCAAAGATCTAGCAGGATGGGTGATGGAAGATGGGCTCAACGTTCGTGTGCTTCCTCAGCTTCATAAGGTCATCTGGGGCGATGAGAAAGGTGTTTGAGGTGTCAGGTTTAAAGTATGAAGTTATCTTTAACGAAGGAATCGAAGGGTTTAATTATTTCATCTATATCCTCCATACATGGGCATAATAATAGATGAAGATACGAAAGTTGTGGTGCAAGGTATCACGGGTCAGCAGGGTAAGTTCCACAGCGATTACATGATGGAATACGGCACTGAAGTCGTTGCAGGTGTCACTCCGGGCAAAGGCGGGAAGAAAATCAATGGCGTTCCTGTATTCAATACCGTTGAGAGGGCTAAAGAAGAAACTGGAGCCAACGCATCCATCATCTTCGTTCCCGCACCGTTTTCAAAGGATGCAGCCATGGAAGCTATCGATGCAGGTATGGATCCCGTGGTAATCATAACGGAAAGCATACCGGTCCAGGACACAGCGAAATTCATGCGCATGGCCGAAAATTCGGGTACCACTATCATTGGGCCGAACACTCCTGGCATAATATCTCCCGGAAAGAGCAAGGTAGGGATAATGCCCAATCATATATTTGAAGAGGGAAATGTAGGCCTAGTATCAAGGAGCGGTACCCTTACCTATGAGATAGTGAACACCATCACTAAGAAAGGATTCGGGCAGTCAACGGCATTCGGTTTAGGTGGAGATCCAATCGTGGGCATGGACTTCATCGATGCATTGAAACATTACGAAAAAGACGATCAGACCGATGCGGTGATCATGATAGGAGAGATAGGTGGAAGCGCAGAAGAAAAAGCGGCAAAATTCATCGAAGAAGGTTACAGCAAGCCCGTTGTAGCTTACATCGCGGGAAGGACCGCACCGAAAGGTAAAAGGATGGGACATGCAGGAGCTATCGTCTCGGAAGGCGGTACCGGAACCGCTGAATCGAAGATCGAAGCTCTGGAAGGAGCTGGAGTTTCTGTAGCAAGGATGCCCACTGAGATCGGCGAGATCTTAGAAGAAAAGCTGTAAAATTAAAAATCTTTCAATCTTTCTACCAGCTCAGGTAATATCTCACCAGCTTTCCCTTCAAGGAAATGATCAGCTCTAGGAGTCAACTGAGTAGGTTCAACGTTCACTTCCATGATAGTAGATCCGCTCCGCTTCGCCGTTAAGGGTAAAGAAGCGGCTGGTTGTACTACCGAGGAAGTACCTATGCTAATTATAAGAGAAGTGTCTTCCACCGCCGACCAAGCCTCGTTGAGCGTATTTTGAGGGAGTGGTTCGCCGAAGAGCACCACATCGGGTCTCATCACCGCTTCACACTCACAGTACGGTATCTCTCCATCCAATATCTCCCCGACCATCTCCTCAGTATCTTTTCTGTTCCCACAGGAATCACACACCAGCTCGTTCAAGGTGCCGTGAAGTTCCAATACTTTTTTACTTCCAGCTTTCTGATGAAGCCCATCGACGTTCTGAGTTATCACCGCTTCAAGGCCGTGATCTTCCATCTCTACCAGGGCTTCATAACCCTCGTGAGGTTTTGCTCCAAAACATTCTTCGATCTGTAATCTGAACAATTGCCAGCACCTCTCCGGGTGCTTGCTGAACCCTGTAACGCTGGCCATCTCCTGCGGGTCGAATTCACTCCAAAGCCCATCTTCTCCTCGGAAAGGAGCGATGCCGCTCTCCACTGACATACCGGCCCCTGTCAGGACCACTATATGATCGGCTCGTCTGAGTTCTTCAACTGCGCTCTTCATCGTAAGTAAGCTTTAAAGGTCCGCTTTAACCTTCTCAAGGTTCTTGCTTACCTCTTGATCCACGTCATCATGTATACTGTTACCGTGGGAATCCATGGTCACTAGGAAAGGTCCGGCCTCCTCTACTCTGAACATCCATATGGCTTCAGGCACTCCGAGTTCTTCCAAGAAATGAACGTCTTCAACTTCCTTTATGGCGTTTGCCATCAGAGCTCCTGCACCTCCAGTGTATTGACAGTATACGGCACCATTTTCACCGAGAGCTTTCAGAGTTCTTTCGGCCATGCCACCTTTACCTATGATTATCTTGGTCCCGAACCTTTCGATGAAGTCATCTTCAAAAATCTCCATCCTTATGCTTGTAGTAGGTCCAGCAGAGACCACTTTCCATTCACCTTCCTCTTTAGTTATCGCGGGACCGCAGTGGAACATCGCGTACTTTGAAGGATCAATAGGCACCTCATCATCGTCTATCTCTAGCAATTTTTCATGAGCCGCATCCCTAGCTGTGAATATAGTACCGGTGATGTAAAATGCGTCGCCGACTTCTAATTTTTCGATCTCTTCAGGATCTATAGGGGTCTCTATGAGCTTCATCATATCACCTCTACTTTTCCATCAGAATCTATCTTGACTTTAGCCTGCCGATTCGCCCAGCACTGGGGTAGAACAGCTACAGGGAAAGAAGCAGGATGCCTGTGTGCGTACTCGATCTTCACATCCAGTACGGTGGTCTTTCCACCGACTCCCATCGGACCCACTCCCAACTCATTAGCCTTTTCTTCAAGCTCTCTTTCTAGCTCAGCAACTCTCTCTTCTGGATGTTTTTCGCCTACAGGCCGGAGAAGAGCTTTCTTTGCCAACTCCATGGCTAGGTCAGCTCCTCCACCTATGCCGACTCCTACGACCGTCGGAGGACAGGGTTTTCCAGCCATCTCAGCTATCCTATCTAGAACTATCTCCTTCACTCCCTTCAAACCCTTTCCAGGAGTCATCATCACCAGTTCGCTCATGTTCTCACTGCCTCCTCCTTTCGGGATGACGTGTATCAAGGCTTCGTCGCCTTCAACCACCTCCCAGTGTAATGCAGGTATGAATCTGCCCGTGTTGTCATCACTGTTGACATCACTTATTGGATCTATGGCATTAGGTCTCAAAGGAACCGAAGCGGTAGCCTCTTTCACGGCGTCGGTCACAGCTTCTTTTAGCTGGCCGATGGAGGGGAAATCTTCACCCACCTGTATGAAAAAAGTCTGGGTCCCAGTATCCTGACAGATCGGTCTTTTTTCATTCTTACCTACTTCTATATTTTCCAGTATCGCATCCAACTGTACCTTCGGACCTTCATCCTTCTCGGTATTTTTAGCGCTTTTTAGAGCGTCCTCCGTCTCATCGGTGACACTCGTGACCGCTTTCTGTATAGCTTCTACAAGAGCGTCTTCTAATTCATCTTGATTCATGATTATCACTCTCTTCGAATACAACAAGTGATAAAAAACTTTTCGAGGTTCGATTTTATAATCTGACTTGACTCAACACAAAAGACCGGAAAACAGAGATACAAGTAAGAGGCTTCAGATCTTTTTGCATATCCTGCACATCAGCTCATCCACTTTCTCCGTATCGATTTCACCGGATCTATTCAGTTCACAAACCTCTTTGGCTACCTCTTTGATCTCCTCTTTGATCGGTTCACTGAACCTTTTGTTCTTCCCTCTTTTCTCCTGAAGGTACTGTGAAACCGCAGGCTGAGTTATATCCAGCATCTCGGAGACCTCAGTCTGTGTGAAATCACATTCCTCACAGAGTATCCTTCCAAGTTCGGCTTTCACGGATGGGAGATACTCTCTAACGAACTCTTCGCATCGCATTGTGAATCCTCATAATATAAGGGGGTTATTAACGTATCCCTTCCTTAATGATCTATCAAGACTGCCGAAAATAGTATAAAGACTTCCTTCTATCTAAATTGTGATGTACGATGTGGTAGAACCGTGTTCGGATTCTGGCGCCTATAGAGCCGAGCCGGAAGATGAGATAAAACTCGATCCTCAGGTCTTCGAAAAACCCTTGAAGGATAAAGGATACGAGATAGAGTTTTCCTCCGATGTGATCCTGCTTGTGAAAGATGTTGATCTTGATGTGGAGATAGGCATCTATCCCTCCGGGAAACTACTTTTCAAAACCACCGACAAAAAAAAGGTAGACGAACTTTTCGACCGATTCACATCTATGATCGAAGATGATGTTGAAGTTTAGTGAAATAAGTCTTTCAATACCTCAACGAAGCGCATTACCTCTTTTTCAGTATTGTAAAGATAGAAAGAAACTCTGTTCCCTCCCTCTAGACCTCTATAAGAATACCAGGAATGTACGCACTGCATACCTCCTCTCATGAGTATGTTTCGCTCATCCATCAGAAGTGTCATCTCATGACAACCGAGTTGATCAAGGTGGAAATTGAATATACCAGATCTTTTTTCTGGTTCCTGAGGTCCTACTATACTCACTAAATCTTCTAATTCCTCTGTAGCTATCCTGTTGAGTTTTATCTCATGCTCTTCTATATTCTCAATACCTAAATCTTGTACATAATCCACGGCAGGTTTTACTGCGGCCAATCCAGCAAAGTTCTGAAGGCCGGCTTCAAATTTCGAAGGTGTATCCTGAAGTGTTACTTCATCGTATTTAGTACTTTTAACACCCCCGCCACCGTAGATCAGGGGTTCGAGTTCCTCCATAAACCTCTTCTTGCCATAAAGGACTCCTACTCCTGTAGGTCCAAGCATCTTGTGGAGAGAGAAAGCTAGGAAGTCGACATCGATATCTTCCACATCTACAGGTTTATGCGGTACGCTCTGTGCCCCATCCAACATGAAACAGGCATCATTTTCATGGACCATATCTGCAATATCTGAAGCAGGTATAGTGGTTCCATCAAGATTAGAGGTGTGCACCATCGAGACCATTGCTACATCCTCTCCCAATTTATCTTTCAGGTCATCCATATCGAGTGAACCCTCCCCGTCTGTCCTGACCTGCTCATATTCTATCCCAACTGATTCTTTCATCTTCAACCAGGGAACCAAGTTACTATTATGCTCTTTATCCGTCGTCAGGACTTTGTCCCCTTTCTCTAGACCCATCCCTCTCGCAACCGTATTTATGGCTTCGGTAGTGTTCTTGGTGTATGCGATCTCATCTACCTCTGAAGCGTTCAATAATTCCTTCACTGATCGTCTCCCTTTTTTGATCTCCTTCGTGAGTCTAGTGGAGAGTGTATGTGCACTCCTCTTACCCTCGCAAACCGGAAATTCAGAATAATATCTATCCACAGCTTTCCTTACGCTGTGAGGTTTCAAACTAAGACATGCGCTGTCGAAGTATATATACTCATCAACGACTGGGAAGTCTTCTCTTATATTCTCGACGTCTAAACCACTGCTCATGATCATCACTTCTAACGTTGTTTCCTAACGTACCTAACCATGTACCTTTCATATTTGAAATTTTCACATGAAATGATACATTGTTCGCACCTTATAAACATAACGACGTTATCAGAGCGGAAAGATTAAAAACTGTAATGAGGATTAAATAGTGAGATAAGAAAATATGGTTAAACTGAGACCGAACAAGATGAACTTGGAAGAAGGTTACACAGCTCCTCCGACCGTTTTCAAAAATATGGGCCTTTACCTTGACGATGTTTTCGAGAACAGAAAAGGCCAGACACTCACGGTGAAAGAAGAGGACGGAGAATGGCGTGTCCTCTCGGTGAAAGGTAAATAACGATCCATTAAGAAAGCTTTTCCTCTCTGAACTGATTTAGAGTCTCACGGTGCTCACCACATAACTCACCGTCGAGCTGATTCTCGATCACCTCTTTCTGCCAGTGCGAATTGTATAGACAGCACTTTTCTCTACTACAGAAAGGATCACCCACCAAGCGCCAAAATATCGTTTGAAGTAGATAGGATTCTACTGCGCTCTGCATCCTTTCATCATCGTGATGCATGGGCTGAAAATCTAGAGTTTTCTCCTTCTCTCCTCTTTCCGCTAAATAGTAATCTCTTGGTTTAGCAGGACCTTCTACTATGCCAGAAAGTGAGACTAAGGAAGGGATAGAAGCCAAGATAACCCTCACGTGATAACGGTTCTCGTTCTTCTCTAGAGTGCCGACAGTTCTTTTCGTTACCGCAACTGTATGCTCCCTTTTCTCTTCCTGAGTCAACAGCTGCCTCATGATCTGGGTTAATCTAAATCCATCATAGATGATCCCTAGAATCTCTTTACCTTCTTTTATGATCCTTCTCTCTATCTCGACTTCTTTGGGAAGAGGTTCCTGAAAGACCCTTTCTGTTTTTTCCCGAACTCTTGTACCGGCGATCTTTTCTTCTAAACCCTCGTGGTACTTTTCCTGGAAAAAACCACCCTTGAGTTCGACGGGACGGTCAGTTTTCTCTTCTATAAACCCTTTCAAATCTTTTGTATCGATGTGGTCTTGCTCTTCTATGTAGAGGAATATCTTTTCGAATGGGAGTTCAATCCAGGAGTTCATGAGCGACTTCAGCTCCTTTTCTACCCGAAAGGAGCATCGAACCGAATGTGGGACCCATCCTGGGAAGTCCATAAGTCGTTGAGACCGCCATGCCCGTTACAACAAGGCCGTCGTGTACTTTTCCAGTATGTTCTACGACCAGATCTTCAGATTTGTCGACCCACATCCCACCGAAACCTCTGGTCTCCATCATACCTCTCTCTTCCAATTTACTTACCACGCAGGCATCATGACCTGTTGAGTCTATCACTAGATCGGCTTCCAACGAGATCGGATCCACACAGGTGATCTGTCTAGGTAGCTCAGAAACCGGGGTCCAATTGATCACCACGCCTCCTACTCTCTCGTTCTCTCTTAGGACTACGTCTTCGAATTCCGTCATATTCAGTATCTTTATACCTTCGTCGCATGCCTCTGAGATCAGTTTAGAACACGCATGTGGTCCCATGGTAGTGTAAAGATCACCGTCCTTCTCATAGGGGATGCCCAACTCATCTAAGATCTCTTCTCCAGGCGGTCTAACGGTTACCGTATTCATCAGATAACCGCCGAGCCAAAATCCTCCTCCAAGATAATTGTTCCTTTCGACCACCAGGACCTTCCGACCTTTCATAGCAAGGTCTCTAGCGGCCATAAGACCGCTCGGACCGCCGCCTATAACTATCACTTCTGAATCAGCGTGCTCTTCCAACTGCTTGCCGAACTGCCTCACTATCGCACGGGTCACATCACTCTCGCTAGCTTCTTCGAACATGTTTCAGACTATATGTCGGTGTTATATATCATTTTTTCTTAAAATTGGATATCGCCCAAACCGTAAAAACGCTACCCTGTTCAATAAACTTCTTGAACAACTTTCTTCTCTATCGAAGGCCTGATGTTCTTTTTTTCTAAACCTGTCAAGACGGCCATCATCTTTATCTTGTTTTTGAATTTATGATCTATCCTAGCACCCACTATGACCGATGCGTTAGAATCCAGTTTAGAAGTCACAGATCCAACGATATCATGGGTCTTCCTGACGGAAAGGCTTCTAGAGCATCCTGTGAGATGGATGAGTCCTCTTCTAGCTCCTTTGTAATCAGCATCCAAAAACGGATTCCCCTCCGCATTTTTCACCACCTGTGAAGGCTCCTCAGAGTGTCCCTCTCCAGTGAGAAGAGTTGAATATCCACCTCCTCCCAACACTGTGCGAAGGTCGTTAAAATCTAGATTTATCAGTGATTGCTTGGTAACAGTTTCAGTTATACCTTTGACCAGGTTCGATATCACCGAATCCATCATACCAAAACCTTGATCTAGTGGCATATCCGGACTTACCTCGACAAGCTTGTCATTGTCTAGAGTGATAGTGGTGTTCGCGTAGTTCTCTATCTTCTGTACGCCTTTCCACGCCAACCTTCTCCTGTTACCTTCCACCGAGAAGGGCAGCGTCACGATACTGATCACCATGGCTCCGCTCCTCCTGGCGATCTCGGTTATCAAAGGTGAGGCGCCCGTACCAGTTCCTCCACCCAGTCCAGTGGTCAAAAACACTAGATCGGCTCCTGAAAAAAGCTTATCGAATCCTGCAGCGGCAGATTCCGCACATTCCCTACCTAAAGAAGGATTTCCCCCTGCACCCATACCTCGATTGAGATCGCTCCCTATCAGCATCTTTTTGTCCGCTTTCTTGTTTTGGAGATGCTTTTTATCTGTGTTGACTGCTATTGTGGTAGCTCCATAAACCCCCATCCTGCTCAACCTATCAACACTATTATTCCCTCCTCCACCCACTCCGACCACGTAGATATCAAGGTCTGTGTTAGATTTCCTCCTCTTCTTACTTTTCCTCTTCATATGAAAGACCTCGGTCAAGCCGCTATCTTAAGTACAGCGGAACGAATAGGTGACGAGTAGTGATTCTCTTGTTTAACCTGATCGATGCCGACATTCACTCTTCTAACTCTCTTTTGTATTCCTTTATCCTTTCTCTAACGTATTCCCTTACCGCAGTCCTTATAGCATCGTCTACATTAACGGAATCGCCTCTTTCGATCAGATTTTCGATCTCACCAACTTTCTTCTTAGGGAGATCGACAGTGACTTTAGAAATATGTTCTGGTGCGTTTTTATTCTTTATCAGATCATCTATAGCAGTCCTGATGGCTTCTGATGTTGATGAATATTCCCCCTTCTCAACCATTTCATCCAGCTCTTCAGCCATCTCTATAGGAATTCTGACGGTTATTCGCTTTGTGTCCGACACTTTAGGCCACCTTCTATTTTCATAGTCCGACGTTAAACCAATTTACGTCAGACAATAATATAAACTCTTTTTTCGTTTATAAAGGTTTCGGAAGATGTCTAACAGATATTCTAAATAAGTATATTAGAAAAAAGATGAAAGTTGTTTTTCGAAAAATTTCATTCGTATATCCAGTCTTCTTCTACCTTTCTGTAGTCCACGAAATCAGATCCCTCAAAAAATATATCCAGTTCGCGCTCTGCGCTTTCCTCAGAATCTGCCGCATGCACTATATTCCTTCCGATATCTATACCGAAATCGCCTCTTATCGTTCCCGGTGACGCGTCTTTAGGATCTGTATCTCCGACCATATCCCTGACCAGTGAGATAGCCTTGTTTCCTTTCAGCGCCATAGCAACAACAGGACCTGAAGTTATGTAGTCTAGAAGTGTTTCATAGAAATCTTTACCCTCGTGTTCCGCGTAGTGCTCTTCAGCGGTATTTCGTTCGAGGTGAAGCATCTTCATCGCCACTATCCGAAGACCTCTCTCCTCGACACGAGAGATGACTTCTCCGATCAGATCTCTCTGAACACCGTCGGGTTTGACCATCAAAAAGGTCGTTTCCATTTTGATCCTCCTTTAATCTTCCTTCTTGAGGATCTTCTTCTTACCTTCTTCCTCATCTTCCCCTTTAGTGTAGGTCCTGATCGCTTTATCTTGAGCGTGTCTCTTGGTCCATCTCGTCTCCCTAGCCTTTCTTCCCAATTCCATCATGTTCTTCTTGCATTTACTGTTGCAGAAATGGAAGACTTGACCGCTGTTCTTTATATTAAGTGTACCAGTGCCGGGCTCTATCGGATTGCCGCAGAAAGTACATTCTCTACTCTCCGGCATATTATCTCACTCCTATCTTCTTCGCCTCTCTGGCGGTCTCTCTGAGCATCAATACGTCTCCTTTTTGAACAGGTCCCATCACATTGCGGGTGATTATCCTACCCTCGTCCCCTCCTTTGAGGACTCTGACCTTTACCTGGGTAGCTTCACCGCTCATGCCGGTCCTGCCGACGATCTCGACAACTTCACCAGGGATACTATCATCCGCAGCCATTTTAGACTCCTCTTTTCAATTAGATATATTTTACTCGAGCCTTATTTAAGGTCTTCGAGTTTTTTCTTGAGATCCTCGATCATCTGCTCGCCGTCACCTGGATCGACTATCGCAACGGAAGCTGATGGTGCATCGATACCGGATGCCGCTCCCAATTCATTCTGTGAAGGTACGTAAGAGTAAGAAACGTCTTTTTCTTCACAAAGGAGCGGTAGATGAGCCAAGATCTCAGGAGGGGTGACATCTTCTGCCATGACCGTGAGAACGGCCTCGCCCCTTTCAACATACTTGGTCACTTCATTCGTACCTTTTCTAACTTCACCAGTATCTCTAGCAGTTTCTACTGCTTCGTAGGTCTTGTCCACTAACTCGTCTGGAACTTCATAATTCACAAATACTTTATCTGGCATGTATTTCCACCTCATTTCGGACATAATCGTCCACACATTTCATCGGTGTTACACAGCACCCCATAAAGGCTGATGGGAGAACTCCACATCCCTTCAAAAGGTCGCTGTGCGAGTTGCTTACTCCCACTGTAGTATAAAAAAGTTTTTGCCGGGAGGCATCAACTTCAGCCATAAAACAATTATATTTTCCTACTCTTTGCAGCAGACATGAAAGGTTGGTGGAACGAACTCGCGAGGGTAGATCTGTCCTCCTTTGAGGTTAGATATGATGAGGTAGGTGAAGGTCTGCTCAAAAAGTACCTCGGCGGAAGAGGTCTAGGAGCAAGGCTTTTGATCGATGAGATAGATCCTAGAGTTGATCCTTTGGAAGACAACGTACTGGTCTTTTCGGCTGGGCCATTGACCGGGACGACCATACCAACCTCAGGGCGTTTTTCCGCCTCGGCTAAATCCCCACTAACCGGCACCATCACGGATTCCAATGTAGGGGGCTCCTTTGGAAAGGAGTTCAAGAGAGCGGGTCTAGATGCAATGATAGTCAAAGGTCAGGCCGACGAGCCGGTCATCATCGATATCTCTGAAGACGGTATAAAGATGTTTCAGACCGATCTTTGGGGCAGTAAGACCGGCGTGTGTTTCGATGAGATAGAAAAACGTTCCGCCGTCATAGGTCCCGCAGGTGAGAACGAGATCAGGTACGCTTCGATAGTCACCGACGGATACAGGGTCTTCGGAAGGGGAGGACTGGGAGCGGTCATGGGGAGTAAAAATCTGAAAGGTATAACGGTGGAAGGGTCTAAAAAGGTCGATGTGAACGATCAGGAGAAACTCAAAGATTACGTGAAAAAAGCCTCTTCCAAGATCGACTCTTCACCGGTCACATCTAGAGGCTTGAAAAAGTTCGGCACACCGATATTGGTCAATCTCATCACTTGGCTCGGTATGTTCTCCAAGAAGAATTTCAGGGAGTGTGCGGATGAAGAGGAAGCCGACGAACTCTCTGGAGAGAGGATGAAAGAAGAGATAGTGGAAGATCACGAGGGTTGTTATTCCTGTCCCATAAGATGTGGGCTGAAGACGAAAATAGATGGAAAAGAGGGTAAAGGACCGGAATATGAAAGCGTATGGGCCCTCGGTTCGAACATCGGGCTTTTCGATCTGGATAAGGTTACAGAGTTGAACTACCGCTGCAACGAAATGGGTCTTGATACTATATCTACAGGAGGAACGATCGCATGTGCGATGGAGATGAAGGAAGAGGGAATCTGGGATGACATGGAAGGGTTCGGAAGTGATGTAACCGGTCTTTTGTATAAGATAGCTCACCGGAAAGGCGTTGGAAAAAAACTGGCGGAGGGTTCGAAGAGGCTGTGTGAAGAGTATGACTGTGAATTATCAATGACGGTCAAAGGGATGGAACTTCCTGCTTATGATCCTAGAGGGGCCGCCGGTCAGGCATTATCTTTCGCCACCTCGAATAGGGGAGGATGTCACCTCAGAGGCTATCTGATAGGGGAAGAGATATTTGGAGTTCCTAAACTCTTCGACCGGTTCAAGACTAGTGGGAAACCGGAACTCGTGAAAAGAGCTCAGGAGAGGAACGCATACCTAGATTCGTTGATAATGTGTAAGTTCGGCGCTTTTGCTTTAGATGAAGAGTTCTACTCTAGATTTTTGAGAAGTGTTACCGGAGTTGATTTCACTATTTCTGACCTCCACGGCATAGGTGAAAGGATCTACAACCTGGAGAGACAGTTCAATGTGAAAGCGGGTTTTGAGAGAGAAGATGATCTCCTGCCTGAAAGATTTGAGAAACCATTGAAAAGAGGGACCTCCTCGGACAACGTCTTCGACATGGAGAAGATGTTGGATCAGTATTACGACTGCATGGGCTGGGATCAGGATGGTGAACCTAAAAAAGAGACGCTTGAAAGGTTGGATATCCCGAACTTCTGAATTTTCAAAAGATATTTATCACTTTTTTCATCAACCTCTTACTTACGTCCATCCTTTGTATTTAACCAACTAAATTCATAACGGATTTTACTAGAGATTTAGACGTTCTTGAAATCTTTTAAAATATTATCGATCATGGTCCCTATTTAAAAATTATTCTAAAAAAATATATAAAAAGAAAGGGTTTAAGTTGGTTTTTAATTTTCGTACTTCCATTTGTAAACGACGAGGATCACAGCCGCAACAATCACTATAGATATTATTATCCATACGGCCAAGGGTAATGCTTCAGTCGTAGGCTCTGGGGTCTCTATTTCAAAATCAATCATTTCTGTTTGATTATTTCCCGCGGTATCGAAGGCTATGGCTTCAAGAGTGTGTTCACCGTCCTCTAATTCCTGTAGTTCATATGTCTCTCCATCTCCTTCGTACATAAGGTCGCCGTTCAGTTTCAACTCGTACCTATCTATACCGCTAAGATCGTCGCTGCCTGACCACTCAACCATCACGGTTTCTTCCGAGTGAACCGAATCATGCTCAGGAGATGTGATCTCTACTGTTGGAGGCTCCATATCCACGATAAATTCGACTTCCTCCACAGCTTCGTTACCTGCATTGTCGAAGGTCGTTATCTCAACGGCATGGTGTCCAGAGTCAAGATCGACCAACTCGTAAGATTCCGACTCTCCTTCATAGGCGAGTTCACCGTTCAGTTTCAACTCGTACCTGTCTATACCGCTAAGATCGTCGCTGCCTGACCACTCAACCATCACGGTTTCTTGCGAGTGAACCGAATCCTGTTCAGGAGATGTGATCTCTACAGTCGGAGACACCATATCCACGATAAATTCGACTTCCTCCACAGCCTCGTTACCTGCATTATCGAAGGCCGTTATCTCAACGACATGATGTCCAGATTCAAGATCGACCAACTCGTAAGATTCCGACTCTCCTTCATATGTGAGTTCACCGTTCAGTTTCAACTCGTACCTGTCTATACCACTAAGATCGTCGCTGCCTGACCACTCAACCATCACTTCATCATCGATATAAAATTCTCCATCTTCAGGAGAAGAAATCTCTAGATGGGGAGACTGTGTATCGATCATGAAATTTATCTCTTGATATCCTTCCTGACCAACTCTGTCAATCGCCTTCACTTGGACAGAGTGTTCGCCATCTTCTAAATCGTGCAGTTCGTATGCTTCCTCCTCTCCTTCATAGATGAGTTCACCGTTCAGTTTCAACTCGTACCTGTCTATACCGCTAAGATCGTCGCTGCCTGACCACTCAACCATCACGGTTTCTTGCGAGTGAACCGAATCATGCTCAGGAGATGTGATCTCTACAGTGGGAGACACCATATCCACGATAAATTCGACTTCCTCCATAGCCTCGTTACCTGCATTGTCGAAGGCCGTTATCTCAACGACATGATGTCCAGATTCAAGATCGACCAACTCGTAAGATTCCGACTCTCCTTCATAAATCAATTGCCCATTGAATTCAACTTGATACTTATCTATTCCTGTTATATTATCATGTCCGGTCCAATTTAATTCAACGTTGTCTTGTGAGAATATTTCATTATGGTCCGGTGACAATATATCAAGTGTTGGATCCACGGTATCAATAGTGAAGCTGATTGAGTCCATAGCCGTATTTCCTGCATAATCTCTAGCTTTTACGCTCAAAGTATGGTTTCCCGAATCCAATTCTGATATTTCGAATTCTTCTGCATCACCTTCATAAATAATCTCGTCATCAAGGTATAGGATATAATCTTTCACTCCACTAACGTCGTCGGCTCCTGTCCACTCGGCTATGAGATCCTCCTCAGTAACTATTTCTCCCTCACCAGGACTGATCATCTCAACTTCAGGTGACTCCGTGTCAACTGTAAATTCAACACTTCTTGTAGTACTAAAACCGGCTTTATTCCAAGCCCTAACAGAAACGGAATATGTCTCTCCATGATGAAGATCATAAAATGTATATTCACTTTCTTCTACTTTCTCCCAATCTTCATCTTCAAATTGAATCTCGTAGTAGTTTATTCCACTTAGATCATCCCTAGAATCCCATTCTATAGTGACATCAGGATCGGACACATAACTATCATTCTCAGGTTGTTTGATAGACAGATCTGGAGGTTCCGTATCGACTATGAAATAAGTATTATCAAAACCTATCTCTTCTTCACCATTATAACCATAAACTGATACACTGTAAATTGAATCGGTTAGATCTTCCAAAGTATATTCAGTCTCATCTCCTACTGCTACAGGTTCTTCATCATTCAGACGGATTTCATAATCTTCGATGGAATCGTCGCCCTGCCATTCTACTGTGACTTCTTTCTCTGTAAATATAGAATTTTTCTCTGGCGCTGTAATATCTAAATCAGGACCTCCTGGCTCACGAAGAGATACTTCATTATCATCTTCGTTTCCAACGTCTTTTTCTGCTCTGACAACATACCACCATCTCTCATCGCTTACTTCTCCGGCTTCTTCATCTACGTAATGGTTGATATTATGCGGAACTTCATCTATTTTACTATCATCATCCCAAGGTCCTTCAGCATCCTCTGCCCTATATATGTTGTATTGAGAAACATATTCGTCTGGAGAACTGCTCCATTCAAGTCTATTGTGTTGAGTTCCTTCCATATTCTCAAAAGTTACTGTTATATCGTCTATTCGCCATCCTTCCTCTGTATCATCATCATGGGCTTCAGTGCCTGCATCCCATCTGAAATGTACGTCCTCTCCTGTATAATTTATTAGATCGAAAGTTACTGTTTCCCAATCTTCGGAAGAGCCCCATCCCGGTTCTCCACCGAGAGGATTGCCGAATCCTTCGTTTATACTTCCATCATAATCTTCTTCCGGTTCTAAAATTTCCCAAGGACCATCTGTTCCATTCGTTGAGATCTTTAGGTTGCCTCCATCGAATAGTGAATTAAAAGATCTCCAATGGTCGAAAGTCAACTTGATTTCATCGGCATTTTCTTCGAGTTCGATTTCTGGTGAGATCAACGAGCTAAGCATACCATATTCTGAAGTTTTATTGTATTCTCCATCTCCAAAGTCCCAAGAATGATTACCGACAGATGCGTCATTCGATCTAATCCCCCAATCACTAGCATTTGTATGAGATTTTTCAATAGTATAACCTTTATCCCCGTCTTCTACATCGTCATGATAGGAATCCACTTCTTGAAATCCGTACCAGTCGACCTCTCTCAAAAGAGGGGGATATGGACTCTCACCATCCACATATGCCGTTGTTGTTTTCAACGACCCGGTTCCGTCTCCTATATCTTCATCCCAGTATTCAGCAGTGATTGAATCACCATGGCTAACTTTTAATACATCTTCTCCTTCGCTCTCTGAAATAGGAACTTCTCCTGTGAATTCGAAAGTTTCTTCTGATCCCTGAAGTGTCCAGTTCAAACCTTCTGGATCCGTATCACTATAGATGCCAATATCGATATATTCTTCTTCACCTAACTCACCATCTAAAACCGTAAGACCTACTTCATCTTCTAAAGCATATCTATCACTGTCCATCCGTATAATACCGTCTGAAGGAGGCTCTGTATTGAATACGGATAATGCATAGTCCTGATTGGGTTGTCCATCATTGTTAGCATCACTAGGTACGTTAGTACCTTTTACTCTAACTGTGTAAGCCCCATCTTCGAGCTCTTCCGGAGGTATAAACACATTTTGAACATTGTTAACATCGTCCCATCCGTCCTCGTTATAATCGAAGTCATCCATGACTTCTGCTTCTGGGTAAGTATAACCGTCATCGCTTTCTCCGTCCCCTGAGAGATCAAAAGAGTTACCTCTTATTATCTCTCCATCAGGGGTTTCGACCTCGAGATCGAGATTGTTCTTTAAAGTAGGTGTACCTCCTTCGCTGTCACCAGCTAAAGCATTTTCATCGGTCCAAGTAACCGTAATCTTTAAAGGTTCGTCATCTTCCATAGGCGAAACTAGATGTTCATCTACTTCTCCTGTTGTTAACAAAGAATCCTGATCTTCAAGTGTGAATTGTATAGGAGAATCATAGGGGTATTCTAATTTTGATATATCTACCATACCCCAACCTTCTTTTCGATTGGGTACGGACCCAGTATTACCGTTTTCTTCATCAAGTGGTTCGGCGGTATTTATGAGTAGAGAGCGCACCATCGCAGGACTAGGAGTTTTATCAAAATTTTCTTCGTACCATTCGACCACCACTGCAGCTGCACCAGCAACGGCTGGATTAGACATCGATGTTCCAGACATCCAAGAATAAGTGGGCTCTCCGTGGGCTTCAGGACTAGCAGTTGAAATTATATTATCTCCGGGCGCAACCACATCGGGTTTTATCCGATTATCTTCGGTCCAACCTTGTGAACTGAAGTCCGCTATCATGTCTGGATTATCAGTGTTACTACCTCCGTGCTCACCTCCATCTGGTTTGTAAGTTTCTGTAGCACCTACAGATATGACGTTTTTAGCATGACCAGGGCTACCTGTTGTTTGTTCACCTCCCTGACCGTCGTTTCCAGCAGAACTTGTTATCACCATTTCTTCGTTGTTCTCAGTGTCTCTATCAGCGTCTCTTACTAATTGATCATATGCTTCGTCAGAATCGCTATATTCACCTCTAGTTCCAGCACCCCATGAATTCATATGAACATAAGTATCGCTCTCCTGGGCAGGAATTTCAACTATCGGATAATACTCCTCAGGTAAGAAAGCTCCACCATCATCGAATATTTTAGTTGAAAATATTTCAGATTCAGAAGCTAAACCTTGTCCCATATAATATGGGGCAAATCCTGGATAAACACCTTCATAAATGACTTCTTCACCGCCACCGTGATGGGTATCTCCAGCTGCCGATCCCAAAACGTGCGTGCCATGACCATGGCCATCCTGCCATTCGTCCTCATCATTAAACCCGTATCCATCAATCACCCTGTCTGTGAAATCTGGATGTCCGGCATCGCCAGTTGTTCCATCTCCAACTCCAGTATCGGCGACAGCTACTGTGACGTCTTGACCGGTATAGCCTATCTGATTGATATAACCACCATAATTTCCATGTTTCCTATAGGGTTCATCCGGAGTGCCATGTTCATCGTCCATAATCCAAGCCCCACCACCTATTATCTGAGCATCTATCTCACCATGGAGTTCCGGTTCTACATATGGTGAAATATAGTACACATCGTTTTCTACTGCAAGATCTTTCACCTCGTCGATAGAATCAACATTTACAGTCAAACGATAACCGTCTTCTCGAAGATCTTCCTGAGCGAGAACATCAAGTTCGGTGTTGATCTGATTCAAAATGCCTGGTTCAAAACCAGGTCTTAATCTGACATTGAGTGCCATATCTTTATCCATGGCCTCTTCAATCTGACTGTGCATCTTGAACTCAGGTTGATAAATTCCAACCCAGTCAACGAAAAACAGTTCCTCGACCTGTTCTGCTTGCTCAGGGGTCATGATCACTTCAAAAGCATAGTTAGGCACATAATTTATTATCTCCACCCCTTTTTCTTCTAGGATCTCGATCCATTCAGGATTGACCGGACCAACTGTGTTTATTATATGAATGCCTTCTTCACCATCATCTCGGTTTTCGATGCTCATATCGCCATCCAAATCCGGTTCTTTATCCTCAATATCAAAAGTATGGCCCTTGACATGTATCTCTGAACTTTCCGAAAGAGTATCGATCTGATAGCCTTTTTCTTGTATGTTATCTATAGTCTTTTCTTCTGCATTTATCAAAGTATATTGTCCGTACTGATCCAAAATTTCTACGCCCATGCCTTCCAGCGAATTAACATCTTCTAGATTTGCACTCTCTACTAGTATTACTTCCTTAGATTGTTCTTCTCCTGTTACAGTACCTCCTGGAATGAGAGCGAATAATGAAATCACCATAATGCTCGTGCATATCAGAGCTAATGTTTTCTTTTTCATGCCTGACATATTTCCACCAAAGCTTTTCAAATAATAAATAAAAAGGGGTTTTGTGGGTTTATAAAATATCTTCTTCGTCCTGTTCTGCTGATATTGATTCACTTTCGTCCTTATTCTTCATCATGGCGACTATCGCAATGACCAGTGCAAGTATAGCCAGAACTATACCGACTATCCCCAGATTTCTAGCCATGTCGATGTCGTCGTCTTGATCTTCGTCTATCTCTTCCTGCTCTTCCTGGAATCCTTCCAACTCGGTCCATACCTCATCTATGTCATCTTCTAGTGCCGCTATATCGTTCTCTATACCATCTATGTCATCTTCGATCTCTGTTATGTCAGCCTCTATATCATCAATGTCTACTTCTAGGTCATCTATTTGACCTTGTAGATCTTCCTCTACATCCTCTAGATCGTTGCTCAATGCATCTATCTGGCCTTCTATATCAGCTATCTCGCCTTCGAGATCATCTATTTGACCTTGTAGATCTTCCTCTACATCCTCTAGATCGTCTCTCAAATCGTCTATCTGGACTTCTAGGTCTCCTCTCAGCTCGTCTATCTGGCCTTCTAGATCCTCTCTCAGATCGTCTATTTCGCCTCTTAGTTCATCAATCTGTGGTATGTATGCAGCGGTGATCTCTTTCGTGTTCTGGTTACCAGCTTCGTCTTCAGCGACTATCTCGATGTAGTTCTCGCCTCCTTCGAGCATCACTGTTTCCTCGAAGCTGAACTCTTCGTCCAGTTCGACTTCCTCATCATCTATCCAAACATTTACTCCTTCCTCTGCCTCTCCAGATATCATCGCTTCATCAGTCTCTACGTCATTTTCGAAGGCTATTATATCTAGTGAAGGCTCTGTCATTACTTCGACCATCAATTCATCTGTAGAGTTATGTCCTGCTTGGTCCCATGTCCTTACTTCAATCATATTTTCTTCATCCTCGAGTTCAGTGAAAGTGTGTGCAGTAGCTCTACCGACCTGGGTCCATTCCCCATCATTCAATCTGACTTCACTGTAATCCAAACCACTAGTGTTATCGTAGGCTGACCATGCCACAGTGAAGGTATCAACAGAGATGATTGTCCCCTCTTCAGGAGAAGTTATATCTAGAACCGGTGTTTCTGTGTCGAGAACAAATTCTGCACTATTGTAATCTGTATTTCCTTCTCCATCGCTTACCCTCACTTCTAATCCGTACTCTCCATCTTCGAGATCATCGAACGTATAAGAGGAATCAGTTCCTAAGTCGATCCAATCGCCTTCATTCAGTCGTATTTCATAATAAAGCGTATCTGTATATCTGTACATACCGCTCAATTCAATGGTTACCTCTTCATCGGTGATATACTGATCTTCTTCCGGATGATCGTTAGGATGGTCTATCCTGACATGAGGGGTCTCAGCGGGTTCCATAAGAGGATATTCATCGGTGACAAAATCTCCGTCGTGTTCCGTATCTCCTATTCCATCGCTTCCTGGCTGATCCCTATCCTCTCCGTGATAGAGATCGACTCCATCATAGTCGGACCAATAGTTACCTCCATCTGGGTAACCATTGTCCCATTCACTGGTTTCAGAACCAAAACTATAAGCCTGGAATTCATTATCTACTATATTATTGTGATAGAGTACACTCTCATCTGAATTGAAAAGGTAGATACCGTAAAGGTCAATCGTGTCAGATACAGTATTAGAAACGATTTCATTATAATCGGAGTCATACACATAGAGTCCGGAGAAAATGTTCCTAGAAAGCTCGTTATTCTTGATAAAATTGTTGTGTGACTCCTGCATCCTGATGCCGAAATCTCCATCGTTAGCGATGTTGTTAGTAATTGTGATATCTTCCGAAAAGCCGAGGTTGATTCCCATAGATGCGTTGCTCACCTCCAAACCATCGACTGTCACGTCTGTACTGTTAGACAAGATTACCTGTCCGGCGTCAGATGGTATCTCCCCTCCGTCTTGGTCTCTCCAGTAATAAACAGGATCACCGTTGACTGTGTTGTTTTCATGTATTTCGTGAGTATTATAGCCTTCAAGTATAGTACCTGAAAGACCTAAACCACCTTGTACCATCTCATTGCCACTTATGTAAAGATCTTCTGAATCCCCCTCAATCTCAATTGCGTACTCTTCATGGTCTAATATCGTGTTGTCAATTATCTCATTTGAATCCGAGCGGTGAACTCCTATACCGTGTCTTTCTCCGCTGTTTTCGAGATAGTTATTTATGACCTTATTGTTTTCGTTTTCAATGAACAATCTTATTCCGCTATCTTCATTATCTGTAACTGTATTATTCTCTATATGATTATCGCTGGTCTCTCTAATGAAGATCCCTCTAGGATTTTCTGAAAGGGTATTGTTAGTAACAAGATTCTCGTTCGAATCATCTCTAAGGTATATCGCGTTTGCTGCTGTTTGAACAACACCGTTGTTTGTAGCGTTGTTTTCAGATATAGTATTAGACATCGAGAAATCCCTTAAGGATATGCCATGCCAATCGTTGTAATGGACTTCGTTATCAATTATAGTGTTTTCAGAAGAATACAAAAAGAATATACCATGTTCGTTTTCTTCCACTGTATTATCTACCAGATCGTTTCTATGAGATTCCTCTAGATGGATACCATGCCAAAAATTATCTAAAACGGTATTATCCGTGATGGTGTTTTCATTAGAATAGGCAAGAGTTATACCTACATCAGTTTCACTTATGTGTTGATCTTCTATTGTCACACCCGTACTGTTGACCAAAATTATCTGCCCAGCATCATCTGGAACTGTATCATCTGACTCTTCGACCCAATAATATATCGGATCTTCATTGACTGTGTTTGACTCGTCAATGGTGTGGCTGTCCCAATTCTCCATTTCATCTCCTTCAAACCAAATGCCGTCATCGATCATCTCATTGTCTTCGAACTCGTTTCCTATCGTGTCTCGCAGTATGATCCCAAATTCTCCATTGTAGGATACCTCGTTGTTCAAGAAGTCGTTGTAATCGGAGGCTTCTACAAGCATCCCAATATCTTCACTTTCTGATATAGTGTTGTTTTCGAAACTATTGGAATCAGAATTTTCTATATAAATGCCGTGTCCATCATTCCATCCCTCACCTTCGTTCTCTGAAACATTGTTATTTATCACTAGATTTTCCTGTGAATTCACCATCCTGATTCCAAAATCGTTATTCGTTATCGGATCATTATCTCTTATCTCTCCATTTGTAGTATTGTAAATATAGATACCACTGTTTTCGTAATAAGGTTCGTCATCACCTCTTGCACTGTGAATATAGTTCTCACGTATTATAAAATGATCAGTTACATTACCCATGAAAATACCGTAACCGTAGCCATCACCGTCTAGTTCATAATTTTCGATTATGTAAGGATCTTCCTCAGATCCGTCTCCAGGCCAGTTGTGTTCATCGGCAGCATCCTCAAGATCATCGTCGTCATCTATCCTTATTGGAGAGATCTCTTCATATTCCTCAGAACCTACTTTTTCCAGAGACTCACTATCCATTTCGTTCTGATCGATACCAAGTTCTTCCTCGATAGAAGGTTGGGACGTATCTAAATCAACTATAGCTCCGGCAGCTACTGAAAATAATGATATCACTAGTAGAGTTGCTATCACCATACTCAAAACATAGTGGCTTTTCTTCATCATATTCTCATCAAAAAAAGTATTTCGGTGATATATCAATGTTGGTCACACATGTGTACTAGGGTCTTTAATGTGTATTGTGGGCAAGATATAAGAATAAGCTTCTGAATATACATGTAAGAGGCCCATGGAACCAAAGATAGAACATAGAGTTCTCCTTCATCTGGGGAGTTATGAACAAGATCAATATGAGGGAAGACAGGCGAAGTATGATATTTCTCAAAAAGGGATCGCAGAAAAAGTAAAGGGTAGTCGTAGTCATATCAGTAGAATTCTTAGAAAGATGATGGATGAAGGATTAGTCAAAGAAAAAAAGATGTATGTAGAAAATACACAGAGTAGAAAAAGAAAGGTTTATTTCTTAACATCTAAAGGTAAAAAGAGAGAAAAAGAATTACGAGACACCCTTCAAGATCATAAATTCAAGATAAAAACTCCTGACATCAAAAAGAAAATCAACGGTAAAATGTTAGATCAATATATCGATGATCAAGACCCCTTGCTATATGCGCTTATAAATGTCAAAAATGATGTTTTAGATTTGACTGAAAAAAATAAAAAAGAAAAAAGTAGGTTTATAGATAGAAAAGATGAATTGAATTTTTTAATGGATCGACTAGATAATTGTAAAAAAGGAAATTGTATGACTGTTTTTTTAGAAGGAGAGGCGGGAACAGGTAAAACTACATTGGCAAGAGAATTCAAACAGAGTTTAGAAAATCACGATCTCATTTTTTTAGAAGGAAAAGCATACCGCGACACCTACGAACCCTACCTTCCTTTCAAAAAAGCGTTCAGTGGTTACATGGATGATAAATCCTCAATGCAGTGGATATTTGAGAGGGAAAAAATAAGTGATGAAAGGTTGATCAGGGAAAAAAAATCTTTTGATGTTGAACGGCGTTCGCGGTTCTTTGAATTTAGTAAAGAACTGAAAAGCTTGGCTGAGAATAAAGCGCTAGTTATCTTTTTTGATGATTTTCAGTGGTCTGATAAAGCTTCGATAACGCTTTTGAATTATTTGATTGATGATGTTTCAGAATATCCTGTCTTCTTCCTATGTGCGTTTAGACCCGAAGAAATCGATCAAAATCATCCTCTAGATGAAATGTTGAAAGGACTCAAAAGGAGACATCAATACGAAAAAATAGTCCTTGATACCTTTAAGTGGGAACATACTAAGGAATTAGTAGCTTCTCTTCTGAATTCTCAAGAACTTCCTTCTGACTTCATCACCCCTATATACTCGTTATCTGGTGGAAATCCTCTTTTCATAAAAGAGTTCATCAAATTATTGGATGATGAGAAAAAATTACCGATAAGCCTAAATGATTATCCGACTGATCCAAAAGATTTGGATATTCCTGAAGTCATTGAGGAAGTGATAAAAAGGAGATTAAATTTCCGTCTTTCTGAAAAGGCTAGAAAGATTTGCGCTATAGGATGTGTGATCGGTATTGAGGTTCCTTTTGAGTTGCTGGAACAGGTATCGGAGGTAAAAGAAAGAGAGCTTTTAGATATCATTCACGAACTATTGGATCAAAATATATGGAAAGAGATACCTGAGAAAGATTGTTTTATTTTTACACACAACATTGTTAATGAGGTGGTTTATAATGACATACCTCATTTCAAAAGAAAAAGACTCCACAGCCTGGTTGCCAAAAAGATAGAAGAGTTCTCCGGGGAAGGGGATGTCGAAAACTATTATTATCTAGGTTATCAATTTGAAAAAGCTGAAAACACAGAAAAAGCTGTAGATTATTACTATCAAGCGGGTAAAGAAGCCGAGAAAGTCTACGGCCACGATAATGCAATAAAGATCTATGAAAAGGCTCTGTCTCTTTGTGATGATGAACTGGACGAACCATCTATACTTTATAGGTTAGGAGAAGTCAATAAGATTGTGGGGAATTTCGGTAGAGCAGTTGATATCTTCGATAGACTTTGTAACGAATCTGATGATGAAAAAATCAAAATTAAGAGCTTTGCTGAGATGAGTAAAATTCACTCTAGATTAGGTAGGTATGATGATGCACTAGATGTGGTCAATGAAGGACTTAAATTAGGAGTCGATGAGTCTGACTTAGAATGTAAGTTATTGGATGCTAAAGGTAATGTTCTCTTCAGAAAAGGAGATCATGAAGAAGCAAAAAAAATATTTGAGAAACAGAGGGAGATAGCAAAAAAAATAGATGATAAAAGAATATTATCCCAAGCACTTCATAATCTTGGCAATCTCAATATCAAAAAGGGAAATTATCAGCGAGCCAAGAAAAATATGAAAAAGGCGATAGATTTTTGGAAGGAGGTTGAAGACTATTCTGGACTTTGGAAATCGACGGTTAATCTAGGGAGCATATATTATTACGAAAGCGAATTGGATAAAGCCTTGAATTATTATAAAAAAAGTTTCAAGATAAAGAAAGAATTAGGGGCTAAAAAAGGATTAGACGGTATTCTGAACAACATCGCACTAATCTACCATTCAATTGGACGTATAGATAAAGCTTTAGAATATCACGAAAAAAGTCTAGACATGAGAAAAAAGATAGGTGATAGGTCGGGGATAGCCAACTCATTCAACAATATAGGCAGTGTATACGAAGACATGGGAGAATTAGATAAAGCATTAGACTACTACGAAAAAGGACTCGTCCTTAGAAGAGAAATCGAGGACAAAACCAGTCTCGGTACTTCACTACACAACATTGGTTGGATTTATCATCTTAAGTCTGATCGCGAAAAAGCCGAGCGCTATTACAATAAAAGTTTAAAAATGGAAAAAGAGATCAACAACAAGATTGGAATAATCCACACAAAAAATAGTCTAGCCGAATTGTATATGGATAAAAACAAGCTAGATATGGCTTTACAAGCCGCCCAAGAGGCTCTTGAGCTGAGTGAAAAAATCGGAGCTAAAAAAGAAAAAGGTATAAGCCATAAAATTTTAGGTAAAATATACAAGGAAGAGCGTGAGGTGGAAAAGGCGGAAAAAGAATTACAAAAAGCCAAAGATATAATCAGTGATATAAAAGATAATGTTGAATACTATAAGTTGTTATATGAGCTAGGGATTTTTAAAATAAAAACAGATAAAAAAAGAGAGGCAAAAGATTATTTAGACTCAGCTTTAGATTATTTCGATTCCCATGATATAAATCTTTGGAAAAAAAGGTGTCAGGAGGCTAGTGAACTCTTATATGATTGATCATCATCGATATATCTAGGATGTCTTTTTTTCAGATTTACATACATTCCATCCTTTTAACCCTGCCATATATCAAAAAGTTGGTTATTATGAAAATCAGAATAAATCAACAATATATATTAGATATTTTAATTTTCTATCGCTTTGACCATGAACAGGCATGGATTCTCTTCATCCCAAAGACTTTCGAACTCCTCTAGAGGGACGAATCCGACAGCTCTGTAAAAATCCCTGGTCTTGTCGTAGGGCTCATCGTCCTCACGTGAAGGACCCAGGGTCTTGACTGTCAAGTACTTTTTCCCCTTGTCCGAAAGATATGTTTCCACTTTTTCCATCAATTTTTTACCTATGCCATTCCTGTGTAATTCTTCCACCAGGCCAATAACGTAGAGCTCGGAAGTGAATTCATTGTGCTCCTTCAACGAGGCGAAACCGACTGGTATGTTTCCGATCTTGACAGATAAAAAGTACTTGTCCCGGACTACTTTAACGAAATCTTTGACTGCTCTTTCTATTCCGAAATACTGGGGTAGTGATCTCAGCACCGTTTCACATATATCACTCTTGATATCTTTTTCATCCACTTCTTCAAATTCGATGAAGTGTTCAAATATATCGTCATCGACCTTTTGATGCATCTCCTGGCACTTTCCGATCCATTTTTCTTTGAAAGTTTCTTCCTTGACTATCCTGTTTTTCAGATCCGATATCTCTTCGATGCCTTCTTTCTCACACCAATCCACGCAGATCAGATATTCGAGCCAATCTAGCTCTTCTTCCTCCCGCTGAACCTTTATCTTTTCTCTTCCCTTCTTCATGAGTGTGAACGCTCTGTGGTGGCCGTCAGTGAAGAAGAGTCTGTCCCCGATCTCTTTCACTGGGAGGGGCTCCAGTTCTTTATCGGACTCTTTCAGGCTCTGCAGCCGATCCGAACTCAAGTAAAGCTCACTGGGCTGGATCTCAGTTAAGTTTATCTCTTCGGTTTTGCCGTCCATAGACAGATCAAGAAGTTTTAGCTAAATATAATTGTTGCGTGGGTACCTTGGTGAAGTCTCCCAACAACGTCTAAATAGTCCTTTCAGCCTTTTTTGACTGACATGGTAAAAGGTAAGATATTCGATATGAAGGACTTCGCGGTCCACGACGGTCCCGGTATCAGGACCACTGTTTTCTTCAAAGGCTGTCCTTTTCGATGCTGGTGGTGTCATAATCCAGAAGGGATCGAGAAGAAGGATGAACTCTTTTTCTACCGAGCTAGATGCATCGATTGTGGAAGGTGTTCAGAAGTTTGTTCCAAAGATGCAGTCTCTGAATCGGAAGAAGGGGTACAGATCGACAGGAAGAGATGTGAGGTTTGCGGCAGGTGCGCCGAGGTCTGCCCCAGCGAAGCTTTAAAGATCACAGGAAGAGAGGTCTCAGTTGAGGATATCTTCAAAGAGATCGATCGATCAACGCTATTTCATGATACCTCTGGAGGAGGCATAACTCTATCCGGAGGAGAGCCCTTTTTCCAATACGATCTCATGGAAGGCTTGGTAGAAAGGTGTGATGCAGAAGGTATTCACGTCGCGGTAGACACCTCGGGTCATGTCGATCCAGAGAAGTTTGAATCGATGATAGATAAGATAGATCTTTTCCTATACGACCTGAAGTTCATAGATGAAGAGCTGCACGAAAAGTACACCGGTCTTACCAATAAAAATGTGCTAAAAAATCTACAGACTCTTTTGGATCATGATAACGAGGTATGGATAAGGATACCGCTGATACCTGAGATAACCGCTACAGATGAGAATATAGGTTCTATCATCGAGTTTTTGTCGCAGTTCAAGGGCGTTAAAGAGATACACCTGCTGCCTTACCACGGTGTAAAAGAAAAATATAATAGACTTGGAAAGGAATATAAGTTGGAAGTAAAAAATATCTCCCGTCAAAGGTTTGAAAGTGTTAGAAAGAGATTTGAGGACGAAGGTTATGATGTCAAAGAAGGTGGATGATTTGGAAGGAGAAAGGTTGGATATTAAAGAAGAGATGGAAGAGAGAAGATCCTCCATAGCTCCGATAAACGATAGGATCAAAAGATTGAGAGATGAAAGCGTTGAGAGGGAGGTCGAGATCTCCACTGAAAGAGCGGAACTGATTACCGAATTTTATAGAGAAGTGCTCTCAGAAGAGGATCCTGCCCCTATACAGAGAGCTTTAGCGTTTAAATATATGATGGATAATGTCAGTCTTCCTGTGGAAAAAGGTCAACTCATCGTCGGGATAAGGGGTACAGGTCCAAAAGAAGTTCCCACCTATCCTGAAGTCTGCTGCCATGATAAAGAAGATCTTGACATTTTAGATTCTAGGGAAAAGAATCCATACAGGATCGACGAAGAAGAAAAGAAGGAGTACCAGGAAGAGATACACAGTTATTGGAAGGAGAAAACGATAAGAGAGAAGATATTCGACAGCGTGAGCGAAGAATGGAAAAAAGCCTACGAGGCCGGTGTCTTCACGGAATTCATGGAACAGCGTGCCCCGGGACACACCGCCGGTGGCTCAATGATATTCGATAAAGGATTAAAAGATATCGTTTCCAAAATAGAGGAGAAGATGGAGGAAGTAGAAGATCGTAAAAAGTTGAATGAATTGGAAGGGATGAAGATAGCTGCGGACGCGATGATCGCCTATGCAGAGCGATATTCCGAGAAGTTGAAGAGGATGGCGGAAGATGAAGAAGATGAAGAGCGAAAAGCGGAGCTGGAAAAGATGGCTTCGATATGTTCAAAAGTTCCCGCTGAAGCTCCAAGCACTTTTTGGGAGGCTCTGCAGCACTACTGGTTCGTACATGTCGGCATCACAACGGAATCCAATCCCTGGGATTCCTTCAATCCTGGACGTTTAGATCAGCACCTTCACCCGTTCTATGAAGAAGGAGATCTGTCTAGAGAAGAGGCCAAAGAACTGCTGGAAGCTTTTTGGCTAAAATTCAACAATCAACCCGCACCTCCAAAAGTCGGCGTTACCGCCCAGGAGAGCAATACTTACAATGATTTTACCAAGATAAATATAGGTGGTGTATGGAAGGATGGACGCTCCGGTGTGAACGAAGTCTCCTACCTACTGCTGGAGACCTTGGATGATATGCGGACCCTTCAGCCGAACACCGCTGTCCTTATCAGCAAGAAGGTTCCGGATAGATTTCTATATGATGCTTTAGAGGTGGTGGAGCCGGGGTTCGGCGAACCTCCGTTTTTCAACCAGGACGAGATGATAAAGATACTGCTGAGGCAGGGTAAGTCTATTGAAGATGCCAGATGTGGAGGAGTGAGCGGCTGCGTTGAAACGGGAGCCTTCGGCAAAGAATGTTACATCCTTACGGGTTATTTCAACCTAGCAAAAGTTTTTGAGATCACACTTAACGGTGGCGTCGATCCTAGTAACGGCGAGAAGATAGGACCCGAAACCAGCGCTTCTGGTGATTTTGAAACCTTCGATGAGCTTTGGAAAGCGTTTGAAAAACAGCTAAAATACTTCATCAGGATAAAACAGGAAGGCAACGACATAGTCGAAAAGATATATGATGATGAGCTGCCAGTACCTTTCTTATCACTCTGGATAGAGGACTGCGTAGAAGATGGAATAGATTACAACAGCGGTGGTGCACGCTACAACACTCAATATTTACAGGTCGTCGGTTTGGGAACTATAACTGATTCTCTCTCCTCCATAAAACACAACGTTTTCGAAGAGGAGAGATTCGATATGAAAGAGATTTTGGAAGGTTTAGGCAATGATTTCCAGGATCGTGAGGAGATGAGACAGATCTTCCTAAATAAAACTCCTAGATACGGGAACGACTGTGATTTTGCAGACGATATCGCGAAGCGAGTGTTGGAAAGATGTATAGATATAGTGGAAGACTACGACAAGACTCCGGTGAGAAAGGCTTCACGAAGGGTCTACGGTTTACCCACCACAGTCCACGTCTACTTCGGAAGCGTGTGTGGGGCGACTCCGGACGGTAGAAAAGCTGGTAAACCATTATCTGAGGGTATATCACCTGTCCAGGGAGCCGATAGGAAGGGGATCGGTGCAGTGTTCCGCTCAGTGGGAAAACTAGATCATGTGATATCTGGAGGAACTCTTTTGAATCAAAAGCTCTCACCTGATCTGGTTCAGGACATAGCGACTAGAGAAAAGCTCGGTCAACTGATGAGAGGTTACTTCAAGATGGACGCTCATCATGTACAGTACAACGTGGTCAGTGCCGACCTGTTGAGAGAAGCTCAGGGGAAACCTGAAGATTTCAGAGATCTGATGGTGAGGGTAGCGGGTTACAGTGATTATTTTGTTAACTTGCCCGAAGGACTTCAGGAAGAGATAATCGAGAGAACGGAACAGGATGAGTTCTGATCAATGGATACGATGCTAAATTTTAGATGTAGGGATAACATGGATGAGAAAAGATTGGTGGAAAAAACGGATCAGCCCAGGACGGTGAAAAGCATCAAAAAAGACCTTTTAGATGGTGGGATCGATAGAGATGGGGATCTATTAGTTCATTCTTCCTTGAGTTCTATCGGTTGGGTCTGCGGGGGAGAAGTGGCTGTCATCCAAGCTTTCCTAGAAGCGATCTCTTCCGGCACCCTCGTGATGCCCACTTTTTCTGGTGGTCATTCTGATCCGTCGAGCTGGGAAAATCCTCCCGTGCCTGAGTCTTGGTGGAAAACGATCAGAGAAGAGATGCCCGCTTTCGATCCTGAGATAACACCTGTGGGAAGCGTCGGGAAGATACCGGAAGTATTCAGAAAATGGCCCGGAGTAAAAAGGAGCTATCACCCAGTGGTATCTTTCGCGGCTAAAGGTCCTAACGCTGAACTGATCGTCGAGGATCACCCTCTTGATTTTCCTTTAGGGAAGGACTCTCCACTCCAGCTGCTTTACGATCTAGATGCATATGTACTCTTGGTAGGAGTGGGTTACGATAGGAATACGTGTTTCCATCTCGGTGAGAACCTAGCGCCGGATTCTAAGGAGCGTACAGAAGGAAGTCCTGTTAAGGAAAACGGTAAAAGAGTTTGGAAAGAGTATAAAGACATCGAATACAGGGATGATCTGTTCGAAAAGATAGGCAAAAAGTTTGAAGAAGAATTTGAAGTAGAAAGATTAAGCATAGGATCAGCTGAATGCAGATACTTTTCTCTGAAAGATGCTGTCGACTTTTCCACAGAATGGTTCACTGATTTCAGAGGTTGAAAGATCACGGTGCCTTCCGGTAAGGGATTCGAAGGCTAACTTGATTAACGATCGGTTCGTTCTTCCTCCGTTTCTTTCGATTCTCCTTTCCCGCTCAAAAGCATGGCTATTATCACGATTATTATCAGAACTATCAGCACTGCCCCTACATAAGGCAGCCAGTCGGGATCTTCTTCTACCTCTAAACCTTGAGCTTCGATCTGCCGCTCTCTATCTAGTTCCTGCAGCATCGGATAACCATCGTCTGTAGCGTCATCGTCATCTTCTTCAACGGTCTCCCATGTATCTTCAAAATCGAAACCTTCGAGGTTATCTTGAGCGGATTCTCCCTGAATCTCCTCTGTATTCAGACCTGTACCTCCGATCGATTCGTTCTGTCCGGTTTTATCTAAATCCCAGTAGGAATCTACAACTCCGCTTTCATCATCTGGATTATAGACCTCTTCCGCCACCAGGCCGGTCACGTTTTCTTCTCCTGTGATCTCGCCTGCGGCAAAACTACTGTTGACCCATGCCTCATTTGTATGTTGGTAATTCAGTCTCCCCACCAGTCCTCCAACTGTGTCGTTACCTTCTACAGAGCTGAGAGAGTAGCAATTCTCTATCGTTCCTTGCCAAACCACTCCGACAAGACCACCGATTCGAGATCCTCCTGAAACATCTCCAGTAGCGTATGAATGTTCGATAACTCCCCTTAAAGAAGCTGCGAGGCCGCCTATATGTCCTTCACCCGAAACATCACCGGTAGCGTATGAATAGGTTATCTCCGCATCTCCCCCGTATCCTATAAGACCTCCTGCGCTTCCTTCACCTGAAACATCACCAGTAGCGTACGATCTAGTTACGGTAGAGAATGCATATCCACCATTACCGACAAGACCTCCCAATACACAGCGCCCTTCAACATCACCTGTTGCATAAGAATTATCGATGTGACCACCATTGAAGCCTACCAATCCTCCTGCGGCAATAGTAGGATCTCCTATAGAGTCATATCCTGTAACTTGGGCACTAGAAGAGGAGTTCTCAACCGTTCCGACATTATAATGGACCAATCCTCCGACCATCCATTTTGCTCTTATCTCTCCCCCAGAGTGACAATCCGAGATCATCCCTGAATTCCGTGCCGCTAAAGCGCCTACTCCAGCTTCTCCCTCTATATCAACGTCTTTGATCTCTAGATCTACTACCTCAGCACCTTCATCTAAAGTCAAAAATAATCCAACGGGTTCTTCGGGTCTATCGATATAAAGATCTCTTATCTCATGGCCGTTTCCGTCAAAGGTACCGTTGAATCCGTCATTTCGATACTCACCTATCGGGTTCCAACCCAAAGTCTCGCCTTCTTCTTTTTCAGTCTCAACCCAGTGTCGAGTTTCCTCGAAATGTCCTTCACTTTCGTGAGGTATCGTGCAGTAGTAGGTCTTCGGCTCGTAAAGTTCATAGGTGTATTCTATCCTCACATAAGACAATTCTGTATCTTGTAGTACCCTGACCTTGCCTTCGTCAAAATCTTCTTCTTCCCACCTCAACGATTCTCTTGTTCTCATACAGATGACGTCGATCACTTCACCGATAGGATACCTATCCACCTCTATCACTTCTCCAGCCTCAACCGGCCTATCAGATACACTCTCATCTGGTAAATAATCGACCTATACGATATCGTTTGCTTCATAAGATTCATTTTCTTCCCATTTCCCTCTATCATTCAGCTCGTTAGCATCTTCTGAAGCTAGTTCGTCATAACCATCAGAATCTTCATCTAGATCGTTCATCAGGGTATAATTCGCTTCTAAATCATCCCGTACATCGTCAAGATCGTACCAGTCCTCGATCTCTTGGATTTCCTCATTTTCAACATCATCTTCTCGATACTCTATTTCATCCCGATCTTCGGTATTTTCTTCTCCAGATACCTCAACATTCGTGATACCCATCACGAATACACTGCACACTAATAGGAACACTACAGCCAAACTCAACCATCTTCCCTTTCTCATATTTCTCCCTCTATTGATTAGAGATCGAAGGATAATAATGAAGGAAGTATAAATATATTTTTCAAACTCTTTTATTTTGCCACTCCAATAGTGGATGATGGAAGATTTAAATAGCGCAAAAAAGATTTTGAGATATGAACATAAATATAATGTCGATATTCGTTATCGGCATAATTGAGATAGTTCTTTCCATCCCATTGATCCTGGAAAAAGTACCTCCCAATTGGCTCTACGGCTTCCGGACTCGAAAAACGGTGAGGGGAGGAGAGAAAACTTGGTATGAAGCTAACAAGTTTGCCGGGAAGTCTTTGAGCGTAGCGGGGATATTAACCGCACTGGGAGGAGGGGTTCTTCTCTGGATGGAACCGATGATAACTTCTCAGGCATTAGAGCGGGCCTAATTGATCATCATTTTATCGACGCTTTTCGTTTCTCTGGTCGCGGATTTCCTCCATCTGAGAAAACTGTGATCAGAATAAAGTGCTCCTTTCGCTTCAACGGACCCGCTCAAGCTCGGAATCCGTTCTCATTCACTGCTCATCTTTTTAGCTATCTTTGCTACGTGTTCTCCCTGATATCTTGCACCCTCGAGCTCGTTCTCCGAGGGCGTCCTTTCACCTTCGGGACCCGCTATAGTAGAAGCGCCGTAGGGACCTCCTCCTGATATCTCTTCGGATTCAAATAATCCTTCGTAGGAATACGGAAGACCTACGATCACCATCCCATGGTGGAGCAGAGTGGTGTAAAAACTCAAGATGGTCGATTCTTGTCCACCGTGCTGTGTCGCTGTAGAGGTAAAAACACTACCAACGACTCCGACCAGTTCGCCGTTGGACCACAGCTCACCTGTTTGGTCCAAAAAATTTCTCATCTGTCCGGTCATATCTCCATATCGCGTGGGTGTGCCGAAGATTATAGCATCTTTGCCCTTCAGATCTTCAATATCTGCCACAGGTATATGTTCAAATCTTTCTTGTGCTTTTTTAGCACCTATTTCTTCTAAAGTTTCGTCCGATATGGTCTCTTCTACCTTCATCAATTCAACTTCGGAACCTTTTACCCTTCTTGCTCCTTCGGCAACAGCTTCTGCCATCTGATAAGTATGTCCATACATCGAATGGAACAATATCAGTATATCCATTTTTTTCACCTTAAGTATAGATATATCTTTGTTCCTTTAAATATTTGTCCCTTTAACAAATAGATCGACCGATACACTTAACAAATATAACTCCATTATATATCAACGGTGAAAATATGGCAAGATCTGAGATGGCTACTTTTGAGGTTGAAGTAGAGAAAAAAGAAGGTATGGAATGTGAAGCAAAGATGAGAGATTTTGATCTCACGATGGACGAACCAAAGAAACTTGGAGGAACTAATAAAGGCCCGAACCCCGTAGAAGTACTTTTGAGTTCTTTAGGTGGTTGTTTGAGTATAGTAGGAGAGGCCGTCTCTAACGAGATGGACCTGAAACTGGAAGATTTTGAATTAGATATAGAAGGTGATCTTGATCCAAGGGGTTTTATGGGCACTGCGGATGTTCCAGCCGGTTTACAGGAGATCAGGGTCAAGGTAAATAAAATAAATGGCATCCCTGAAGAGAAGATGGATGAATTCTTTGAAAAGATACAAAAAAGATGTCCGATAGAAGATACATTGGGGAGAAAAATAGAGGTCCAGATTGAAAAGTGAATACCTCCTACGCTTAACGAGAATATAACGGCAAAATATTAATCATACTTTCTACAATAAGAAATCTAATGGGGTTTCGATAATTTTGTCCGAAGAAGAAAAGCTTATGCTGTTCTATGGTAGGGAATGTCCAGAGTGCGATAGAGCTATCGAACGGCTGGAAAGATTGGAGGAGGAAGAAGGTATAAAGGTCAGCAAGTACGAGGTGTGGCATGACTCCAATAACCAATCGAAGATGATGAAATATGCGGAGGAAAGATGTATCGGTGTTCCTTTTCTTTTCAATAAAGAAACCAAGCAGTACATATGTGGAGAGAGCAACTACGAACGCATAAAGAGATTGGCTGAAGGGAAAGAGATCAAGGAGGATTGACTATGGATTTAGAAGAACACGAACCATCCTCTCCAAAGATGCACCAGGTTTTGGATGAAGAAGGGGAATTGATAGGAGAAGAACCAGACATAGAAGATGACACTTTGAAAGACATGTATTGGTGGATGTTCTATGCCAGAAAAGCGGACGAAAAGGCGCTGAAATTACAGAGGCAGGGTCGGATGGGAACATTCGCTCCCATCAAAGGCCAAGAAGCTGCCCAGGTAGGCGCCTCTACCGCGATGAAAGACGATGACTGGTTCGTCCCGGCTTTCAGGGAGCTTGGTGCCTACCTCCAAAGAGACGTTGCGCTGGAACAGAATTACAAGTATTTTATGGGGGATGCAAGAGGAAATGAGATCCCTGGAGACGTGAACAATCTACCGATAGCGGTTCCCGTTTCTACACAGATACCTCACGCTGTCGGTCTAGCCTGGGGTATAAAAAGAGATGGAGGCGGAAAGGCGGTTTTAACAGTATTTGGAGACGGCGCTACTTCTGAAGGGGATTTTCACGAAGGTTTGAATTTTGCCGGTGTGTTGAACGTCCCAGCGGTGTTTTTCTGTCAAAACAATCAGTGGGCTATCAGCGTACCGTTCGAGAAGCAGACCAATTCCGAGACGATCGCACAAAAAGCACATGCCTACGGTTTCCCCGGAGTCTTTGTCGACGGTAACGATGTCTTAGCGGTGCATGAAGTCACTAAGAAAGCTCTTCAAAGAGCTCGTGAGGAAGAAGTTCCCACCCTCATAGAAGCACTCACCTACCGTTTGAGTATGCATACCACCGCCGATGATCCGACTAGATACAGGAGTGAAGAGGAACTCAAAGAGTGGGAAGAAAAAGATCCGATAAAAAGGTTCAGGATATATCTAGAGAAAAAAGGTATCTGGACCGAAGATTGGCAGCAAGAACTGGAAAAAAAAGCTGAAGATAAGATAAAGGAGGCGGTCGATGCCGCAGAGAACATCGAAGATCCCGATCCTGAAGAGATGTTCAAGTACATGTTCGAAGTTCTTCCAGAGGATCTAAAAAGCCAGATGGAATATCTTAAGAGGAGCTTGAGAGAGAAAGAGATAGAAGAGGAAAAGGTCGAGATCGAGGGGGGATTCCCATGAGCGAGATGAATATCGTCGATGCCGTTAACGACGCGCTGCATCTGGAGATGGAAAAGGATGAAGATGTGATGATCTTAGGTGAGGACGTGGGCGAAAATGAAGGTGTATTCAGAGTCACTGAGGGCTTACTGGAAAAGTTCGGTGAAGAAAGAGTCAGAGACACCCCGCTCGCCGAATCTGGTATAGTAGGAGTCTCTATCGGATTGGGACTTTACGGTATGAAGCCCGTGGCTGAGATACAGTTCATGGGATTCATGTGGCCGGCTTTAGATCAGTTGAGCTCACATGCTTCCCGGTATAGGAATCGGAGCCAAGGACAATTGAACGTTCCCATGGTCTTGAGAGCCCCCTACGGAGGCGGAGTAAAGGCCTTAGAACATCACTCAGAGAGTTTCGAGAGCGTACTCGCGCATATCCCTGGTCTCAAGGTGGTTATACCGTCGACTCCCAAGGATGCGAAAGGTCTGATGATCTCCAGTATAAGGGATCCAGATCCCGTAGTCTTTTTGGAACCTAAAAAACTGTACCGGGCATTCAAACAGGATGTTCCAGACGGTGAACTTGTCGAAGAGATCGGTGAGGCCAGGGTGGTAAAAGAAGGAGAAGATATCACATTGGTTGGTTGGGGTGCTATGGTCCCGAAGATGGTCAAAGCTGCGGACCACGCCGCTAAAGAAAATATCTCTGTCGAAGTGGTCGATCTCCGCACTATCTACCCTTATGATGAGGAGACAGTTCATGATTCGATCCGAAAGACTGGAAGATTGTTGGTGGTTCAGGAAGCCCACAGAACAGGGGGTTTTGCTTCGGAGATAATCGCTAGAGCAGCAGACAAAGAACTCCTCAGTTTGAAGGCTCCTCCAAAACGCTCAACAGGTTTCGATGTTCCCTTCCCACTTTATAAGATGGAAGACTGGGCTATACCAGATGTCGATAGGATCGTAAAGAAGATAAGGAGGTTGATAGAGTGGTAGACTTTTTTAGATTGCCTGATCTTGGAGAAGGTATAACTGAAGGAACTATCATCGAATTGAATATAGAAGAAAAGGATACAGTAGAGGAAGATGAGGATATAGGCAAAGTTGAGACCGACAAAGCACTCGTCGATATGTCATCACCCTATTCAGGCACGGTCCTAAAACTGCCTGTATCTGAAGGCGAGGAGGTAAAAGTCGGACAAGTGATCATGGTGGTCGGAGAGGAAGGAGAAGAGATACCTGAAGAGGAGATGGAAAAAGAAGAAGTGGAAAAGTCAGAAGAACCTGCTAAACCCAAGCCTAAGGATCGAGGTGAGGAGATAAAAGCAACACCTAGAGTAAGAAAGATGGCGGAGGAAAGAGGGATCGAGCTTACCGACATCGAAGGCAGTGGACCGGACGGCAGGATAACGGAGGATGATCTAGAGAAGTCTGAAAAAGAAGAAAAACCAGCTAGGGTCCAACTGAAGCATGATTTCTATGGAGATATAGAGCACGTGGAGTACAAAGGTGTTAGAAAAACCATCGGCGATAAGATGTCGGAGGCGAAGTTCGATGCGCCTCACGCGACATCCATGGACGAAGCCGATGTGACCGAACTCTGGGAGCTGAGAGAAGAACTGAAGGAAGAGAGTGGGTCAGGATTGAGCTTTTTACCTCTGATCGTGAAAGCTACTATCGAAACTTTGAAAGAAAATCCACTGTTGAATTCTGAACTCGTAGAAGAGCACGAGGATATCATCGTCAAGAAGTATTACAACATGGGGATAGCTGTTGCCACGGATAACGGCCTTATGGTTCCAGTTATAAAGCGAGCCGGACTAAAAGACGTTTTCGAGATCTACGATGAGTTAGTTGAGCTCGTTGAAAACGCTAGAGATAGGACGATTGATCTGGCGGACCTTCAAGGAAGTACTTTCTCGATAACCAATTACGGTTCTATCGGCGGAACTTACGGCGTACCTATAATAAATCCACCCAATGTTGCGGTACTAGGCACTGGAAAGATAAGAGAACTTCCCAGGGTGGTAGACGACGAGATCGTACCTAGAAAAGTGATGCAGTTGAGTGTTTCATTCGATCATAGGGTCATAGATGGGGCGGAAGTCGCAGAGTTCATGAATACTCTGATAGGATATCTCGAGGATCCGGAAAAGATCCCATTGGACTAGGGATCAAGGTTCCAAACCTCTTTTTCATATTTTTCTTTCACTAGTCTTTGAGCCTTTTCCAGTTCTGTTTCGCTCAATTCTTGGGTAAAATATTCCCTATTCTTTAGGAAGCTGTTCTCGATCCGTTCGAAGAATTTTGAGAAAGAAAAATCCTTGAATCTCTTTACTCCGGCAACCGATGAGATGTTTGAAGATATATATCTATCATCTGATGTGTTCTTTTTCAGTACGGAGAACATCTCCTCTTCATCAGGAGTGTAAAGGACGGTACCGTGTTGAACGATACATTCACTTGAGATCTTTTGGGCCGATCCCGAGACCTTCTTGTTGGAAACGGTGACGCTGTTAGGAGGGGTGAAAGCAGCTTTTATGCCCATCTTTCTCAAAGCTTCGACCAATTCGCTGCAGATGTTCCTGTAGATAGAGGTGATATCTGCAGGAAAAAGAGTCCGAGGAGCTATCACGCTGTAAACTATCTCGTCTTCGGGAGCATGATACATGGCACCGCCTCCACTGGGCCTCCTTATCACCTTTATGTTCGAGCTCCTGCAAAATTCTAAATCCACTTCATTCTCTATCTTTTGAGACCTACCGATGGTGACCGCTTTTTCCTTCCAACTCCAGAAGCGGAGAAGAGGTGCTCCGTTTTCGGAAACCCAGTCCATGAGCACTTCTTCAAGGGCCATCTCCGTGTGAGAATCTAACTTTGTTAAAGGGATGTATCTCCAATTCATCCTTATTCAAGAGCGCTCTTATCGGTAAAAAAATTTGGTGATGATTTTGATTACATCAGCGGGTAGATATACGTGTGACCTCTTCGCCTACCTATCCGGTTAGGTAAAGAGGGTAGCAATACTCGCTAAATCCAAGATTTTGGAAGGTTACTTCTTGGGTGAAGAGTTAAGGTCTTTAAGGAACAATTATCAAACCTTTATTCTTACTTGAATATTGATCAAAGAGCAAAAATATTACTATCCCTTTTTTAATAGTACTTTTAGAGAGCGTCCCGTCACCTTCCCCTCCATAAATTAATATTAAGAAAGGGTTCTTCTTGCCGTGATCAAATAAAGATGAGTGCTATTTTATTTATAAATAAAAGAGTATCCAATTATATTATTTTGAGAGGAAGTTTTTCTTTGATACTCCAATTCTTTTCTCAGTTCATAATATTGAATTTCTTGTTTTAAAATTTTGTTCAAAATTTGACTAGACAATACTACGTTCTTTCTCTTGTGGAAAACTCTGTTCGCACCAAGGTCTAAAGCTCTTAACATCACTCTATCGTTCATTTTATCCATCAAAAGGATGTATGGTATATCTAATCCTCTTTCTTTTCTAACTTCTTTTAATAATTCTAGGTCATCCCCACTCTCTATGTTATAGGCCGATAATATGGCACAGAAGTTACTTTCATTTAATTTTTCTAATGCCTTATCTCTTGAAGTCGTCATGATTAGTTCGACATATTCACTCTCTTGCTCAATAACTCTTTTCACCTGTGTTGAAAAATCTAAATCCTGATCTATTAAAATTATTTTTCCAGTATTATTGATCGTCATTATCTCCTCCTCTTAAATAATATAAAGGAAAGGGGTTTTGGTATTCGTTCGTTTTAACAGGGGATCTATTCACTCCTTTGTTTGATCAGATTTTTCACTCGTGGTTGGATTTTTCTGTAAATTTTCTTTTTGCTGTGTCTCTGAAGTACTTCCGCCTTTTTTCTTCATGATAACAGCAAAAACTGCTATTATCACAGCAAGTATCGCTAGTATCAAGCCGACTATCCCCAGGTTGAAGGCTGTGCTTATATCTTCTTCGTGGTCTTCCTCTAGATCGTCTATTTCTGCCTCTAGTTTTTCTTTAAGGTCTTCAATTTCATTGTCGATATAAGTCTCTAGTTCTCCGATCTCATCATCGATGTAACTCTCTAAATCATTCAGTTCATCCTCTAGCTGTCCTTCTAGTTCAGATCGAAGTGTTTCAATTTCATCATCGACGTAACTCTCTAGTTCTCCGACCTCATCATCGACGTAACTCTCTAGTTCTTTCAGTTCTTCATCAACGTAAATTTCTAGATCATCCAATTTATCCACTAGATCATCTAGTTGTGTGTTTATAACGTCGATATCAGCGTTTATTTCAGTCAACTCATCCTCGATCATAGATATATTGTCATCAATGATATCTATAAGTTCCGTTTTGTTCTCATCTATAGCGTCTTCAAGTGCAGAAACGTTCTCTTCTAAAGCAGATTCTAGTCTATCGACTTCGGTGTGTAATTCATTTTCCAACTCACTTATATCTATCTCTAGTTGATCGGTCACATCTTCTAGATCATCTATCGCATCTCTGTTATTAGCTATTTCATCATCTAAATCCTCTATATCGTCCTGCATCTCCGGTATCTGTGGTAGATAGAGTGCATATACTTTGGTCTCATTCACATCACCGTCAGGATGTTCTGCTTTTACTTCGAATACATTCTGTCCTTCTAGCAGTATTGTTTCATATTCAAAGTTACCCTCTTCATCCACATCTATTTCTTGTCCACCTACATAAACGGATGAAACCTCATCTGTTTGTCCTTCAATAGTGAAATCTTCCTCGTAGATAAGGTTCTCCACTTTATCCTCAGGTGAAGTTATTTCTAGTTCTGCATCAGGCGTATCTATCGTAAATTCCAAAGTCTCAATGGCTTGGTTTCCAGCTTCGTCTATAGCCATCAAAGATAAAGTATAATCACCATCTTGCAGATTATCGAATATGTATGATTGTTCCTCATCCTCGTATGGAAGTTCTATCCATGCATAATTGTTCAATTGTAACTCATATCTTTTGATTCCTGAATAATCGTCTTCACCAGTCCATACAACTTCTATCCAATCTTGTTCGATGGTTTCTTTTTCCTCCGGTTCTATAATGTCTATGACTGGCTCTAAGGAATCATAAAGTACCATAACTGATGAAGTTTCTTGATTTCCTGCTAAATCAGTTGCTCTCACTTCTATAACATTATCTCCTTGTTCTAGACCGTTCATTCTGTATGATTGATTCATACCTACATTAATCCATTCTTCTTCATCTAGTCTTACTTCATAATGATCTATTCCTGTTATTTCGTCATACCCATACCATTCCACCTTGACTTCATCTTCGTTCTGTACTTGGTATAAATCAGGTCTAGTAATCTCTACAGTTGGAGATTGTGTATCTATCGTGAAATCTAAATCATCTATAGCTTGGTTTCCCGCTTGATCTGTTGCACGAACTTCAATGGTGTATTCTCCATTAAGTAGACCTTCAATCAAGACACTCGTCTGCCTGCCAATATTTTCCCAAGGAGATTCATCTCTAAGTCTTACTTCAAAATAGTCTATCCCTGACAACTCATCATAGCCGTCCCATGAAAATTTGACATCATTATAATCAAGTATATCTCCGTTTTCAGGGGTCGATAACTCTCCGTCATCTCCTTCACCTATGCCGATTATCTCAACTTCTGGTTTTTGATCATCGATGATAAATGTCCATATATCTGATTCTACCAAATAGTCTCCATCTTGTATATCGACGTACCATGAAAATTCTCCTTCCGGTAGTTTATCCCATTCAACTTTTACTCTCTCACCAGAATAGAGTTCTTCTACTTCTTCGATCAATTCATTAGTTTCTGCATCGTAAAAAGCTATATCCATAGGAGTTTCAGGATCTCCGTGACCTAAATCTACACTCAACTCAGTGCTTTCATGTTGTTTAAGTGGAGAAGCAGAACCATCCTCTGGCGCCGGGGAAACTGGTTGATAGGGGGCAATAGGTTCTTGAGCGGTAACTCCGACTTCTTCCTCGGTTCCATCCTCGGTTTCAGCCCTTACTGTGTACCACCAAGTTGTTTGATCTTCAGTCCCTGCTCCTTTGTCTATAAATGTGTAAACTTCTGAACCATCGGCGTGTAAACTTTCTATGGAGTACCCCAATTCACTCTCTTTTTCGGATCGATATATATTGTAGTGTGAAATCTGATTACTTTCTTGATTATCGTCTGGACTTGAGTCCCATGTTAATCTATTCTCAGAATGATATCTTTCACCGATCTGAGGGGTGGTAGCAGTCACTTCTATATCGTCTATTCTCCACCCTTCATGCCTGGCTTCCCAAGAATCTACTCCTGCACTGAAATTGAGATATATTGTTTCTCCAGCATATTCTCCCAAGTCAAATTTCACTTCTTCCCAGTTCGATGTGCCTGTCCAAGCCACTTCTCCAGCTAAAGGATTGTCAAACTCTTCTGATATACTATCAGGATATCCGAATGTGGGTTCTAATATCTCCCATTCTTCTGTATCGGTTGATATCCTTAAATTACCACCGTCATACCGGTGATCAAATTCTCTCCAATGTTGGAATGATAATTCTGCATCGATCGAATCTTCTGGTAGCTCTATAGAAGGTGTATTCAACCAACTTAGCCCACCATCTTCTACTTCTTGATATTCTCCATCTCCAAAGTCCCATGAATAGTTGCCGTGATAAGCACCGTGTTCTCGTACATCCCATTCATTGATACCCTCTGGATATTCTCCAGTTTCATAACCGTCTTCTGGCTCACCGTCATTTAAATCATCATAGAACAATACCTCATCTTCAAAGGAAATATGTTCTACAGATAGATTCTCCGGTGGTTCCAAAGCGATTATTTTGAATTGTTCACTGATCTCTTCTACGAACAACTCATGTTCATCTTCTAGATAAAGTCTTATCTTTGCATCATCTGAATGTTCTTCCGGCAACTGCCATTCAAAACTTTCATCGTCCCCATCTTCTTCGGCTATAAAATTCCAAGTCTCTCCTCCATCAGTGCTGTATTCTATTCTAACAGAATCAATCGTGCCATCTCCTTCAGTAGTATCCCATTCGATGGTTTGAGTAGAATGTGCTTTCCAAATATCGTTATATTCAGGAGATATGATGTCCACTGAAGGTGGATAGAATTCAGTTATTGTGATATAATCACTTATGTCTCCTCCTTCAGGTGGGTCAGGCAATTCAGGTCGGGGTTCAGCTCTTACCGGTATAGAACGTTCTCCTTCGCCTACTTCATTTTCTGCTGATATTTCGTATGTATATTCCTGCCAATTTTCTACTTCTGTGTCTGTATAATATGTACCATCTGTAGCTAGTTCCGGAGCCGCGGCAACGATCTTATCGTCGCCTCCACCACTATAAACTACTCCATCTGACTCATAAACCGCATTTATCGTACCTCTATGCTCCTCGTGCTTCCAAAGAATATCTTGTTCTTCAGTGTCGTAAGCTATAACGGTTTCATCAAAACCACCGCTGTAAACGATCCCATCTGACTCGACCACTGTCATAACAGTTGCATCATGTTCTTCGTGCTGCCAGAGAACTTCCTCTTCTTCATAATCGTAAGCTAGCACCGTATCATCCAATGAGGCACTGTAAACAACACCATCTGATTCATAAACCGCTTCCACCGTATCCGTATGCTCAACATGTTCCCAGAGCATACTACCGTTATCTGCATCTGCGGCTAGTACAGAATTATCTGTTGCTCCACTGTACACTACACCATCTGATACATGAAGGTCATAAATTAGACCTGCATGATGATCATGATCCCATAATACCTCTTCATCTTCACTGTCGTAAGCTATCACTCTTCCATCCAATGCACCACTATATACTACTCCATCTGCTTCGAATACTGAGCTAGGAATACTGTCATGTTCTTCATGCTGCCAGAGAACTTCCTCTTCTTCGTAGTCATAGGCGATTATAGTTTGATCAAAGGAAGCACTGTACACCACACCATCGGCTTCATAAACTGACATTACGGTTCCTCCATGTTCTTCATGTTTCCATAATACTTCTTCGTCTTCACTATCATAAGCCATCACAGTATCATCACCAGCACCACTGTAAACTACACCGTCAGACTCGACTACGGAAAAAACACCGAAATCATGTTCGCCATCTTGTATCCACAGTATCTCTTCTATGACTTCCGTTTGATCTATCTTCTCGTCGTCTCTATAGATATTATAATTGGTTATCGGTGATCCACCATCAGCAGGTTCATCCCAGTCCAAATGAACTTCACGATCTGAGACCGACACTGTTGGTTTTGATGGAGGTTGAGGTTCAGTTGGTGTCCCTAACGCGTGAAGTCTTTCATCATGTGAACCAAAGTATATAGTTCCGTCTTCATCTATCGCCGGACTTGTAAAGATGTCCTCACCGACTTCATATGTCCAAATCTCTTCACCTTCAGGTGTGATTGCATAAAGATTTCCGTCCAAAGAAGCATAATAAATGTTCCCTTCATCTCCGATAGCTCCCTCTCTTCTAACTTCAGATTCAGTTTCAAAACTCCAAAGTTCACTTCCATCAGCTGGATCAACGGCATAGATATGATCATCATAGGAGCCTATGTAAACCGTTCCATCCTCTGCGATGATAGGTGATGCATATATCTCTTCATCAGTGGAAAATGTCCATCTTCCCGTTCCGTCAGAATTCACGGCATAAAGATTACCATCTGTACTTCCGATATAGACGGTTCCATCCTCAGCAACTGCAGGAGGGGATAAAGTCCAACCTTCTGGTTCATCAAATGACCATTTTTCTGATCCATCTTCAGGATTTATAGCGTATAAACTCTCATCGTAAGAACCAACATAAACGGTACCATCTTCACCTATCGCAGGAGAAGACCCTACAGAATCTGCAGTCCGGAATGTCCATTTTTCAGTACCATCAGGATTGACAGCGTATAGGTTATTATCATGAGAGCCAACGTAGATAGTCCCATCGTCCGCTATATTTGGGGAAGAATAAATATCACCTTCAGGCTCAGTGAATACCCATTTTTCAGTACCGTCAGGATTGATGGCATGAAGATTAGTGTCGTCAGAACCTATATAAATAGTTCCATCTTCTGAGACTGCGGGAGATGATTCTCTTATTATGTCTCCTGTTTCATAAACCCACTGTATTGTTCCATCTGGATCAACTGCATACAAGTTACCGTCGGTACTACCTACATATATTTCTCCTTCTGGGCCTATAGCTGCAGAGGACATCACATTCGCTTCTAAATCAAGGGTCCATAATTCTGTTCCGTCGTTATTCTCTGTATCTATCGGGCTCTGTCCAGTTCTCCTCTGATTCTGACCAACAAGTGGCCAAGGAGTATTCGCTAGACTTTCAAATTCGATTGTAGACTCTTGAGAGTTTTTCAACATCAGGTTATCATCTACATCTTCTATACCTATCTGTATCAAGGAACCAGTCTTTGTGCCTTCGACTTCATCTACTTCCCACGTATAACTCCCTTCGCCAGGGTCCACTTCATAATTCTCAAGGATGATCTCCCAGTCATCAGCGGTATTAGTACTGTACTCTATTTTTATCTCTGACTGGAAGCCTCCAGTGGCGGCATACCATTCTATCTCTTCTTCTTCACCACTCGTCAATATCTCGTCCCCTACAGGGCTCTCCAATTTCACTGCTGGCGGCTCTAAATCAGGTTCAGAAGTCATTTCCTCGTTGCCAACGTCGTCTACTGCTGCAACTTCATACCAATATCTTGTATACTCGTACTTGCCCATATCTTGATCAATATATTCATGAACACCTGCTTCTACCGTATCTATGAGGGTCCAGTCATCTTCTGACGGGATATCACCGTCTTCGGATTCAGACCTGTATATCCGGTATCCACCGAATTCTTCTAAGTCTTCGTCTTCAGAGGCCTCCCAAGTTAAACTATTATGACTTCTATCTTCAGAAAGCCATCCTACATTTAGATCAGTGGGTGGGAGGGGTGATTCACCATCAACCTCAGCGAATGCATACTTTTCTTCACCCATTGATTCGTCATAGTAAATTGCTTCTATCTCAAAGCCATGTTCGACGTAAAGACCGTCATCGTCATCTTCATACTCTGGACCTATATCTATTGACCCGTAAGCAATACCAGTTCGATCACCTCTAAGAGTGACATCTATTTCATCTCTCAGATCATCATCTTCTTTACTGAATACCTCAATATCTACAGAATCTTTATAGAGTAGATCTGTATCTATAAGGTCGAACTCAATAGTATCTTGTTCAGCATATCTGTCACTATCCATGGAGAAGATCCCGTCTTCACTCAAAAATGAATTCTGAACCGCTAGAGAAAAGTCTTGATTAGGGATATCTAAATATTCATTAGCATATTCTGGTATATCGTGTCCAACAACCCTTATTTCATGGGCACCCGGTTCAGGATCCTCTATGTAAACATTCAATAAATTGTTGATATCGTCATATCCGTCACCAGTCATATCAAAATACGACAAGGCGTCAGTATCAGGATAGCTGTAACCGGAGGTGCTTTGATCACCTGCGTCTTCTGCAAAGGCATTTCCTCTGTAGATGTTTCCTTCAGGATCCTCTACTTCCAACCTTAAGTTATTTTGGAGTGCAGGATCGGATCCAGCCTCAGCCGGGGCATCATCCCAGGCGAGCGATATTTTTAAAGGTTCATCAGAGTCCATAGGTGCAACGGTGTATGTTTCTTCATCTCCAGTGGTAAGGTAGGTTTCCTCCATATCTTCGTCAACTCTGTCGTACATCATAAATGGGCCACCTTCATCCAGGTCATGATCGACAAAAGGTGTAAGGTCCATTCTGCCCCACCCCTCAAATCTATTGGGAATATGGTCTATAGTTCCGTCGCCGTCGTGATCCTCTGGTAGATCATACGCAGAATTAGCTAATAAGGCTCTCACCATAGAAGGACTAGGTCTGCCCTCAACCAAAGGATGTTCCTCATACCATTCTGCCAACATCGCGGCTCCTCCCTGGGCTGCAGGCGAGGAGAATGACGTTCCTGCATAACCAACATAATTTGGATCTATGTCTGGATCGTCGTACCAGTAAGTTGTCAAAATATTGTTAGCAGGGGCAACTATATCCGGTTTTATCCGATTATCATTGGTCCATCCCCTAGATGCATCTGGCCAATATTCGTCAGCATTATCCGTCGGTGTCATAAAATCTGAATCTGGTTGATAATTTTCACTGCCACCTACAGATATCGTGTTCTTCGCGGTTCCACCTGGACCAGTAACAGATCCATCACCGCGAGAACCTTCATTCCCTGCAGAAAAAGTGATCACCATTGGATCCTCTTCTTCAGTTTCACGATCTGCATTCCTAACTGCAGCATCTATATGATTGGATTGTGCGGTATACTCACCTATTGATATTAGACTACCCCAAGAATGTGTTTGACCGTATAGGTCCGGCTCCTGTTGTATAGCCTGCTCAGGTACCTCATGTAGATCGTCTGGTATTACAAGAGTTCCCTCGTCATCAGCAATACGGGATACATGCATGTTCGCTTCAGGTGCAACACCCATCGAAGCATAATAATCCTCCCAACTCTCTATCCCTGTCCACTCCAATTCCTCATGATCTATCTGATAACCTGTACCATGGTATGAGTCAGAAAGGGTCACTCCCGCAACACCGGTTCCGTGGCCATCTGCATCCCAAAATGCACCTTCTTGATCGGAGCGTGAATCCCAATCATATCCACTTACTACCCTGCCAGTGTAATCTTCATGACCTGCATCAGGGATCGTACCGTCTCCTACGCCGGTATCTGCAACAGAAACTAAAACGTCTTCACCTGTATAACCAAGTTGGGCTGTCAATGGACCCGCAGGAGCATCCCATTCTGGATCCTCATGTCTATACGGTTGAACTGGGTCGATAGGATCTCGAGGAGGATATTCTGGTTCTTCCCATTCCCATTGTGGAGCATAATGCCATGATCCACCACCGACTATCTGTGATGACATCTCATGCAGCTGGGGCTCAAAATAGGGAGATATGTAATAAACATCGTTCATCCGTGCGATATCCAAAATATCTACTTGGTCCTCTATCACAGCCCTCAGGCGCAAACCGTTACTGACCTCGGTATGCGTTTTTATTTCTTTTACGACCTCTTTTAACTCTTCGATCCGATCCATTGCAAAACCATCCACAAGTTCGATCTCGATCACAAGCTCTTCAGGGAAATTCGGTTGAGAACTTTTTAGCGCTTGTTGGAGTTCTTCATCATCGTTTACTTCATTCAATTTATTTTCTAGTTCATCCTCAAGATCTACTGTTAGCTCAGGTGCTATCTTGAATCCAGGTTGAAATAGACCTGTCCACTCGACGAATTCCATCTCTTCAACTTTTTCGGCCTGTTCTGGAGTCATCCTTACTTCATAACCGTAATGCGCTACAGAGGTTATAATATCAGCGCCGACCTGTTCAAGTTCCAATCTCCAATCTGGATTTCTTGGACCGATCATTTGAACTAAGTAGATATGATTCTCGTCTTCCTCTAACTCGGACTCCTGCAAATTCAACTGCTTTTCTAACAGTGAATCATCGGTATGATCTAGTTCCATCTTTTCGGAAAAATCTGGTAGTCCATCTTGACGGTCGAACTCGTAGCCCTTTACATAAAGTTCTGTCCTGTGGTCTAATGATTGTGCATCGTGCTCTTCTTTGAATTCTTCCACCCTGTCTTGTTCAACCATTATAATAGTGTGTCCTCCATATTGATCGAGCATCGTGCCCCATTGTTCTGACAGCTCTCGATCAACGATTTCTGAGTCGACTAATATTGGTTCTTTTTCAACATCTTTTGTTTCATCCAATTCTGCGATTCCTGTTATGGCAGTTCCAGCGACGAGTACTGCCACCAACAACAAAACAGAATATATCTCTATAGATTTGCTTGCCATATATATCGCCTCTTTTGTTTATACTACGATACAATCGAGCTGAGAAATACGTATAAAGCTTACCCATAATTTTATGGTTTTTGACCCCCTATCGATCGAATTTATTGAGTTTTTAGTGGTCGATAGTAATCACTTTATAACAGTGATTACATTTGAACATTTAAGAATGAATCTGAACACTGGAAGAAATAGGATTCTATTACATCTAAAATATTATGATAATAGAACTCTGTCAATAAATAAAGAAAAAGTACCTTTTGAATTGTGCCAAAAGGGAATATCCGAATCCGTAAATCTCTCGCTAGGTCGGACGAGTTTTTTACTTAAAGATATGAAAAAGAAAGGACTATTAGACGAAAAAGTCAGTAGAGTGAAGGAGAATACAAAAAAACAAAAGGTTTATTTTTTGACAGGTCAAGGTATGGAGAAAGCAAGGAACTTAAAAGAAAAAATTGAAAAGGAAGAAGTCACAATACACAAAAACGGCTCTGAACAAAATATTCAGATCAAGAATATACATGAGTTCATAGACGGCAAGAATCCTGTTTTGTTAGCCATGAAAAACCTCGAAAAAGAAAATGAGATATTTTTAGATTCGACAAATGGTAAGAAAGATGTTTTTGTAGGACGAGATAAAGAGATGAAAACTCTCTTAGATCTCTTCGACAAGGTCGAAAGAGGAGATGGACAAACTGTTCTTATAAAAGGTAGAGCGGGTATAGGGAAAACAAGATTGATCAAAGAATTCAAAAAAGAAGTTATATCAGATGAAGTCTCTTTCTTTACTGGAAAAGGCTACTATAATGAATTGGAGCCTTATCTTCCATTTAAAGAAGCTTTTGAATCCCTTCAAAATGAAGGTGAAGATCCCATACTCGAATTTGAAAACGAACACATCATAGATGCTTATCCAGAGAAATTGAATGATAAAAGAGATTTGATTTTTTCACGATCAGTAAAAAATCTCAAGAGTATTGTGAAAAACAGACCCATAATAATATTTATCGATGATATTCAATGGGCTGATAGAGCTACTTTGAGATTTTTTCATTATATAGCGGATAAACTAAGAGATGAAAAAATATTGATCATAGGTGCTTATCGCCCTGAAGAATCAAATAACCATACGATCTTAAAAGACGTACTTCAGAGGATGAAAAGACAAAATATTTTATCTGAGATAGAACTTAGTCCTCTTCAGGTAAACAACACAAAAGAGATCACAAAAGGACTACTAGGAAATACTGTCTATCCTGATAATTTTATCGATTTCCTACATGACGTCTCTGAGGGAAATCCTTTATTTTTGAAAGAGTTGATAAAACAATTAGTAGACTCAAATAAGATCAACCCCAAGAACAACGAGTTTCCTCTCGAGTATGATGAAATAAATCCTCCTCCTGTTATAAACGACCTGATAATGAGGAGGATTTCAAAATTGGATCAGCAAAATATGAAGATTCTTAGGATAAGCAGTGTTATCGGAGAAGATATACCTTTTTCGTTGTTAAGCCATATATGCAAAGTAGATTCTCTAGAACTTCTAGAAGACTTAAATAAGCTCTGTGAATCAGGCCTATTAGAAAAAATAAAGGACGGGGATAAGTTCCGATTCGTACATGGATTGGTAAATCAAACGGTTTATCAAAACATCCCTAACCCGCTAAAAGAAGATCTACATAGGATGGTTGCTGAAAATCTTATAAAAATCTTTGAAGATGTTATTGAAGAATATTACTCCAAAATAGGATTCCATTTCAAAAATTCAGGAGATATCTCAAAAGCACTTAGATATTATAAAAAAGCAGGAGAACGTGCAGAGGGATTATATGCTCATGAGGATGCTCTAGAATTTTACAAAGAAGCATATGATTTGTCAGAAAAAGACGGATCAAAAAAGGATAAAAAGGATATTTTAGAAAAAATAGGCGATATAAATAAGACGATCGGAAATTATCAAAAAAGTTTAGATCATTATGAAAAGATCTTGGCATTGAATTTAGATACACAAACTAGACAGAGGATTAAAAGAAAAATAGCTAGCGTTTATGAAAGAAAGGGTGAATTTGAAAAAACCATTGATACTGTGAAAGAGGCTATATCTTATTCAGAAGAAGAAAACATAGAGACTTGCAGGTTATTTTATAGGAAGGGGATGGCTGAACAGAGACAGGGTAAAAATAGTACTGCAATAGATGACTTTTTGGAGGCTTTGGAGATATGTCATAAATTTAAAAATCCGGAGGAATATTCGGAGATATATTACGGCCTTGCGACCGCTCATCTATATCAAGGAGAGCTAGATGAATCCCTGTATTATTCTAAAAAAAGTCTAAAGATATGGAGAGATCTAAATGATCTAGATGGACAGGCATCTTCTTTGAACAACATTGGAAGCATCTACCTAAATAAGGGGGAAATATCTAAGGCCCTAGACAATTATAATAGTAGTCTTGAGATAAGAAAAAAGATAGGGGATAAAAGGGATATATCTTCTGTTTTGAATAATTTAGGTACAGCCCATTCAAAAAGAGGTGACCTAGAAAAGGCGATCGAATATTATCAAAAAAGCCAAAATATATGGGAAGATATCGGGGATCAAAGAGGGATAGCTGTTTCTTTGATAAATATAGGTGTTAACTATATGAAAAGAGGTGATCATAAGACTGCTTTAGATAAACTTGAAAAATGTTTAGAGATAAGTGAAAAAATAAATTTTGAAAAAGGCATTATAGCCTCAATGACGAATATTGGTTCTGCCTATTTTAAGATAGATGAAGCTGAAGAGGCAAAAGATAATTACGAAAAGAGCGTTAAATTATGCTTAAAAGTCAGTAACGAATACCTTTTGATATATCCACTCATAGGACTTGCCGAAATATTTATCCAAAACGATGATATCGAAAAATCTTTAGAAAAAAGTAAGAAAGCTTTAGAGATCGCAAATAAACTCGATATCAAAACTGAAAAAGGAATATGCCATAGAACTATCGGTATCGCCTATAGAGTTAAAAATGATTTAGAAAGGGCTGAAAAGGAGTTTAAAAAGGCAAAAAAATTACTAAGTAGTACCAGCGAAAAAAAAGAGTTAGCGGAATTACACTATGAATATGGCCTACTCTTTAAAGACATGGATGACGAAGAAAAGTGGGAAGAACACACCTTTAAAGCCCAATCGATGTTTGAGGATATGGGCATGAAAATATGGGTTGAAAGATGTGAGAATGTTCTAGAGAGTATATGACTGATCAGATCCAACTCTTTGTGTGCTCACAGCTCGATTATCGCTTTTAGTTTTTCTCTAGCCTCTTCTATGTCAAATCTCTCCAGTTCATCTTTTTTTCGAAGTGTGAGAAGCTTTCTAAATATAGGCTCGTAATCTTCTTGATTCGCAAGGTTTCTATCATCTGTTACTTCCATGACGTACACTAAATCCTCAAAGTCCTTTGAGATATTTTTTGATGTTTTTTCGGAAAGGATTTCCCTTACGATCTCTTTTTCCTTCTTTTTTAAAATCCTGTCCTCTTTTTCAAAGAAGGACTCCAGCTCCTCTAGATCTTCTTCTTTTAACCGCCATCCGGCCCCTCCTACGTTCTCCTCAAGGTGTTCTGGGGAGGAAGTGCCGGTAAGAGCACTGACGACTCCTTCCTGCTCCAAAACCCATCTTATGCCGACCTGGACTGGTGTTTTATCGTATCTTTCCCCCACCTCTCCCAACTTTTCAGTGACGCGGATACCAGACCTGAATCTTTCTTTCTTGAAAAGGGCATCCATGTTTCTTATATCACCTTTTTCGAAACTATTTGAAACGTTTATTTCTCCCGTGAGAAGACCTCTTCCCGTGACACTAAAAGCTATCGCTTTGACTCCATGGTTTCGACAGAGAGGGAGTAGACTTTTCCTGCTCCCTCTGTTGGCAGCGCTCAGTTCCATCATACAGAATGAAACATCTCCTTTTTTGAAGTACTCCTCGATCCTTTTTTCAGGAAGGTGACTGACTCCGTAGTGCTTTATCTTCCCCTCGCTTTTGAGTTCTTCTAAAGCTTCGATAGTCTCTTCAACTTCAGTCCGTGGATCGTCGAAATGAACGAAGTATATGTCGATATTTTCCGTTTGCAGTCTTTCTAAACTTCTTTCACAAGAGGCTTTAACATTTTCATAACGGAGTGGCGAAGTATTAGGATCCGCCGCTGCTCCGATCTTCGTTGAAATCACAACTTCGTCTCTGAACGGTTTTATCATCTCACCTAATAACGTTTCAGCCTCCTCTCCGTAAGTCTCAGCGGTGTCGAAAAGAGTTATGCCTAAATTTTTTGCACGTTTGATGGTTTCTCTAAATCTATCCTTATCGACTTCACCGTAAACCCCGCTGAGAGCGTAGCATCCAAGACCCAACTCGGATATCGATGCTTCCTTCTTCATCTTTTTATACCTCTCTTGTTATTAGTGCGAGTAATCTATTTAATCCTGGTGGGCACTTCTGCACAGTTTTTTGTGAATATAGTTAGAAAAAAATCCGGTTTCAAGCTTCTTCTGGATGTGTGAAGAGGGAGCTAAACTATTCTATGAGGAAATAAGGAATATAGGGATATTTGAACGATTTAGAGATGAAGAGGGCAAGAAAAAAGAAAGACTCGTGTGTGACCTCTTCGCCTACCTATCCGGTTAGGTAAAGAGTTAAAGAAAAAGGGACTTATAGGGGAACGGATTTATTTATCAAAACATGATCGATTCATCTCCAGACCATAGAACGTTTTGTATCGAGGGAACCTACTTGGTTCCGTGTGTGATAAAGGGGAGAGAAGGATGACGGACGACAGTGTGGCCATAGTGGATCTGAAAAGATGTTCGCCTCACAAGTGTAATTACGAGTGCGCCAACAACTGTCCACCGAACCGAGCGGGTAAAGACTGTATCATCAAACGAGAAGATGCTGAGGAACCTGAAAAATTAGCCGGTGCTCCTGAACAGGTCCGTATATCTGAGCAGATATGCCTTGGAGAGAAGTGCGGGATATGCGTTAAGAAGTGCCCTTTCGACGCGATCAAGATAATAAATCTCCCTGCCGAACTAGAAGAGGATCCCGTCCACCGCTTCGGCGAAAACATGTTCCGACTTTACGGTCTACCGGCACCGGAGGAGGGGAAAGTCACCGGCGTTCTGGGGCCCAATGGGATCGGAAAGACCACGGCGGTGAAGATCCTAACGGGTGATATCGAACCTAATTTGGGCAGTTATCGGAGTTCTCCAGGACTTGGCAAAGTAATCAGTAAACATCGGGGTACAGCCCTTCAAGATCATCTGAAAAGACTGGATGAAGGCGAAATGGATGTCGCGTGGAAACCGGAAGCTGTCGATCTTATACCAGGGCGGTTCGAAGGAGCTGTGGGTGAGCTTCTAGAAAGTGCGGACCAACGCGGAGTCGTTGAAGATCTTCTCGAAGATTTTTCGATGGGCTCTATCAAAGACCAGGAGATAAGCACACTTTCAGGAGGGGAACTGCAGCGGTCGGCCTTGATCTCGACGCTCTCTAGAGAGGCGGATATCTACATATTCGATGAAGTCACACCTTATCTCGACATAAAGCAGCGTATGATCGCCGCGAGAACGATAAGAGATTTTGCGGAGGAAGATAAGACCGTACTTGTAGTTGAACACGACCTCGCGGTGTTGGATATGATCGCAGATTCCCTTCACATATCTTATGGAGAACCGGGAGTTTACGGTATAGTCACTCAACCTAAGTCGACAAGGATTGGAATCAATCAGTATCTAGAGGGGTTTCTAGAAAACGAAAACATGAGGATAAGAGAGGAATCTATAAAGTTCGAAGAGCACGCACCTAGGACTGGAGAGAACAGTGAGATGATGGTGAAATTTTCCAGATTGAAAAAAAGTTACATCGATTCAGAGTTCAGCTTAGAAGTCGACGAAGGCGATCTAAGGCTGAAAGAAGTCGTAGGTGTACTGGGACCGAACGGTATTGGGAAATCTACTTTTGCCGAACTTATCGCGGGTGAGTTGGAACCTGACGAAGGTGATGTCGATACCAGCTTAGATATCTCATATAAGCCTCAGCACGTGGAGTTGAATGGGAATTCGGATGTGAAGACTTATCTAAGAGAGAGATCTGAAGATTTCGGCAGTTCTTACTGGGATACAGAGATATCTAGACCTCTAGATCTTGAAGAATTGATGGATAAAGATATCGAAACACTATCAGGAGGTGAAAGACAGAGAGTTTCTGTAGCTGCCTGTCTTTCTCGAGAGGCCGAGCTTTACCTGCTGGATGAACCATCAGCTCACTTGGATGTTGAGCAGCGTGTCGGCGCAGCTAGAGCTATAAGGAAGAACGCTGAGAGGCGTTCGTTACCTACTCTGGTGATAGATCACGATGTATATATGATCGATTTGATAGCTGATCGACTCCAGGTCTTCGAGGGTATACCCAACGTAAGAGGTCGAGCCAGCCCACCTAAAGGGATGGAAGAAGGTATGAACCATTTCCTTAAAAACTTAGAGATAACCTTTCGCCGAGATCAAGATACGGGTCGACCAAGGATAAATAAACCCGGCTCAAGGAAGGATCGCGAACAGAAAAAGAAGAACGAATACTATTACAGGTGAATGCGGCTTTATCGGTGATGAAGGGGAGACTTCAAAACCGCTATTCAAATGGCTAAAACTTTGGAAAGCACCTGAGAAAGGGTCTTATACTCACTTCGGTAAAAGTAAATTCCCTCGATGATTTTACCTCTTCTGGGTAAGAACATGGACGGGAAAATTCTTCAACTCTAAAGACTCTAATCTGGCAATGTTGGGATGGATAAAAATGGATTTGGTCTTTTATCTCTTAGACCTAACATCTGAGTCGTGATATATATAGTAGAAGAGGCAACTTTGAGGAATAATTTCCTCGTCTCTATTTTCGGAAAATGTTTCAAATTTTCCGAATATCGATGGAAAATCTTATTTTCCAGTAGATCTCGGTCAAAGACACTCGTGATTATTTGTA
>PWHR01000039.1 GCA_003554965.1 Thermoplasmata archaeon | reverse complement strand
CGGATTGGTAACCTGGCAAGCATTAAAAAGAAGTCGATCCCAATAATTAGGTAATTTTTTTTCTGCTCCCATGCCGGTAAGCGCCACCGAACCTGAAGCGCTCTGCAGGTGTACACGATGAACTTCGGAGCCTCCCCACCAAGCGTGCTCCCTCAGGTTGAATTTTTTTTCCTCAATCTTAATGGCTCCACGAGGACAGGCATACACACACCGGTGACAGGCTCCGCAAGCTTTTTGGTTTGCCATGGGAACCTTAGCATCCCTTCGTCTTTCCATTTTGATTTCGTTAAAAGAACATTGCCGCGCACATTCTCCGCATCCGTCACAATCATACTCATTAAAAATGGGCACAAAACCTGAACGCAGCCCCGGCTCCACAATTCTCGCTTCCTTAATTCTCGCTTCCTTAATTCTCGCTTCCTTCCGTGTTTCCATCCGTATATCCACATTCAACCCTCTCTTTCCGTTACGGGTTAAGAAGGACAAACACTGCCTTAATGCGTATGGGAGTAATCGTGCAAAAAATTGTCCTCCGTTAAATTTACCAGGCAAGGTTCGCCTGCCCTGGGAGTAAACACTTGGTTTAGATTATCTTCCATTTCGTAAAGAGCAGAAACTTCGCTGGCAAAATATACGTAATCATCCCGGTAACCTACAGTCATAGGACGTAGTTTGGTATTGTCAGTCAAAGTAAATATTCCATGATGGTAGGCAGCCAGAATGGCAAAGGGACCATTCAACATGGCTCCCTCATAAACCATTTTTAACGCAAGCAAACGGTTCTTTTTTTCCCCATCCTCCATGCGTTCCACCGAACTCCAATAAGGCGGTGCCATAACAGTAATAGCTTCTTCTATGGTAAGGCCGTGCTTCCTGACTAACAAATCCAACAAATAAGCTACCACTTCACTATCCGTTTGCATATTACAGGCATAGCCAAAAGATTCTAAATATCTTTTGTTGATCCCGTAAGAAGAGATTTCTCCGTTGTGGACTATAGAACAATTCAACATATTAAAAGGATGCGCGCCCCCCCACCATCCAGGAGTATTAGTAGGAAAGCGATTGTGGGCCAGCCACAGATAACCTTCATAGTTATCCAATTGGAAAAAGTTATAAATATCCTCTGGTAAACCCACGCCCTTAAAGATACCAATGTTTTTGCCGCTTCCATAAATAAAAACCCCTGAAATTTGACTATTCACCTCAACCACTTTTTCTAGAGTATAAGCTTCTTCATCAACATTTTCTAAAGCAACCCCAGATGTTTGCTCTTCCGGCATGGCCACAAAACAAAGTTGAAAATGTGGATGGTCGTTAATTTGTTTATCCCAAACCGGTATATCTTGGCATTTTACAATAGTGAAATCATGTTCCAATTTTTCTCTGGCTTCTTTTAACCCCTGTTTGTCTGTAGCCATAAGATGAAGGGCAAAACAATTCTTAAACTGAGGGTATGCACCATAAACAGCAAAACCGGCCCCCAGCCCATTGCCCCGGTCGTTCTGTAATACTATGGCCCTTTTAATGCGTTCGCCGTTTTCCCGGCGTCCTTGCCGGTTCATTAAGCCAGCAATACCACACATAAATAATCCCTCATTTACAATTTTGTGCTTCTATTATATGACAAGTCCTTCAGTTCGTCAACTATTATGAACATGATTTTCATCATATGAAAATCATAGCCGTATTAATTTGTATCTTCTTAGCTAGGCAACAACGATATGACTTTGTTTTGGGCCAATTGAGCCTTCACTCTGGCTTCCCAATAACAAGTTAATTTTTATAATACGGAAATATATTTTGATTTAAGTTTTTTACTGAAACAAAAAAGTTTCACATTATGAAAATTTTAATATTGAAATAGTAGATAAAATGTCCCTTAAAAGGTATAATTATTCGTAGTAAAAAAAAAGGGCCATGATACCTATGAACTCAATTACAAAAAAAACTCATAAAGAATCTACTCCTATTCTTATTTTGGACTTCGGCGGACAGTACACCATGCTTATTGCCCGACGCGTCCGTGAGGCTCAGGTCTATTGTGAAATACTGCCTTACCATACGGGAGCAGAAACCATTAAACAAAAAAATCCCACCGGAATTATACTTTCAGGAGGTCCCGGTAGCGTTTACCGTTCTGGAGCTCCCAGGGGTGATCCTAAAATTTTTGATTTGGGGATTCCTGTCTTGGGAATATGTTATGGTATGCAACTGCTGGCTTTCGCTTTAAACGGTAAGGTCATGGAAGGCAAAAAGTCTGAATACGGCAAAACCCTGGTGACCATCTCTAAGGATAACTCTTTATTATCCTCTACTACCTTTGAAGGAAATAAGACATTCTATGCATGGATGAGCCACCAGGATGAGGTTTCACGGTTACCGCCTGGATTTGAAACTATAGCAACCACCTCTGACGGAAATATTGCCGCTATGGGTAATCCGACCTTAAACTCGTATGGCCTTCAATTCCACCCTGAAGTCTGCCATACCGATCAAGGAGCTAAGATATTAAGAAATTTCCTTTTCCAGGTTTGTAAATGTAACCCCACCTGGACTACAGAAAACTTTATTGACAAAGCAGTTGAAGAAATCAAGTCAATAGTAGGCCCTCACCAAAAAGTAGTATGCGCCCTGAGCGGAGGAGTGGATTCATCAGTAGTAGCTTTTCTGCTTGAT
>PWHR01000096.1 GCA_003554965.1 Thermoplasmata archaeon | reverse complement strand
TCTAGAAGAATTCTACAACAGTCGAGAATATACTCTTTTCAGATCAAAAGGAGTAAACAACGAGATAGAATTGAAGATCGGCGAATTGAGTGAATGGGAAGACCTCCACAGGAGTATATCTTCCACTGGGAAAGTACTGTGGGGTAGATACAAGACGACTGAAGAACCTATAGGAACAGAGCATAAAATCATATTCTTTTGGGATAAAATAGGTAAGAGCAGAAGTTCATTTCTCAACAAACTTTACGGATATAAATCAAAAGATAGAAACATCGTCGGACTTCTAGAAAAATGGGGTGGAAAGAAGATCGGTAAAAGTTCTATTATTATTCCCTTCCAATATAAAGAAGACATGTTGGAATTGATAGAAGAATACGACGTTAATGCAAAAAATATAGAAGTATTCTCATTGGAGTGAACTTCTAAAAATCTTTAAAACTTCTTGAGTTCATTGAATAACTTATAATCTTCCACCAAAACCCCTTCTTTTTTTCAGACGCCCAAAACTGCAGAACAAAAATACGGCACATTGATGAACACAGTGGGGGTTTTGTTTAAGGGTTTAAAGAAAAAGGAAAATATATATACTGTAAAAAATATGATATTACGTGAGCACGATATGCTGAAGAAAACGATCACCCTAACCGTGATCATATCCTTACTCACCATAGGAATCGCACACTCCTATGTCACGCTGCGGAATAGAGGGGAACAGGAATATCAGTACACTTATGGAGTCCGGGTCCGATCCGGAGCATCAGACTACAAGCTGTATGTACCCTACCCTGAAGGAATAGATGAGTTCAAAGAATATGAAAATATCTCCGCGATACAAACAGAAAGAGGTAGCGGTTTGGAGATCATGGGTCCTGAAAACGTGACATTCAGTGTTGAGAATATCGTGCACGGTAACGTCTACTGGAACGAATTGGATTCGGCACAATACCAGCTGTCATTGGAAGTTGAAGATAACGAGTGCTATTACGGAAATTCACACCTGAACAGAAACCAATACTACATGTATTCAAATACATCGGAAGATATCGATATCACCATAAACTACCGGAGGAACCACGACAACCCAAGAGGAGGGGGCGCAAACGAAAGAACCTTCAACCTCACGGTAAAAGAAGGATGGAACCAATACAACCATACAAAAGAGATGTTGGAGGATTGGACAAACGAACACAAATCCCCTCTACCACTCCTAGCCTCGACGAACATATCGATCCTCATAGCAATCGGCGTTTCGGTCAAGCTTTACAAAGAAAATAAATGAGCTCACACGCCGCACGGCTCAGGACACGACTCCCGCCCACCTGACGCCGATCAGATTACGAACAGCGTCTGTTACAATCAATCCAGATATCAATTTTCATACTTTAGTCATCCATCGAGGATGTACGCTCTTCGTCAGTTATCTCTCAATAATTACGAACGCCGTTTGGTAGTTCGTAATACTAATAACAGCCCTTACAGATCTCTATCATAGATGTTTTTCCTATGCCCAACAGCGACTATCCAAAGTTGGTCTCTATCTTTTTCCCACAGAATTATTGCTCTATATTGTCAAAGACGTATTTTTTGATTCTTTTACGTCTTCGACTAAATGTTGATGACATAAGGATGAAATCCTTGATGTCTTCCGTTATAATCTCCGATCCTTCATAGTAAGGATAGCCTTTCAACCGAACTAAAAAATGGTTTGGACTTAGACCTCCCGGATTAACCTATCATTGTTAGGGAAAATCCAATTTTCAAACATTTCTCCTCATTCACAAATACATTCATGACTTTCACCAGCTAGTTGAAGAACATGTTCGTGGATCTCTTCAGCCATCTCGCTTATGAGATCGGCACTTTTAGCCGTCCCTATCCCTTCTCGATAGTAAGTCCTAGACCGATTGTTTTTCCACAGTTCTAGAAGTTTTTCCTTGAAATCTACTCCATAAAACCCAACGCTTTTGCCTCCTTCATATATAGCCTCATGATCTACAAAATCGCCGCTTTTTATGTATCTCCTATCTAACAGGTAAAACTGGATATTACGTTCGATCGCGGCAAAAGATGCCTCGATGATAAGAGTATAATAACCGTTATCTTTCTTCAAGGCATCTATCGCTTTCAGAAGTCGACAGGACTTCCGCAGCTGGAGAAGTGCAGAGTCATCCACGTCTAAACCTGATTCAGGCTCTTCACTCATCATACGGAACTCTTCTAGTGTCTTGTCCAGAAGCTCTTCCATATGGCTGTTATCCACGGAGTAAACCTCATCTCAATTCTTGAAATTCATCCGTATCCTTAACAGGTATACCTTCAGAGAATATAGTTTTCAATTTTCCTTCATAATCTCTAGCGGTTTTCAGCGACTCGACCATCACCTGGAATCCATATCGACTCCCTTCAAATCTCTGTTCTTCAACCGCCTGCCTTATCTCCTGTATCTTCCGCCGGAACTGAAGAAGATCTTCCTCCACAACGATGAACATATCGATATCACTTGTCCTATCCGCCTCACCACGCGCCACACTTCCAAACACCATAACACCCAATATCTCATCTCCAAGATTTTCGATCTCTTCGATAAAACCTCTTATAGGTGCTCGAAATTCTTCCTGAGGTATCCTCATCACCGGGTCGCTCGGCTTTTGGATCAACTTTCTGTTTATACTGATCAGCTTCTTATTTCCTTCCCTCCTTGTCTTGATAAGGCCCATTTCCAGAAAATACTTTAGAGCGTCGTCGACCGTCTGGCCTCCGTGTCCTGTGATATCCCGAAGTTCACGTACTGAGAACTCATCATGGAGGTTTCGATACAAGAACTCTAAAATATCGTCCATGGCCTGGTTCCGGAATATCCTTTCTTTTGGTAAAGGTATCGGTATGAGGATGCCAGCTTCATTTCGGTCAATCATGATGACCACGGTCAATAATATTGACCAATTATTAATAAGTTTTTAGGTGTTTACCCCTCTCTTAGGATCCTAATATATACCGAGTTCTTCAAATTCAACACAAAACTTATGTTTATTTCCACGTTTTACCATATGAGATCATGAAAAGAGAATTTCTAAAAGATAACATAAGAAAGGATATAGACTTCTCCAAAACCGATCAGAACAAAGGCGTTCAACCGCCGCCAGTCCAGAAACCGGTTCCCGAAGATGCGGAGGTGATCGACCTGCCGGAACCATTGGATACCGATAAATCTCTCACCGAAGCGATCGCTCAAAGAAAATCTAGACGATCCTTTTCCGATGACCCCTTGGAATTAGACGAGTTGTCATTCCTTTTATGGTCCACCCAAAGCATACGCAAAGAGCTGGATTCGGGACAGGCTTACAGGGTGGTACCCTCGGCCGGCTGTCGACATGCCTTTGAAACCTACATCACCGCGTTCAAGGTTGATGGACTGGATAAGGCCATATACCGGTATTTACCTTTGGACCATCAACTGGTGAAAAGGAAGGAACAACAAGACCTTGAAAACAAGATGAAAAAGGCGACCTTCGATCAATCCTTTGCAGGTGACTCTGCTGCCACCTTCGTATGGACCACCATACCATACAGGATGGAGTGGCGGTACGCCGAAGCGTCCTACAAGGTGATCGCTATGGACGCTGGGCACGTTTGCCAGAATCTATACCTTGCTTGTGAGGCCGTAGGGTGCGGAACCTGTGCCATCGGCGCCTATGACCAGGAACTCATGGATGATCTACTAGATGTTGACGGGAAGGATGAATTTACCGTGTACCTGGCACCTGTCGGCAAGGTTTGGGTGAAATCCAATACCTTGTCATATGAGTACTGTGGAAACCTCATAGGATGTTAAGATCGGTAGTACTACCTACCACGCTTCTACTATGATTTCCATCGTTAGCGATAAAAAAGAGAACAATAGATTCTTGTGTCGATTGAATTTTCACCCAAATGATGATCTTACCTACATTTTTGATCTTTCAAATCCGAATAAAATTCTGAGAGAGTGTGTTCACCTATCTCTGGAGCGACCATATTTCTGGAAAGGACTGTCAGGAAGAATTCTTTCGGGCCATAAATCCTTTGAGGGGTGAATGTTCGTAGCAAAAATAGAGATATGTTTATCAACCATTCAGGTATATGGGTTATCTTTTCTTTCTTTCCGGCAGCATCGAAAGCAATGCTAGCGATTTCACTGTGGGATAATGTTTCAGGACCGCCTACCTCTATTTTTTTTTCCTTTTTTCCGATGGCATCGACAAATATCGGTGCTAGATCTTCACCATGGATCGGATTTAATTTATATTCTCCATCACCAAATAGATAAATGCGCCCTTTTTGGGCCATATCAAAAAACTCTTCCATATCGGAAAAATATCCATTGGGACGGATAACACAGTGGTCAAGCCTGGATCGTTTTAATTCATCTACAAATAACTCTTTTGCTTCACATACATCTAGCTCTGTAAGTTCTCTTCCATTTAATACAGAAGTATAGATGAACTTTTCAACCCCGCTATCTAGAGCTTCATCTAGTAAATTCTTATTGCCCTGGTAATCCACATCCATATATTTCAGACCATCTTTCGGTTCTGTGATTCCCACTGTAGTGATCACACAATCGATATCTTCGCAGCAATCTTTGATCGATTCAGGCTCGGTGAGGTCACCTTCCAATACTTCGATTTTGTCTGCCTCTTCTGGATTTAATTTAGAGGGGCTGCGGACCACAACTCTCACATCAAACTGCCGGTTGAGAAGTTCGCTTAATATATATCCGCCTAGATATCCAGTTGCTCCGGCTAACAGTACTCTTTGCATTATATTTATTTCTCCTCTAGTCTTGCATAAACTTTTTGGAGTATTTATCATGATGATTTCACCGGAGAATGTGTTTGCGATTCTGAGGGAAGACGACCATTGCGAGTGAGTCCTCCTCGAGATTTATCTCGGTGAATCCTCACTTAACTACATATTTAGTACAGGTGTAAGACCACTGAAAGATAAAGTTAAACCCAGATCTATAGAGAGATTCAATGAGTTTCCCACTCAATCCCAAGTATCCCTCAAACAGCGACCATGACCACACAGACTCCGGGTTATCTTTAATAAGTACGAAGTAGTTATGATCTAAAGGGACTGAAGATGATGAAAAATATTACCATACTCCAGATGAACGATAGTCATGCTTATCTAGATCCACACTACGAATACTTCTGGAAAGATGGAGAACAGGTTTACAAAGAAGTGGGAGGATATGCTAGGATCGCTAAATATTTTGAAAAGGTCAGGGAAGAGATGGAGGACCAAGCTCTAGTTCTAACTTTAGATAACGGAGATACGATCCACGGTACTTATCCAGTTGTCAAAAGTCAGGGCGAAAAGATGATACCTATACTCAACGAGATGGGATTCGACGCCTGGACAGCACACTGGGACTTCGCGTATGGTCCGGAACAACTGAAAAATATATCTAACGAATTGGATTATCCTCTTCTAGCCATAAACTGTTACGATGAAGAGACGGACGAGTTGATCTTCGATCCGTACAAGATCGTCGAACATGACAACTTAAAAGTAGGCTTGATAGGGATAGCCAATACTATCGTGGACAAGACCATGCCCGATCACTTCAGCCGGGGAATATACCTGACTCTCGGTAAAGAAGAACTCCCTAGTTACATCAGCGAACTGAAAAGGAAGGGTGTTGACCACATGATCGTCTTCGCACATCTGGGTTATCCACAGGAAGTTCAACTGGCAAGAGATGTGGACGGCATAGACGTTCTTGTCAGCGGACATACCTACAACAGGCTGTATGAGCCCGTGATGGCTAACGACACGATCATCATACAGTCGGGGTGCCACGGCTCGTTCATCGGACGATTAGATCTCAAGTTGGAAAAAGGCCCGGTCAAAGATCTTGAGCACGAACTCGTGATTATGGACGATTCTTTAAGAAAAGACGAAAAGGTTCAAAGCATGATCGACGATGTAAAGGAGCCGCATGAAGAGATGCTCAATAGAGTCGTTGGAAAAACGAAAACCGGCCTTGCCAGGGATAAAGTTTTGGAGACTACAATGGACGACCTCCTCCTCAGGGCACTCTTACACGCAAGCGGTGCGGAGATGGCTTTCTCCAACGGTTGGAGGTACGGTGCAGCTGTACCACCAGGTGAGATAACGATGGAGGATATATGGAACATGATTCCCACAAATCCTCCGGTTTCAGTATGTGAGATCAGTGGAGAGGAACTTTGGGATATGATGGAGGAGGACCTGGAAGGAACGTTCTCACGCAGACCGTACGACCAGATGGGAGGTTATGTCAAAAGGTGCATGGGCATCAACGTGTATTTCAAGGTGGAAAACGGATCTGGTGAAAGGATACAGGAGTTCTTCGTGGGAGATGAGAGGTTGAAGAAAGATAAGAGGTACGAGGCTTGCTTCGTAACAACTCAAGGCGTACCTGCGAAGTACGGTAAGAACCGACGAGACCTCGAAATCGACGCTGTCGAGGCACTGAAAGATTACGTGGAAAAGGAGTCTCCGATCGAGATAGAGATAGAAGGGTCGGTCGTGGCTGTCTAAAAAAGGATCGTACTAACCCTTAAAAACGGATCTTCTGATGATTCAAATCTTTATTTAAAAATTTGTTCAAAAAAAAAAGAAGAAATGGGTTTTGGCCGGATCTCCACGATCTTTCCTACCTCTTCCCTATCAGAGGATGAACGTATTCGTAACTTGGATATCCGACCCTTTTCGTCTTAAACCTTTTTTCTGTTATCATCTTTCTCACTAATAGAGGTATAGAGGGTCATCTATTTATATTATTCTTGAAAATAAAAATAGATAAGTACAATTCGGCTGTGAAGTAGTTGAACGGAAGAGTTGAAAAAGTCTACTGGATAACAAAATAAAAAAAGACGGAGTCATCTGGATCGATCGCTAGAATACCCAGCTCAACCAAGTTATCATATTCACGGCGGCCAAAACCAGTATAGATATTATGAATATCGCAATATTTTGATACAGGTTGAAATAGGCGCTGCCTACCAGAAGCCAGTACACCAAAAATATGAGCCATCCAAGGCCCGACACTGCAGACACGGCGGCTCTCCAACCTATGGAGGATCTCTTCGGGATCCAGAGCAAGCTGTTGACCGCAGCTACGACCAGGATAGATAGCAAAAAGACGCCTAAATTTGTAAGCAGAGTGTAGTCTGATGCATAGTAAAAGAGCCATATCACCAAAAAGATTCCAAATATAAACCAGGTAAGCGTTGAGACCATGGATTTCGATCTTTTACGTCTATCGATAAAACTCCAAGCTGTACTGTTGATCACAAAAAGGGCTATCATCGACACTAGTATAACAGCCAAATTCTGATATCCCGTGTATCCTTCAGCATAGAAGAATAACCAAATCACAAGGAATATAAGCCAAATAAAGCCAGTCGTTACTGAAAGGATGGTCCTCCACTTGATGTTTTTTTCCATCATATTTTTCCCTCCAAAGCAGAAATATCTTACCGATATATAAACGTTGATCTTCTCAAAGATCTCTACATTCGGTGATTTAAGTAGAGCCTACAAAAAAACTTTTCTATCGCATACTTTTCGCGGGCTTCGCTAAACCAGGAGCACTATTCTAGATCTACAGCGTGACTTTTCATCTTGATCCGATGAGGTCTGTCTATTCCTATCACATTCCCACACTCACATCTCACATCTCCATCTTTCTTCACGCTGTTATCTTCTATTATCCTGTCCTTGTAGCAGTTGACTAGATTGCCTTTACCATATTTTACGTATCTCAGCAGGAGTTCTCCACATTCGATGCATCTGACATCGTAATTTTTCCGTCTCATCTTTATAGATCCAATGCTGTTAATATGTTTAGTATACTTATTTTTTACGTCATATTCCTATATTTACATAGCTGTTCATATCTATAGTCAAATACATAATTAAAACAGCAAAAGATGAGTAAAAGACAGGCTAAAAAGTTTCCGTTGAACTCTAGAACTTCTTATTTTATTCTGAAGGAGGGGGTGGAGGAGTATCCTTATCTTCTTCTGACTGAGTGTTATCTTCTGTTTGAGGAGGCGGAGTCTGAGTAGAGTAAGCTTGATGTTGATATTGTGGCTGAGCTGGAGGTACATGATATTGGGGAAAAGCATTTTTGAGGGCACTTTTTACGTCATCCATTTTAATAAACCATATAAGTAAAATTATCAAGCCTATTATCACACCCAAGATCAAGAATATCACCCCTAAAATTAACCCAACAGTCGAAACTCCATAATTTATCTCTATACTAGTACCTTTTTCTTGCGGATAAAAATTTACTTCGTAAGAGTTTAAGATGTTTTCGCCCTCAAGGGTGTTTTGATATCCGGTGCTAGTTAGTGTGACATCTGCTTTAGTATGGAATATCGACTGGATTTTTCCTTTCGCAGTCTCTAAGTTTTCCTCCGTGAATAGACTCTGATCGGTAATCCTAATTCCATCCATTTTTTCCCACATGCTAATAATCTTAGAAGTATTTAAATTTGTACTTGAAACGTTCGCGTAGAAAACTTCTATTATTTCCTATTTCTCACTTTATTAGATGTTTAGAAAGGAGGTTTGGTTTAGTCATTGTATAATTAAAAAAGAAAAGGGAAAAGTTGTTTCATTTATAGTCTTTACAATTGTCGCAGTACCACCGATCGTATTCATCTATGTAGCGTATCTCACTGCTGCAATCAGGACATGTATTATCTGGCTGTTGATCTTGCTGCTGTGGTTGTTGTTGTGGTGGTTGTTGCTGTGGTTGCTGTAGCTGCTGTGGTTGTTGTTGCTGTTGCTGCCACTGCTGCGGTCCCGGTGCGGTCTGATACTCATCTTCTTCGAAGTCTTGTTTAGAGATCGCAACCAGGATTAATCCCACTAAAGATAGGACTGATCCTAGGACGAACCCCACACTCAAAAACCCTAAGATTCCACCTACTATAGCTACGATAAAGTTGCTTTTTTTAACCGCCATAACCCCTCCGATAATACCCACTATCGATAAACCTAGAGGGAGATAACACAAGAACCCTTCGGCAACTCCAGCGGTCAGAACAGCGGTTCCTACAATAGCATAGAACAGTCCAAATATTAGACCAAATACGGAACCAACTATTATCAATATTCCTCCAATCTTTGCATATTTTTCTGGTTTTTGTTGCTGTATCGGCTGTGGTTGTTGTCCATAACCTTGTTGAGCCATCTTTATTTCCTCCGATTATCAATATAGCTTCGAATATAAATATATTCGGGTAAAAAACAAAGATATCAACTCAGACATCTTGTAAAATGGTACAGGGGGCGAAAGGCTCTAACCAGTATCGAGGTGTTTCAACACCGGCAAGATTTGCCCCTTCTATGTGATATATAGGATTATCATCCTTATAGTTTAGATGAGATTATAGAACTTGTTTCTGATAAAAGTAGGAATTGATCCTTATAGGTTATGATGATTCAAGATTTAAACTATTCATACCTGATTACTCAGCTTTCAAATCCCGCGGTGCACTGAGCGTATGCGAAGTGGACCCAGCGGGATTTGAACCCGCGGCCTCCACCTGTCTCGCCGACTGATAAATCAGTTGGATGCGAAGGTGGCGATCTGCCAGACTGATCTATGGGCCCTGAATGAATCGTTTGAAGAGAAGGTGTGCTTATTTTTAAGAGTTTTGATTCTTGAGATCAAAATAGAGGTAAGATATACAAGAAGTAATGAATAGTTGATCCAGCGGGACGAACAAATCTATGATTTCGTAGGATTTAATCCTCCTCTTCTTCAAAAATCTTCGATTTCCTGCGAATTTTGAGCGCGAAGGACTTGTTCCTCGCAGTTTGAACCCGCGGCCTCCACCTATCTCGCCAGTTGATGTTTCGACTGGATGCGAAGGTGGCGATCTGCCAGACTGATCTATGCGACCGGCTAGATAGGTGTGTAAGACAAAGGAAAAAGAGGCTAAGGACTATTTAAGGAATAGTTTCGTTTCAATGAGGAAACCCTTGGAGATACTTTTTTAAGAGATATCAAGATTCCAACATAATCTAAACTATTTTATAGTACCTTGATTCTCAGGACCTTAAAGGGGTAATCATGGCTAAATTGAGTTTCGGTGAAGAGGAAAAAGGATTGATAGAGAGATTAGAAGAATACGGTCTACATAAGGACGCAGCTAGAGCGTTGGTATTCATAGCTAGTTGTGAGGAGGCCACCAGCAGAGAGATAGAGAACGGAACGAGATTGAGACAGCCTGAGGCATCGATAGCGACGAAAATACTCAGAGATAAAGGATGGGTGGAAAAAAGGAACGTGAATAAGGAAGGTAAAGGCAGACCTGTTCACATATACTCCCTGAATAAACCGATGAAATCTATCATGGAAGAGCTCGAAGAAGATCAGAAAAAACTTATACAAGAAATGGAAGAGAACATGAGTGAGATCAAATCTATTGTAGACTCTTTGTATTAACCCACAAAAAAAATCTCACCAGCTAGCTATTTGTCCATCGGTTCTAGGCTCAGTACCTCCAGCATACACTCCGTTTTCCAACTTCCAGATAATCTGGCCTCTTCCAAAACCACCTGAATATACAGGGTATTCGATCTCGTGGCCTCTCCTTGAAAGAGCCTTGCCGAAATTACCGGGGAACTTCTTTTCAAGATAGACCTTTTTCCCTTCATCCCAGCGCCACCTTGGAGAGTCGAGTGCAGCTTGCGGATTCAATCCAAAATCTATACAATTCATAACAACCTGAAGATGACCTTGAGGCTGCATATAACCACCCATGACGCCGAAGGGACCGACCGCATCGCCTCCTTTGGTAAGAAAACCGGGTATTATGGTGTGGTAAGTCCTTTTACCCGGTTTCAAGCAGTTGGAATCATCGGGATCTAAACTGAAAGTGTGCCCTCTGTTCTGTAATGCTATACCGGTGCCGGGTACGACTAAACCTGAGCCGAAGCCCATGTAGTTACTTTGGATATAAGAAACCATGTTTCCATCTTCATCGGCCGTGGTCAAATAAACCGTACCTCCCTGCTTTATCTTTCCAGGTTCTGGTGTGATGGCTTCATCTCCTATCAAGTCCCTTCTATCCTTTATATGATCCTCTTCCAACACAGCTTCAGGCTCGACTTTCATGTGATCTGGATCTGTTATATGCTCCTTACCATCCGAAAAAGCCAACTTCAAAGCTTCTATCTGTTTATGGTAGGTTTCGATCGAGTCTTTGCAGGAAAAATCAAATCCTTCTAAGATCTTCAAAGCCTGGAGTGCGATGAGGCCCTGGCCGTTCGGAGGGAGTTCCCAGACTTCAAAACCACGATAATCTATGTTCAGTGGATCTACCCATTGTGGCTCGTAATCGGCCAGATCTTCTTTGGAAATGTATCCGTCGGTCCTTTTTGAAAAATCTACTATTTTCTCTGCTAGTTCTCCCTTATAAAATGATTCAGACTCCGTTTCTCCTATCTCTCTTAATGTTCTACCGTGATCTTCTGACTTCCACATCTCGCCGATACTGGGAGCTCTTCCCTTAGGGGCGAAAGTATCGGACCAATGCTGAAATTTTTCTCCACTCAATTTCTCTTTATAACTTTCATAAGCGGAACGCCAATATCTTCCAAGTACAGGCGATATAGGATAACCATCCTCAGCATATCGAACAGCGGGATCCATAAGTTTATCAAAAGATAATTCACCGAACCTTTTAGAGAGCTCAGACCAGGCTTTCGGAACTCCCGGTACTGTCACCGGCTCCCAACCGTATTTAGGCATCTCATCGTATCCTTTTTCTTTTATTTTTTCGATATCAACCGCTGAAGGTGAAGGGCCGCTCGAATTCAAACCATAGATATCATCATCTTTCCAGACTATAGCGAAGGCGTCTCCACCGATGCCGTTTGACGTGGGTTCTAAGACCGTTAAACAAGCTGCGGTAGCGACTGCTGCATCTATAGCGTTACCGCCCTGTTTCAATATCTCTAGACCGGCCTGCGCCGCTAAAGGTTGAGATGTTGCAACCATGCCCTTTCTGGCATAATTTACGGTTCTTTTTGACCCATAAGGATAGTTCAAGGGATCGAATTTCATGGACCATTAAAAACGAGCAAAGTTAATTACTTTTTTCCTCTCAAAGTGAATGCGGGGTAAAAGTGTGACGTCCTCCTTGACCCTAGAAGGGTGAGGCTTCCTACGGAGCCACTGACTCCTTGCACAAGCCCGGAAGTTGCATTCCGCTCGCCGACTTTTGTTTTACCCAAACACAGAGGTCGGGTCATCGCTTCC
>PWHR01000082.1 GCA_003554965.1 Thermoplasmata archaeon | reverse complement strand
ATTTTTTGTATCATTTTATCTTTTGCAATTTGTAATTAGTAACTTTTTTCCTGCCTGTAATGCAAAGATAATTTTTTTTAATTTTTAGCTAACAATTTTATTTATTGTTTATTGAAGCTTTGTTTATGTCAGCATTACAAAAGAAATTGCGCGTCAAATCTTCTTTTTTTTGGTTTAACGGGGCGTCACCGGACTGTATCTGCTTTCGAGCTATCGAGTTCCGAGCGTAACTTGTTCTGGATATTGTATAAGCTTATTAAATCCGGTAACATATACCAAATACCATCTATTATTGCTCCGTGTCCTTCTAGTGTTATTTTATCGAAATTATCCCCTGAAATGGAGGTAACATCCAGTTCTCTCTCAAGTATTAATTCAATCGGGATATTGTGACGCATATTCTCTTTGGCAATTGTAAAAAAACGTCCTACAAAAATAAAGGAGCGGGGGTTTACCGCCTGATGAATCAGTGCGTCAAGAACCTGCTGCTGACGCCTCATACGTCCAAAATCCCCTTCATGATCGCTGCGGAATCTGACATAAAACTGAGCGAGTCTCCCGTCCAAAACCTGAGGCCCTTCTTCGATGCTTTCAAACCTTGAAGCGATCGATTCGTCAGGTTCTATTTCTATGCCGCCCATTGCGTCAACAAGGTCGGCAAATGCCTTGTAGTTGAATGCTATATAGTGATCAACAGGAAATTTAAGAAGATCTTCAACTATTCTGATTGTAACTTCCGGTCCGTAAACGTAAGTGTTGGTGAGCTTTTCAGATTTTTCGGGACTGACCTCAACCCTGAGGTCGCGTGGAATAGAAAGGGCTGTAATTTTGCCTGAATTTTTGTTTAGCAAAATCAGCAAAACTGCATCGGCCCGTCCCGGGTCATCCATATCCTCAATACCTTTAAGCCCCTCCTGGTCAATGATGAGCAGAAGAATCGAGGTTAGGTTTTCACCGGTTTCAGGAATAATATCTTCGCGGTGGATCTCGCCTGTTTCACGGTAAGTCTCGCTCCAGGCATTTACGGTGCCCCTGTAAACATATATGCCATAAAGGGTTAACAGGATAATTAAAGCAATAAATGAAAGAAAAAGTATTCTGGATAATTTCATCATATTTTGTTTGACAAAGGCTGATGGGGAATTCATCCGTTTATTATTTTATCTGCCCTGGGCTGAGCCCCTCTTTTTTAAAACTTTATTGTATGCTTGTGACAATTACAATTTTTAGGTAAAGATGACAATTTTTTCCAATATTTTGCCCCGGCCGGACAATTAATCCTGCCGGGGCAAGTGAGGTTTTGTTTTTTTGGGTAACCACTATTCTTTGTTCAGGTGTTTCCTGAGCCAGTTAATCTGGCGCTCTGCAGCATCAATTGTAAATTTGGGCTCTCTTATCCCGTGAGGCTGCCGCGGGTAGGTTACCATTTTGGTTTCCACGCCCAGTCTCTTAAGCGCATTATAAAGCTCGTATCCCTGTGTCGGGGGAACACGGACATCCTCCTCTGGATGCAGTATCAGTGTGGGTGTAGTTATATTTTCTACATTGAACATTGCTGAGTGACGCTTGAAGCGTTCGTAGTTTTCCCAGAAATCCACCTCAAAGTAATCGGGCAGGAAGCCGGGAATATCGCAGGTACCTGTCATACTTATCAGGTTTGTAACTCCCGCGCCAACCATTGAGGTAACGAAGCGGTCTGTTCTTGTAATTGCAAATGATGACATATAGCCCCCGTAAGACCAGCCCATGATTACCTGTTTGTCGGGATCGACCTTGCCCTGCTCAATTAGCAGGTCAATACCGGCTTTCATGTCTTCAAGGTCACCGTAACCCCAATCTGATATGTTGGCAAACCTGAAATCTTTACCGTATCCGCCTGATCCCCTGAAGTTTGGTCTTAGAATAAAATACCCCTCTGCGGCAAATTTTTGAAGCGGATATACCGCTGGCGAGGCTAAATAGCTTTCACCGAATACCCCTGTGGGCCCGCCGTGTACGTGAAGAAGAACGGGATACTGTTTCCCTTCTTCATAATCAAGGGGGTAGATAAGCGGTGATTCTATTGTTTTTCCGTCTGGGGATTCGTAAGTAATAACCTCGGCTCTTGCTATTTCGGTTTGCTCATATCCCTTGTTTATGTCGGTTAGCCTTTCGGCTCTGAAATTATCAACATCTGATACGATGATATCGGGAGCCTTGTCAAAATCCTGATGAGTGGCAGCAATTTTGGACGCATCGTCTGAAAGTGAAAAGCCCGAAAATCTTCCAGGCTTTTCGGTGACCTGACGGTACTGGGCATGCTCGCCTCCTTCCACCGGCATGGCAAAGAGATCTATCGATGTGTTGTGGAGTTCTGAGTAGAAGATCTCACTACCGTCGGGCGACCATTCCATAATATTTGGCTCGTCATCATGGGTTTCTCCCAGGCGGGTCATCGAACCGTCCCGCAGGTCTTTGACTTTTATAACTTCGTAACCCGGCCACCGCGGGTCACCCCGGTCGGTTGTAAAGGCAAGGTAGTCTCCGCAGGGAGAGTAGAGCGGACTTGAATCGCTTCCCCCAAGATCTACCACCAAATCAACTGCACCACTGTCTGCCGGTACAGTTGAAATGCTTGTGCCTGGCCAGTAGTCGGCTCCCGGACGAGGCTGATGATCGAATACTATAGTATTGTCATCAGGCGACCAGTCAAAGCTGCCTACATGAAACTCCCCTT
>PWHR01000095.1 GCA_003554965.1 Thermoplasmata archaeon | reverse complement strand
TACTGCACCTGCTGGACCTGCGACTGCTGTAGCGGTTGCGCTGACGCTTTGAGACATACCAAAGAGCGGAGCAAAAAAAGATCCAATTTCATGGTCCTCAACTGTCACCCTCACTGCATTTGGCGTATTGCTACCTTGATCCTCTGGCCAGCTTACTATCTTAATCTCATCCTCAATCTCATCGCTGGAAAGCACTAGAGGTTTGTTATCCACAATATTTTTCTCTGCTGCTTCGACAGCCTGAGTATATACATCATCACTGTATCCATCTTTTGCCATCTCTGTTGCTCCAGCTAAAGCTGCTGCATCTACCGCATTCTGAAGCTCATTCTTTGCAGAAGCCTGTCGCCCAATGTCCACTGCCAGCGCTGCTACTCCAAGTAAAACAAAAACCAGAACCACAGCAGTGATAATTGCAACTGTTCCATTTTCATCTTTTGAAAAATGCTTATGTTCCCTTGCAAATACCATCTTATCCATCCATATACATCAAAAAACTAAATTCACTTTTTGAAAAAAATTCAACCAGCTCCAGGGCCAGCAGCTTGGTTCACAAAGTGTCTTTTTCCTCCTTAAGAAAAAAATCTGAATTTTTAACTATAATATCTTCAAAATTCCTGCGAAGAAGTCGATAACCAATCTGAATCCAGGTCCGATACATACTTAAAGGCATTAATTTTGCACTTAAAAACTATTTATGTTATAATAAAAAAGCATTATTATATTTTTACAACAGAAATGTAAATATGAAATTAATTAAATCACCGCTTATAAAGAAGAAATACATAGTAGAATAGCATTACCTTTGTTTTATTCTACTAGTGCAATGTTTAAAATTCCAAAATCTGTTCCGCCAAAATCTATAGGCCCTGCACCTACATGAGAGCCTTCAGGGAACTCGGCCTCTATCCAAAAATTTGCGGCTTGTCCACCATAGGCTGTAATCACTATAGGCGCGAAACCCATTATGGTTACTGTAGCAGAACTCCCTGATGACCAAGTATTGCATATAATAGGAATATACAAAACAGTCTCATTGTCTATGTATTCAGTTAATTTATTATGAACTTCAGTTCTTGCCGGTGTTGTTAGATTAGCGCCTGTATCAGTTGTAATTTCATCACCAACAAATATCATTTTAGGATAACCATTAATTATCCAATCAGTTCGCTCAATAGTACTCGCTGATTCATCATACGCTTCCGCTAAATCTACCCACCCCCAGTTACCAGGGCCAATTTCTCCAAAATTATCTTTCGTTACAAGTCTATATTCAGGATCTAATGGATCATCTAGAAGTTTTAAATATACTTCTTCTTGTATTCCTATGGGTATAAGTTTTTCCATACCTCCTGCTGGACCTACAACTGCTGTAGCGCTTGCACTGACTCTTTGAGACATACCAAAAAGAGGAGCGAAAAAAGATCCAATGCTATGGTTATTAACTGTCACATTAACCGCATTATATGGGGGTAAATTTTCAAAATTAGGTTCGTTCCAGCTTCCAATTTTAACGTCGCCACTGGAAAGTGTTATGGAGTTGTTATCTACCATATTTTTCTGAGCTGTTTCATTAGCTTTGGTTGCTACATTTGAATTGCCATTTTTTGCTAGCTCAATTGCCCCAGAGAAAGCCGCTGCATCAACAGCATTTTGAAGTTCATTTTTTGCAGAAGTTTGTCTTCCAATATCGATTGCTAAAGCTGCAGTGCCAAGTAAAACAAAAGCCAATACTACAGCAGTTATAATAGCTACCGAGCCTTGATCATCTCTCAAAAAACTTTTATGTATGTCTTTAAATCTCATTTCTAACCTCCTAATAACTATTCGCATCTCATTGTTGTAGTAGAAGATATTCTACGTTGAAATGGAAGAAAAAGAAAATCATAATCATATTCCACAGTTACAGACAAATAATCTCCTGATTTTTCGCATGGTGGGGCCGTAACGTCCCAGTGTTTTTCCCCAAAAGTAATTATATATTGATTCCAGTCAGCTATTTTATTTTCGATTTGACTTTTTTGTATTCTATTGTCAGTGCGATATACAATTCCATACCTTGCCCCATCCCTTCCAGCATTGGTCACAATATGCTGGTTGTACATCAAAAGTCCAAACTCAATAATTCCAAAAACTATTGTAACAAATAACAATATGACAATCGCAAATTCAACTGCAGTAGCACCTCGTTGATTATCTCTTTTTCTCTCTTGTAACATCTTTAGTAAACGAGACATCGTTTTATATCCTTTTAAAAACAATCACAGCATTTCCATGGTTGTCGAAGCTCTAATATTTAGAGTCTGCCCAAAATCAGCACCAAAGAAACGAAACCCAGCAAGGATAAGATAAGTGTAATTAAAATTTACAGTAACTGTAATATATCCATCCTCTCTATTTGGCGTTATATCTTGTAAAGAAAAATTGTTGGCACCAAATGTTATCACCCTATCCTTGGCATAATTATAAGCAGCCTCTTGAATATCTGAATTAGGTGTATCCGTAGAAAACCCAGCCCTCGCCCCCTCACGGCTGGCATTGGTAATGACCTGCTTGTTATAGTAGGCAATGCCGAATTCAGTGATGCCCGCAAACAAAATCAGCAGCAGGGGCAGCACAATGGCGAATTCTACCGCAGCAACGCCCCGCTGGTTTTCCTGGTTTCTTGATTTGAAAAGACTGCGCATTTATTTTTGCTCAATTTGCTGGTTAGTGATGATGC
>PWHR01000013.1 GCA_003554965.1 Thermoplasmata archaeon | reverse complement strand
GCTAGTCTTTCGTCCAATCTTTCCAATATCTCATCTTTTTTGTCCATCTTATCCACCTTTTCTGTTACTATGAAAGACAGTTGAGTATTTATATTTATCTTGAAGATAATTTTAGATAGATTGAATCCCTCATTGTATAAGTTCAACTTTAAAGTTGAAAAATCTAAATAGTTCTTATATGATGTTCATATGATGGAAGATTTCACCAAGGAACTCATCGGTATATTCTCCTCTAAGACTAGATGCGAGATACTCGAGATGTTATGGGAGGGATACGATCATCCCGATGATCTTGCTGAAGAGCTCGGAATAACAAGACAAGCTGTGGACAAACATCTTGTCGAACTTCACGATTGGGGGATCGTCGAGAGGAACGCTGTATTCCCGCACGAGGGAAGGCCTAGGATTGTTTACGATATGACTAGATCGGGTAAAAGATTGATGAACTCGCTTGATGACTTGGCTGAGAAGTATAGGGAGAACATGATAGAGCGAGCTGAAAATCAGATCGAACAGTTGGATATGAAACTCGCGGTGGGAGAACTGTCCGAAAAAATTTATCGGAAAAAAGTGGAAGAGATCAAGGACCGGTGGAACTACTCCGAGTTGAAGGTTGAAGATGAGTGAAAAAAAGAGCTAGATATCATTTTTTATTAGCCAGTAGACTTTTTCAACTGTTCTTTTGATTTAATTCATCAACAGATTGCAGTTATCTATTTTTATTTTCAAGAATAATATAAATAGGCGCCTCTCTATAGCTCTATCAGTGAGAAAGATGATGCAGAACGAAAGGAGACAAAAAATAAGGGCCGGATATCCGAGTTACGATCACAGTGATGTGTTTGCGGTGATAGTCGGGAGGAGATGAATATTCCGACCCTCAAAACCCTTTATCTTTTTTGGTATTTTTAGTCATTAGGTCTATACTTCATCTTTTGATCCTACTCGCATACACGAGATTATCGGCCACTTCTCGCAGCAGTTCTAGAGTCTTTTCGTTTATCTCTACATCGGGTTCGTAACACGCTCTTATAGCACCTATAATAGAACCGTTCTGAAGCATCGGTATGACCGCGGTTTGATGCTCGGGCAGATCTTCTGAATAAGGACAATCCTTGCATATAGGTTGGATACCGTCAACGATGATCTCTTTCTGTTCGTCTAAAGCTCTTTTTATACACAGAGGTGCATCTTCACCTGTAAAATCCTCAGTGATTTTCCAGTCCCTTTCTGGATGGACACCTGCCTGAGACATCGGCTTCAAAGCGCCGTCATCACCTTTCATCGATATAACTATGTTCGTGAATCCTTTCGTTCCTATCAATATGGAGGGAACATTTTCTATCACTTCGTTGAAATCTTCATTTTTTAGCAGTTGTTGATTAACGTCTTTTATAGATTCGATGAGTGAGTTCAAAAATTTGATCCTCTCCATGGCTTTCTTGGTTTTGGTGATGTCCTGAACGCTTCCTATCATGTCCACGGGATTTCCTTCTTCGTCAAACTGTATGTCAGCTTTTTCCCTCACCCATTTCGTTTCTCCGTCAGCTACAATGCGGTGTTCGATATCGTATTCACCCTGTTCCAGACTTTCTTTCCACTTTTTATCGACGTAGTCTCGATCTTCGGGATGGACGATCTCTAAAAATTTTTGATAGTTCATCGGTTCATCCGGAGATAATCCGAATATACTGTAGGTTTCATCTGACCAGGTCAATTCTTCTGTTTCCAGGTCTATCTCCCAACTCCCGACCTTGGCAAGTTCCTGAGATCTTTTGAGTCTAGACCTGCTTTCTTTCAATTTTTCCTCCGATTTCTTTCGGTCTGTTATATCTCTCGCTACTACTAAGTCTCCTTTATATTCGCCTTCCTCAAACAACGGGGTAGTTTCAACCTCGACATCTATCCGCTGATCATCCTTGTTGATGAACATGGTCTCGAAGTTAAACCTGTTTTTATCTCTCTCTTCCATCCTCTTTTTCTTCCTTTCGATAAGATCAGGGATTTCTTCCTCGGTGAGAAATTCTGTGATATTTTTACCCTTAACCTCTTCCCCAGAATATCCGGCGAAGTCGAGACCTGCCTGGTTTACAAACTCTATTCTACCATCCTTATCATGCTTGATTATGATATCTCCAGTAGTTTCCACCAGTTTGCGGTATTTTCTTTCGCTCTTCTCTAAATCTAGTTCGGTGCGATGATGCTCAACTTCTTGTTCGATCGCCTGGGCTAGAACACAGTATTGTGCACTGGGATCACCGCCTTTTTGTAAATATCTATCAGCTCCTAGATTCAGAGCTTTCATCGCCACTTCCTCTCTACCTTTACCGGTGAACATGATGAAGGGTATATCGCTTCCTCTTTTTCCCCTTAACTCTTCTAGGAATCCTAATCCGTCTTTATCGGGCATCTGGTAATCCGAAACAATCACATCGAAATCCTCTTCATCCATCAACTCTAAAGCTTTTTCAGCAGAGGATACAGGGAAAACATCTATTTCTTTTCTAATCCTTTCTAAAAATATCTCGGCTTGCTCTAACAAAGATTTATCATCGTCAACAAGAAGTGTTTTAATCGACATTATGATCTCCAAATCCCCCTGTTATCCTTATACCATGGTGAGAACTCTATATAAACCTTTATTACATAATAGAACAAACTCTACATGATTGTCTTAAAAGGTAAAATTGTTATCCATCTGCCTTCTTCAAACTTGCATCAAATGTAGTTCCGCCCATTTCTGATTCTTCGACCTCTACGTTCCCT
>PWHR01000045.1 GCA_003554965.1 Thermoplasmata archaeon | reverse complement strand
TGCAGATGATATTAGATTGGTTGTTGAGGATAGTGATGGTGTGACTGTGCAAGAGAATAGTGTGGGAGGTTTAGGCAGTAACGATTTTGAAAGTTTCAGCGAGGATTTGGAAAATGATTTGACTGAAACACCTGATGATTACACTTGGTTTGTTGAGGTAGATTTTGATAGCAGCGAAGAGACTGAAGTCAGTAGTTCTAGAAGTTTTACTGTTGAAGAGCCTCCAAGCCCTGAGTCTAGTTTAGAATTTCCAGAAAACGGACAAGATATTAGTTTTTCAAGTTCTTTTGATTTCGAGTGGAGCACTGAGACTTTTGATGTTGAAGCGGATGATATTAGACTAGTTGTTGAAGATAGTGATGGTGTGACTATACAGCAAGAAAGCGTCGGCGCTCAGTCTAGTTTTGAAACAGCCAATTATGATTTTAAGGCTTCTACTGATGTTACTGAGAATAGCGGTAGTTATACATGGTTTATTGAACATGATTATGAAGGATTTACAAGTGAGTCAAGCAGCAGTTCTTTCACTGTTGGAGAACCTGAGTTTTCCATAACTACTTTACAGGCTGAGAATGTAGGGGTTGGCAGTGCTGAGTTGCGAGGAGATGTTTTCTTTGAAGATCCTGAAAGTGTTGAAGGCTTCTTCGAGTACAGAGAGACAGCTGAAAATGATTTAACAACTACCTCATCTCAGACTTTAAGCGATCCTGGCCAGTTCTCTGAAGATGTAACTGATTTGGCTGAAAGCACTGAGTATGAGTACCGTGCTGTTGCTGAATCTGATACAACTGATTTGGAGACAGGTAGTTTTGTTCATAACAGTCAGACTGATTGGAGAAATGTACGGGATTCTCAAGATGGATTTAGTTTTGGTGTAACCATGGATAGAAGAGGAGATCTTGAAGATACATTAAGCTTTGGTTTTGTTGATGATCAAGAATTTGGTAAAGTAAGTGATAGTGAAATAACAAGTAATAACGATGCTATAACGCAGCTTCGTTTTGAAGATGCTAATGATGGAGATGCAGAAATAAATGATTATTCAAGCGAGGACCCTGGTTTTGAAACCTTTACTGGGTTTTTGAATCCAGCAGAAGGAGTTTTCGGAGGTCAAAGCGTTAAACTTGATACAGATACTGATGTATTTGGCAGCCCACAGTTTGAAGGAGATTTTGCAGTTGGAGGATGGGTTAATTTTGAAGAATTAAACAGCGACAATGATGTAGTATTCTCTAATGTTGATGGAGATAATACTGGAGAAACAGAAATAGAAGAAGATCAAATTGCTTCTAATGATTGGCATCATTTAGTAGTAGAAAGAGATGGAAACGATTGGACGGTTTACCAAGATTCTGCAGAAATATTAAGTATAACTTCATCAAGTGGAGAAGGATTTGTTTTAACTGTGGACGGAGATGAACCTGGTACATTGACTTTAGATTTATTCGATGAACGCAGCGATGATTTCTTTATAGGCAGATTTGATTCTAGTGATTCAGTCAGAGATGCACCGTTTAAGATAGATGAATTCACTATTTTCGATGAATCCCTTGAAACAGATGGAATAGAAAATTTCCAGGTGATAAGTTCAAGCACAGGATCGACACAAGATTCTTTTTACAGAACTGAAGAATTTGAACCTGAATCTGGTGAAGAACTTGATTGGAATAACTTGAACATTGATTACAGTATGCCATCTGAAAGCCAAGCTTCAATTACCTTAATAGCTTACGATGATTCAGGGAATGTAGTAGATGATGTAGTATATGATTTAGACAGTGGTTCGTCAAGCGATAATTTTGATTTAAGCGAATTAGATAACGGCCATTCTATTAGTTATGAAGTATTTATGGCGGTTGATCCAAATGATTATCCAGAAGAGACTGTCAGCATTAATAGTTTAGAAACGACTTATACTTATGAAGCCGGTGAAACAAGTGAAAGAGTTGAAGGAGATTTTGTAACATTTACTACTAGTGATAGTTCTATTCCTATAATCAACAGTTATGATATAGTACCTAGAACTATATCTATAGATGAAAGTTTTGATGCAGAGTTTGATGTTGAGGATGATAATGGAGAAGGGATCGACCAAGTTAATATTGATTTTGTGATGCCTAGCGGAACTCAACAGACTAATGTTGCGGAGTTTTATGATGAGATTAATGTTGTGGATTCATTCAGCAGACAGGATTTTGAAGATAGTTTAGCCGAAGGCGAGGATTTGTTTGCTGAAGGAGAAGGAATCTATGAACTAGAGATATATGTTGAAAATGATGCAGGAGAGTTTGTAACACAAACTGAAACTCTTGAAGTTGAGGAAGATCCTCCCGAAAGCCCTGAAATAACAGAATACAGTTTTGAAGATGACAGTATAAGAGTTAACGATAGTTTTGAGTTAAGTGTGGCTTTCAATGATCCTAATGATGAAGGCTTTGAAAATGGAGGATGGGATGTTGAAGTATTTAATGAAGATGATGAAAGTGTTTCAGTTGTAGCTACAGGCATTGAAGAGTTTGAAGATTTGTTTGAAGATTTAGAAAGCCAGTCTGAAGTTGAATTTGTTTTAACTGAAGAAGAGTTTAATGAAAATATTTTAGATGATGAAGGGCCTTTGAATGAAAGAGAAGGAGAGTTCCAATTTAATTTAAGTGTTGCTAATGATGCAGGCGAGATAAGTTCAGAGTCTAGAACTCTTTCGATAACTGAGCATGGATTTATAGGGGTTATAACTTCGAGTTTAGGCCAGTTATGGATTGACTTTAAAGGCAGTAC
>PWHR01000054.1 GCA_003554965.1 Thermoplasmata archaeon | reverse complement strand
TAGAAGAAAATACCTTGAGGTTCTCAAGATGAGAGGTACGAATCACACATCTGGAAAGCAACCTATGGCCATAACTACTGAAAACGGTATCACAGTTTTGAAATCTCGCTTCTAAAAAGAACTCGTTTAATATTTCTTTAGATGTACATCAAATCTCGCCCCACCGAGTTCAGAGTCTAGGACGTCTATTTCTCCGCCATAACTTTTCAGCAGTAGTCTTACTAGATACAGACCCAGTCCTGTCCCCTTCTTTTTGTCGGATGTGTAACCCTTTCCGAAGACTTTGTTTTTCATCTTATCAGGGATCCCTCTTCCATCATCTTCGATACTGCATATCACTTCCTCATCAGAATCTTCAAATGTGATCTTGATGAGTTCCCCCCCGGAATGTTTGATGGAATTCTCGATGATGTTCGAGAAGACCTCTATTAATAAATGACCACCTTTTACATCACTAATCTCTGACGGACACTGAACATCAAATTCAAAACCGTTTTCTTCAGCTTCATATTTTAGATAATAAACAGCCTCTTTGATTTTCAGTTCCAGGTCGATCATCTTTATTTCTTCCTTATCCGCCTTTCTTAAATGGTCGATCTTTTCTAACAGATCCACGCTGCTGCTGGAACTTTTTTTAGCCTTTTGTAGGAATCCCTGTGCTTTTTTTGATAATTCTGCTTCATCCTCTAGGAGCTGTAAATAACCCTGGATAACTTGGATTTTATTCCCTATATCATGTCTGAGAAGGGTATGTAAGAATTGTTCCCTCTCTGTCATCTCTATTCTTTTCAATGCTTCTTCTATGTGTGAAATAAACAGTTGAGCTATCTCCATATCGGTTTCATCGAATTTACCGACTTCTTTCGAAACAGCCTGGAAGACACCGATATCACCCAACGGTACTGTTATACCTGATAGATACCTATCTGATTTTGGTTCGATATCATCGAATGTCCTTATATCTTTTATGAGATATGGTTTCTTGTCTCTGTATGACAATCCAGAAACACCTTTATCGATATGCGTAGATTTTTTTATCTCCTCTGGTGTGTCGCTGGTCGTAGCTTTTACAACAGCCTTTCCGTTTTCTTCGACTACGAACCCCGAAACATCGAAGTTGAGAATCTTATCTACAGCTGATATGGCTAGTTCATAGACTTCCTCTTCGGTTTTACAGTTCTGAAGTCTTGAGGATAATTCATAGAGAGCCTTTATCTCCTCATGGCTTTCTTTCAATCTTCTTTCTAGAATTTTTCGCTCACTTATATCGTAACTGATACCTACAACACCGATCATTTCTCCTTCTTCATCATGCACTGGTGAATCAACCACCCATGCATCGAATAAAGACCCGTCCTTTCTTTTAACTGTGAATTCACCTCCCCATCTTTTCCCCTTTTTCAGATCTTTCATTATATTTTCAGCGATGTCTTTATTCATCATAGAGGGTGTTACTTCGACTATGTTTTTACCTATTACCTCGTCTGCTTCACATCCATAAAGTTCCTCAGCTTTTGCATTCCAATACTCTATCGTACCATCTTTATCCGTGTACATCACCGCACTATCTACCTGTTCTAGTAAATTAGACCGAAATTTGATCTCCTTTTCACTTTCTTTCCTGTTGATCTCGATACTCAAGACTTCGGCTATACCCTCGATCAATTCTTCCTCTTCCTTTAAGAACGGCCCTATATCTTCTTCCGGTCTTTCTTCAAGGTAATACACCTCGATATCGCCTCTTTTCTCTCCGTCCACGATTATATCTTTTTTCAGGCTCCATTCTGTTTCCTCGAAACCATCGTTATGATGATCAGCACCATCTAATTCTATCCTGCAGATGGTGATCTCAGACCACTGGAAAGCTTCAGGTATCTCCTTCACAGTCTTGATCAAAAGATCAGTGATATCGATATCACTCTCTTTAGATAAACGTAATATCTTGTACATCCCTCGGAGTTCTTTTTCACGTTCCACTCTATCTTTGATATCCCTGACCACACTCAATATAACTTGGTCCCCACCATAAGAGGTCATACTCGAATTCACTTCGACGGGTATATTTCTTTCTTCCTTGGTGATATGTACGGATTCGAAGATGTGTTTCCCTTTCTGCTCGATCTTTTCCATCACATCAGAGATATACTTGTGATAATCCGGATGATCTATATTTACTAAATTCATATCGATGAGTTCTTTTCTAGTATATCCTAAACGTTCAATCGCTTGATCATTCACTTCTAATATGTTCCCCTGTAAATCATGGATGAACACTGCATCGCTCATACCCTCTATCAACTTCCTGTAATTTTTTTCCCTCTCTATGCGTTTTATCTCAGCCCCGGCTCTAGATGCTATCATCTCTAGAAGTTCCTTCCAGTTGACAGGGATATCTACTATCCTCTCCCGGGACACTGCCCAGATGACTCCTATATCTTTTCCATATGAATCCCTTATCGGGACACCCATATATCCTTCGATACCTAATTCCTTCAGTTCCTCATCTTCTGGAAACGATTCGACTACACCTTCCTCATACATGCACACCCCGTGTTCTGCTACATTTTCACAAGGGGTCCCATCTAACTCATATTCGTAATCATCTATCCATTCTCCATCCAACTTCATAGCTAGTGAAGTCACCGTTTTTCCATCATTTTGGATCCTGCCGATACAAGCTCCGTCAACATCGAACCATTGAATCAATTCATCGACTATGGATTCGAAGAGGTCTTCACCGGTCACCTTCGATATACTCCTGGATAGATGTTCTAATGCATCTTTTGCAAGCTTCCTTTGTGAGATCTCTCTTATGTTACACTGTAC
>PWHR01000088.1 GCA_003554965.1 Thermoplasmata archaeon | reverse complement strand
TGGGATATCAGAAGAAACCTACAGAGCGCTTTACCAGGCATGCACTGGAGATACCATGGATTATGAGCGATTGACCAATATAGGAGAACGTATTTGGAATCTCAGTAGACTGATCAATTTAAACCAGGGGATCTCCTATAGAGATGAAAAACTCCCCAAAAGATTCACGGAACCATTACCTGATGGACCCGCGAAGGGACACAAGTTTACGCCAGAAGATGAGACCGTCATGCTAAAAGAATACTATGCCTATCGAGGTTGGGATACACAGGGACAACCGAAAGCGGAAACCCTGAAAGCTCTAGAAATTGCAAATTCGCTGTAAGGCCTTATGGATACCTGATAAGGCTTGACATACATTAATATTATTAAGGGAGGTTCTGTTCATGTTGAGATTTGAACAAATGCAAGGGAATGCTTTTGAATTGCCGACTAAAATTAAACACGGGATTGGAATTATCAAGGACATTGCTGAGGACGTAAAAGATTTGAAGGTCACCAAGCCACTCATCGTCGCTGATCCTGGAGTGATCGATGCGAAGCTCATCCAACCAGTGGAAGAAAGCCTTAAGGCGGCTGGCATTGACTATAAAGTGTACGATGGTGTGACAGCAGATCCAGATCTAGAGGTTGTGGCTAATGGGACAAAGATGTATAATCAAAATAATTGTGATGGTTTAATTGCTGTCGGTGGTGGAAGTTCCATGGATACGGCTAAAGCCATTGGTGTGGAAGTCTCTCATGGTGGGCCGGTATTGGAATATGAAGCCGCTGAAGGGAAAAAACCATTGAGCGAACGCATCCCTCCCCTGGTTACCGTACCAACGACTGCGGGGACGGGGAGGGAGGTCACACTGTGGGCTGTTATTAAAGACCCTGCCAGGGAGTTCAAATTTAACACAGGTGGGCCACTGATTGCTGCTCATGTTGCTGTAATTGATCCAGAATTACACGTATCCATGCCCCCCCACATTACAGCTGGGACAGGAATGGACGCCCTTTGTCATGCGATTGAATGCTATACCTGCCATTACGCTCAACCTACGACAGATGCCGCAGCGTTACTGGCGATTGAATACGCTGGCAAATACCTCAGGCGTGCTGTTGCCAATGGACAGGACATTGAAGCGCGATATGGTATGGCTATGTCTGCTATGCTGGCTGGGATTTCTTATGGCAGTGACAGCGCGGGCGCTGTTCATGCTATGACACAGACCCTTGGGGGGATTATCCCTGTACCACACGGTGCCGCTGTTGCCGCAACCACAGCACCTGTCATGGAGTACAACTGGATTGGTGATCCCCATAAGTATGCGCGCATCGCCCAGGCCTTAGGGGTAGATACCTTCGGCATGGATGTTCATGAAGCCGCCAGGGCATCAGTAGATGCGGTTTATCAGCTGGTTGAAGATATCGATGCACCGACACTTTCTGAACTTGGGGTAACCGAGGATATGATCACTCGCTTGGCCCAAGAAGCATTTAATGATCCACAGACAGTAGGTAATCCACGAGACATAGATGTTGAAGGGTACGAACGGATTTACAGATCCTGTTTTGAATAGGAAACCGTTCGGTTATAGTGCCTAAATGATCGGTCAGAATGAAAGGCGGGGGAAAAGTGAGAAGTCGTGAAACCTTTCACTTCACCCCGCTTTACTGTAGGATTTTAGCGTAAAGGGGATGTTCGAATTGCTGACTGATAGTCAAGCAGCCTAAGACATCTATAGCATGCTGTGCGGGGGCTAAACCCTTTTGCATATTACCGATTAAAAGTTTATACTTTTTATACAGGAAAAACAGTACAAAAATACTAGGGAGGGGTTTAATTTTATGTTTAGTTGGCTTGGCTCAAAAAAGAGCCTTTGGTTTGTTACTTTATTAGTAGTATCTTTAATGATGGCTGGCTTACTGGTCGGCTGTGGAGAAGAGGAAGAAGCTGAACCACCAGAAGAAAACGGCGAAGAGGAAGCAGAAGAGGCGGAAGAGGCGGAAGAACAAGAGGAAATCGATCCAGAAATTCATTTTGCCAAAGTAGAGTGGACGTGTTCAACTCAGAAAAGCTATGTGAACAAAGAAATCCTAGAAACTCTGGGATATGACATGACTTTGAACAATTACGCCGTTCCAGTCCTGTTGGAAGGTTTGTCAGATGGACAAATCGATGTGTTCACCGATGCATGGTTTGCCACCTTTGGTGAGCCCCTGGAGGAGCGATTAGAAGATGGACGGATTATTCACTTAGAAACCCACCTGGAAGAAGCCGCCTATGGACCGGCCGTGCCAGTATATGTCTATGAAGCGGGCGTCACATCCCTGGAAGATTTGGCTGAGTACTCAGAGGAATTCGAATATACTTATTATGGCCTTGAGCCTGGAAACGATGGGAACCAAGTGATGATAGATGCCTTTGAAGATAACACCTACGGGCTCGGTGAATGGGACATTATGGAGAGTAATGAATCTGCCATGATGCAAGCGGTGAGTGACATAATCGAAGACGAAGAATGGGTTGTATTCAGCGGTTGGGAACCCCATTACATGAACGTCGTTTTCGACATGGAATACTTGGATGACCCGGAAGGCATTTGGGGTGAAGGAGAGTCCATTGGTACAATTACGAGGGCTGGGTTAGAAGAAGACGATCCCAACTTGGCCCGGTACCTGAAACAGTTCGACGTGGATGCCGATATTGTGAACGAATGGGTGTACGAGTTTGGTCATAAAGGAAGAGATAATGAAGAGATAGCGAAGGAATGGGTAGAAGAGAACCTGGATATCGTCATGGAATGGGTGGATGGTGTGACCACTGTTGACGGTCGAGACGCCCAGGAAGTATTGCAG
>PWHR01000101.1 GCA_003554965.1 Thermoplasmata archaeon | reverse complement strand
TCATTCCCCAACCCCCTCAAAGAATGCCACTGGCTCGAAAGATTTCGTCTTCAAATTCATTTCGTTCACAGACTTGTACCGATATTCGTTTCTCCCGCCGACCTTAGCATTCACCGTAAACTGTATCCCATTGAATTCCAATGTCAGATTATAGTAATCGGTCCTTTCATATCTCTTCTTTTTAACCAGTGTGAACTGCGGCAGATCCTTTTTCTTCGCCCGTGAATACGCTCTGTTTATCAAACGACCACCATCTTTGAGTTCTGCAACATGAAAATCATCATCCGTGGGGTAAAAATTTCTCCAAATACCTTTGAACTTCAATAAGTCGAAAAGATTGACGCCTAGATCCTTGTATTTCACAGAAGGTGATGGTTCCCTGAAACTGACGTCTGGTAAAAAATCTTTAAATTCTTCGTGAGCTTCTTTCATCTCTTCAGTTATCAAAAATTTTACTTGCTTTTTCAACTTGGTCTTCTCGTACAATTTATACCACATAGCAGTCATCATCCTTTTTTGTTCTTCATACTCCTTTGGTCTGAAGTGACCCTCAAGAAGATCCTCGAACTCCTTTCTAGTGATTTTCTCTTCAGAGTTCAAATCATTCAACAGAGGGCTTTTTCTAGTCAGCATGACAAAAGTACTTTCGTCCCTCCTACCGCACCTACCAAAAGTCTGGACAGCATCTTGATAATCCCACGGTTCTTCAGTTATAAGATTATCTACCCCGATATCGACTCCCTGACGGAATACGGACGTTGCAAATGTTAATGCACCGCTTTTCGTCTTTTCTAAGTTATCCCTTATCATCGACATCCGCTCTTCTTCATCATCTGCGGGATACCACATCTTTCCTACAAGAAAAGAACTTTCATCTTCAAAATTTTCATGTAATCTCATAGCCCTCTCTACACTGTTCGCGACGTAAACAGTGTTCTTCAAAAAGTCGTTTTCCTCTAAATATTGGATAACATCATCCACGTTCCTATAATCGATCTCTTTGCCTTTCACCCAGACTTTATCAGTTTTGGATACACCGTCTATAATTTTGAATTCCTCAGGATCGATGACGTCTTTCAGATCCATTGTCGCCGAAAGTAAATACACGCTTACATCCTGTTTGATGTTTTTGATGATATTTATCAGATTCTTGATATTGACAAGGATATACGTGTCAAAAAGATGTAACTCGTCAAAAACCACAGAGTCTAAGCTATTCATGATCTTTTCATACAAAGGACCGATATGTTGTCCTCTTCGAAGCAAGATGTAAAATATTATATCTGGTGAAGAGATGATAAAATCATTTTCGGAGAGCTTGGAAAATAGGGTTTTAAAGGTATAACCTGCTCTTAGAATTTCGTGTTTTATTTCATGTTCTGAAAGGTAATCTGTGATGTTCTCAAATTGGGATTCCATCAGCAGTTTCGTCGGAGCCATGTATAAACATTTAGGTCTTTTTTCACTCTCTTTAAATCTGTTAACAAAAGATACTAAAAATGCATCGGTTTTACCGCTGCATGTAGGTGATCTCATGATCACATCATTATCCCTATGTTCGAAAAATTCCTGTTGATGGATGAAGGGAAAATCATATGGGAAGTTAGGGATAGCTATATCAGATAAATCTGGCTCCGATGAATCAACGATCATCTTATTTTGCACCGCTCAATTTCCTTAAATGTAAAGTTGCAAAATATATTTAATACTTTTGTTTGAAAATTTTGTTGTATTGCCTCCAACATCTTTAATACTGAGAACAATAATAAAGAAAGAATTAATAAGTCATTATATCAATAATCATATCATGCTCACCCTCGTGATCTACGACATCACGTCGGATAGGAAGAGGACCAAATTAGCGAAGTACCTAGAAAAGCACGGTCTGAGGAGGGTTCAGTACAGCGGTTTCGTAGGTGAATTGAATCCAAACGATAGAACGATCTTGGCGAAGGAAGCAAAGAGGTATATCACCTCACTGGAAAAGAAGATCGAAGAGAAAGAAAAGGAGGCCGATGAACCGTTGAGTGAAAAGGAGATAGCCAAAGTCAAACCCGACAGCATCTACGTGATACCTCTATGTCAGCGCTGTGCAAGGATAGGTAAGATCGTTTCGGACCAGGATATCTCTTTGATAAAAGAAGATGAAGTCACTCTGATAGATTGAGGCGATAAAATGTATTTCCTTGACGAGATCGAAAGGAAACGATTGGTTAGGGACCTGCTTCCCCTCGCCAGGAAAACTGGCATCTCGGAAGAGCTTCGTGGATGGAACTGGCACGAAGCACCCATGAAACCTTACTACAAAGGGGAAAAGATACCGATGTACTTGGTATGTTCTCGTTATTGTCCCAGTAATAGAGACGTTTTCTTGAACAAAGTTGAAGATGTTCAGCCGACTATCAATTTCAAAGTTTCACAGGGAATAACGATCCATGAAACTGTGAGCCAATTGCTCACGATGTTTATCAAAGAGGATCTCGTTGATTTCAAGGATTGGTGGCTAGAGAACAAAGGGAATATAAACTACTCGGGGAAAGACGAAGATGGTGTGAAGAAACTACACCAACGGGCGAAACAGGTGTGGTCTCACACGATCTACAACTGCAATGCGCAGTATTCCAACACCTGTTCGAAACAGCCCTGCGCCTGCGATAGAGATGTGATGTCTACATCGGTACCTTTCTTGGTAGAACACAAGATCGATGGCAGTCTTTTAGGATTATCTGGTCTTTTGGGTATCGACTGTTATGATTACTTGAGGAGCATCGTTTTCGATCTTAAAACGATCTCCGCCTTCGACGACCGAGAAAAATGGCACCGGTTGTATCCTACTGGTTATGCCCTAGTTCTAGAAAGTGTCTACGAAGTAC
>PWHR01000034.1 GCA_003554965.1 Thermoplasmata archaeon | reverse complement strand
CTTCTTCTGCTTTGGTGTGCCAATAATGGTGCTCTCGCCTCTTTTTGTCTCTCTCGTCCAGCATCGCGCGGATCAATCGCCTGTCGGCTTCACTGATTTGGTGTTGTTTCGGCATTTTCTCGCTCCTGTGCCCTGTTTGGCGGCGCCGCTGTAAGAATGCATCAATCCTTGTCAGCATTCAGAGTAAGCACCTTGTCTCGCGCATCCTCTATGCGCCTCTTGGCGATATCAAAATATGACTCATCCAGCTCAATGCCGATGAAGTTGCGGCCAGTGTTGATGCAAGCCACGCCGACAGGAGACACGCCTGTAAAGGGATCAAGAACCGTGCCTCCATCTGGGCAGTAATGGCTAACCAGCCATTCCATAAGGTCTACAGGCTTTTCGTTCGGGTGCTCCAACCTCGATGGCGAAACTTTGCGGAAAGCACCTAGGGACTGCGGCCTTTTGCCATGAAACGTGAAGCGCCCCTTGGTGGCGAATATTGCCAGCTCATGACGATTTCCCGGCGCGCCCTTGAGGTCGCCGGTCGTGTGATTCATTTTATCCCAAACGATTTGGGACTTGGTGGCCAGTCCCGCCATCTCGGCAGCAAACTGGAATGACGCCCAGCTATCCCACCGGCAAAAGCAAACCATGCACCCACCGTCTTTCAATGCTTCTGCTGCGGACATTATCCACCACACAAAAGGGCGCTTGTCATTGGCCACCTTTGGACGCCATTCACTTTTATCCGCTTTCCTTTGACTCTGGAAGTCCATTCCATACGGCGGATCAGTCAGCACCATATCAACCGACCCAGCGGGGATGCCCCGCATCTTGTCGAGGCAATCGCCTTGCATCAACGTAATATCACTGTTTTTCACTACCCGACCTCTTCTATCTCAACCCAAACCGCCGCACCGGCTGGACACGCTCCAGTAGGGCAGGCGCCGCCCCGGTGCCCGGCTGCTGTGGCACCCCGGCACCCTGCTGCTCCACCGCGCCCTGTGCGCCCCTGTGCGCTGCGTACCCGGGGCACCGGGGCGGGTACACCACCCCGCCCCCAAAAGCGCCCCACAGCGGCGCACCAGCCGCCTACCGGTTGCTGCTATTGAACCCACGATCACCTCGCTCCCCACCGGCAAGCTCATCCCACTCAACCAGCTTCAGCGCCGGGTGGTACGCCACGGTGAAGTGCAACTGCGCAACGGCATCGCCTTCCTTCACTTCCACCGGCTCCGTCGCCTGCAGAACGGCCATGATCTCACCAGTGAACCCGGGGTCGATCACACCGCCCAGCACCTGCACGCCATGGCGCAACGCAAGCCCGCTTCGGGGCTTCAGCAGCCCCACGAAGCCCCGCGGGATGTCCGCCGCCACGCCAGTGGGCACCGCCACCGGGCCGGCGGGGGATAGCACCCGGGCCTCCGCGGCGAACAGGTCATAGCACGCGTCCCCTTCGTACGCGCGCTCCGGCCCCCGCACCCCGCTGCGTACCTTGGCCACCGCCACGGGCGGCATATACGGTCGTTCGCTCATCGTCACTCCCCTTTTGCTTATCCGGTCATTCACCCATATACCAGTCAAGCGTCGGCAAGGTCGCTACTGCCCAATCGTGCAGTTTCTGAGCCCTTGCTCCTTGACCGGCAAAAGCAAGGCACCAAGCTGCCAACAAAATAGACAGCTCAGCCGCGGCACCAAACGGTAGGACTAGCAGCCTTATTCTCCGCATGGCCATCAATTCCGATCCAACGTCACCACAATACCCGCGCGGCCAGCACCGGCACCGTCAGGCACCGGGGGCCTGCCCCCGGTGCCACCAAGGCAGCCTAGTCCTTCCGGCCACGGCCCCAGATGATCCACCCGCCTGCAACAATGCCGTCCGGCATCAGGTGGACGCAGTACCCGCGTTCCTCCATGCGCTCCATGAACTCTCCCTCCGTAAGCCCTTCCCCGCAGAACCCCAGATCGTCCTCCGCGTCCGTGCGGACATCGTCGATCACCCGCTGGTGGTCCAGGGTATTGAAGTCCTGCGGATGCTTCAGCCGCACGCTGATCGGGCCGTTGGCCATACAGGTCGCGTAATACATAGCTACTTTCTCCTTTCCTGCCCCGGGCCACCGCGGCCCGGGGCGTGGGGCGGTTTAGCTTTCGATGGCCCGGTGCAGCGCGTCAGCAACTCCGCCGTGCATCGGACAGCCATCAGCATCCAGAATGTCGACCTCGCCGTTGCAGTCGGCCCAAGCGAACTCCATCTCTTCGCCGTCCACTTCAGCGGTGTACCACTCGCGGGTCGTCTCGTTCTGCCAGTCCTGCTCCGTTTCAACGTGCTTGATGTTTTCGATCTTCATCTCTGCTTTCTCCTTTCCTGCCCCGGGCCACCGCGGCCCGGGGCGTGGCTTGGTTCAGGGCTGCAGGACGACCACATCCGCCCCGCCGATGTCGCGCGCCTCGCGGATGAACTGGGCACGGGCCTCGCTCCACAGGCCGTTGTAGTGCAGCTCCGTCCACCCGCGGCCCTCCGCGTACACCGCAGCGATCCAAAGGCCCCGGCCTCGCGGGTTCTTGCCGTGGGAGAACTTGTACTCGGTCAGGTCAACTTTGATCGTCATGGCTGCTTTCTCCTTTCTGGTGTCCCCGGGGCGCCGTGTGCGCCCCGTTGATTATTACTATACTGATCTTCCTTCCCCGGTGCAACCCCTGCAGGCGAAATTATTTTGCGCTGGCGAGCAGCTCGGCTATACGCGCGCGGCGCCACCGGTGGCTGAATCCTTAGATTTCAATGACTTGGATGTACCCAGCCTCGAACGCCGCCGGGTTCCACCGCTTGCGGGCTTGCCGCTCCGCCCCGGCCCGCGTGGTGTATAGCTTCTTAATCGGGGTGCCGGGGCGGTCGAAGCT
>PWHR01000071.1 GCA_003554965.1 Thermoplasmata archaeon | reverse complement strand
CCCCTGAAACGAGGGAAGAAAGAAGTGATCACTTGGTCTTCGGGGCAAAGTCGGGAGGTTTCGGAGATCCTCGAGCTGGTGGTGGTGTCTTCGGAGATTACAGGGGCCGGCAGTGGTACGAGTCAAAGATCTCGATAGCCGAGGTCTCTGTTGATCTAAACGATGAGAGCGGTTTTACGGTGCTGAACCGGTATAAGCAGGCCAGATTTTTTTATCTCGATTGGGGCATGATCTTCGAGAGGATCGGGAAAACGGTGAAGGTTTACGCAAGCGATGCGGGAGGACCGGAATATGCTTCTTCGATGGATCCACCGGAGAACTGTATCTTGGAATACGAGTTCGATGAAGAGATCTGGGAAAAGAGGGTCTTCGGGATATGGGGTAAGGAGGCTAGAATACATACAGCCCTCGGATACGTGAGGATGAGATTCGGGCTGGATGCGGACTATCAAGATTACAAGATCCGGTGGAACGAGGACGGGCTGATGGAGGCAGATATCGAGCTGAACAGGAAACAGAAACTCCTTGATCACATAAAGGGAGGGAACAACGCCTTCGTTTATGCCAAGCCGTTCAGGAGGGATGTAGGGGGCAGTGATCTATACGGTGACATGACCATGGCCTTTGGTGGATACATACAATCTGTTGAGGACACAGTTACCTCAGGGAAAAACACGGTGATGGTCAAGCTGAAGTCAAATATCCACAAGCTGGACCGGTTCGAAGAGAACGTTCTGTTAGAAGATATCGAGTTCTCACCTTCCGGACCGGTGATAACCAAGATGGACTGCTTCGAAGCCCTTGAAGATATCTTTGATCACACTCTAAGGTTGAGGAATTACGAGCACGTGGTAAAGAGCTCGGAGTGGCACGAGGATAACGACAGGGTCTTCTCGGTCAACGGGAACCTTCTGGATTCCACTATCAGTTTCCTTTACTATCTGGAGTTGATAGGGAACGTCAAACCGGTTGAAGAGGGAGTGTTCTCCGACGTGGAGATACAGAGCCCTAAGTCAGGCGAAACGCTGACGGTGAGGAGTGATCGGGAGGCTTTGACGGAGGAAGAGAACCTGATCTTAGATCTAAAACTGCAGAGATTGATAGGAGAGAACCGGTATATAAACAAGGCCAGAGGTATGGCCCACCTTTTATCTGACGATGAAGAGTGGGGCACGATGAGAGCTAACAGGTTCAAGCGGCTGCTGGGAGAGGAATTGGCGGTCGTGGAGGACCAGGTGATAAGGATGGGAGATTTCGTGGGAACGGAGGAAGATATCTCCGGGATCGTCGAGGGATTTTTGAACAAGCAGGAATACGACTGGGGAGGGAGTATCACGCTTCAGGGAAGCCACCACTACCTCGGCGGTATGAATCCTCAGGGAAAACTGACCATATACCACGGCCAGAAAGGTATGGAGGGCAAGGAATTCCGGGTTACAGGTTACGAGATCACGCCTTTTTCCACCGAGATAGATCTAACGCAGCGGCCGAGGATGGAGGGAAGACCCAACGCCTCGGAGTTCGAGCAGACTTATCTATACGAAAAGAATAAGAACGTTTTTCAGGACCTCGGGAAGACGAGTTTCGAGGTCTGGCAGGACGGCCTAGAAGCATTTGACCACACGTCTATAATAGAGGCCAAGCTGGTTGGAGAAGACGGTCTAGATATCACTGGATGGGTCCCGCCCTTCGAGTCGATCTTCAAGGGTTACAAATACGTCGATGCGAGGTTCACCCACGAGGACTTTGTGGGGAATTCCGCGGACTACAACCCCTCTAAAATAGTCTTAAAGAACGCTTCGGGGAGTGTCAGCGATTACGAACTGGACGACTTCTACAAGCACGGGAGCTGGAATTTGGACCCTGATCCTTACGAGGTCGGCGATACAGTTTACAAAACGGTGATCACGGCGACCGTCGGGCTCCTGGAGAACAACTACGAAACGGAGATCCTTGACGGTTATTTCGTTTTGGGAGAGATATCCGGTGGGCTCGGAGATCCCGCAGCGGATGGAGGGGTCCTCGGAGACCCGCAGGGTGAAGAGTACATAGATCTGGAAACAGCAGGAATTGAAGAAGAAGGAGGAATCACATAATGGCAGAATTGGGCAGACTGATAGCGGAGGGAGATTTCCCTCACTCGATGGAGTTCTATTCCAACTGGTTCGCGCTGGTCGGAACGGGATACGTGGTCGAGGGAGAGGGAAACGAGTGCAGACCGACGATTACGGGTACGGAGAACAGGACCGTACAGGTCGATACGGGAGAAATTTGCCTGGGATACGGTAATAGACAGGCCAGAGATTCGGTGGATTCCGTCGTATTGGAGAGTAATCCCAGCGATTACGACAGGTACGATGTGATCTATCTGCAGGAAGACGGTTCGGGTGGATGGGAAATATTTAGCGATCTAGCGGTTATCCTGGGAACACCATCCGACGAACCAAAACACCCCGATATCCCCATGCCCTCGGAGCAGAATATAGTCCCGATCTGCGTGGTGTATTGGGAGGGTCTGAGCGACGAGATAACGGAGATAAAGGACTGCCGGACCGTGATGCACGACTGGATGAAAGACACTGCGGGAACGCTGCACCGGTGGGAGAGGACCGGGTTAAACAGCAATTTGACCGACAAGGGAATAGCCCTCAGACCGAAGATTACCCCCTCTGATGGCGAACCTATACTGTCCGTGCTGAACGCCGAAGGTTCGCCGAGGTTATTGGTCAGGGAAAACACGATGCTCGGAACGTCTAATCCTCTTATAAAGACGGGAATACTCGAGGACGGGTCCGGAGGGAACGTGGTATGTGACGAGGGAAAGTTGGGGAACGGTCTGGCCTACCTTAACGGACTTTTTCAGACGGATATCGGAAGCGGATT
>PWHR01000019.1 GCA_003554965.1 Thermoplasmata archaeon | reverse complement strand
GTCGTAGTAGCCATCGCGTTCGATACCGAGGACGGCGGCGAACAGTCCGGCGACAGTGGTCCGCGGGATGATCCGGTAGGTCTGCTTGACGACGTTTCCCTCGATCCGCCGGAAGTGCCCCCACGGGCCACGAACAGTGACGGAGAGACAGCGCTCGGGTGAGGCGGCGTCACCACTCTCTGTGTTATCCTCGTCGTCTCCTGCCCACTGTTCGAGCGATTCCTGTCCCATCGTCACTCGGCGTCCGGCAGCGTCGTGGTGTGTTCCTCGTAGACGTCGACGACCTCGACGGCCTCGGATCCGAGTGCGCCCTCGAGTGCGTTGTACAGCACTTCGGGGCCGCCGACCTCGTCGTCGTAGGAGAGCTCGAGGACGTCACTCGCGACCACGCGCACGCGCTCGATCCGTCCGCTCGCGTTCGCCAGTCGATCGACGAAGCTGTCGACCTCGAGGGTCAGATCCCGGACCGTCCGGAGTTCCTCTTCTGGTTCCGACCGTTCCTCGTCGAGCCCGAGGTCTCGATCGAGACCGCCGAGATGGAAACTCTCCTCGGCGTACTCGACACGACAGTACAGCCGGGGTTCCTGGCCGACCTTGCTCCGGGAGATCGTCTGGTTCTTGATCGACCGCCAGCAGAGTGTGTCGAGTCGCTCGACGTCCTCCGTGGTGAGCTTCGTGTCCTCGGCCCCGTGTTCGTCCACGAGCCCGTGGAATCGAATGAGGCCGTACTGGATGCGATGATCGTCCAAATCGAATCCGCCCTGTTCTTTCCCTTCCTGGGTCGCGATCACGCTCGTCAAGCTGTCGTACTCCTCGTTTTCGTTGACAGCGTGGATCGACTTGCCCGGCGAGAACTGAACGGGGCCGGTGAAGTGGTCCGGCAGGTGTTTTTCGTACTTGTCGTCTGTATCAACAGCCATCGTCGCGCCGAAGTACCGAACGTCGACGCTGTTGTCCAGGAACTCCCCGAAGACGTCCTCTCGGAACTGGGCGGCCTCCTCGTCGTCCTCGAGGTCGTACTCGTCGTAGTCGACGGCTTTCAGTCGATCCTCGAGGAGTTCCCCTCGAGTGTACTGAGTGCCCTCCTCGTTGACGTTTCGGATGTAGACGCCGTGGCCGTCGTCATCGAGTTGGTCACGCAGATAGCGTTTCAGCCGGACGTCGGTGACGATCGCCTGCTGAGTCTGGGGATCGATCCGCGGGCGATTCGCCCCGCTAAGGGGGTTGCCGTTCGGGTTCGCGTCGACGGCGTCGTACAGGAAGACGATTTCGGAGCGGTTCGTTACGGTGTTGGACATATCTGTCATTTCAGTGTCCCTCCTCGAGTTCGGGTTGGTCGTCGGACTCTGCCTTGTCCCAGTCTGGATGGTCGTTCATGCCGTAGGTGATCCCGAGCGCGTAGTAGAAGCGGAGGTCGTCAGTATCGATCTCCCACTCGTCGGGGTCGGGATTGAGGATCGTCTCCCGGAGCCGATCGACGATGTAGTCCGCTTTGGTGCCGGGATAGGATCTCCCCTCTTTCTTTTCCTGACGCGTGTAGGTGAGCGTCTTCGCGATCGTTTCCTGGGTTACCTTCTTGATTCGCGAGCGGGTGATCGATTTCACTGGATACTGATCGACCAGTGTCGTCGATCGGTTCTCGCTGTACTCCTGGTAGCTCCCGATGTCGCCGACGAGCGCGCCGAGTAAGAACGCCCCGCGGCGCTCGTCGGTGATCGGTGGGCCGTCGGGATCGGATGCGAGTGCAGGCGTCTCTTCGATGAACGATTCGAGTTTCGCGTCGGCGGGGTGGCCCCCGTCGGCGGCTAAGATCTCTGTTACTGTTGGCATCGTGTTCACCTCGTCGTAGGTCGGTTCGTGCGTGATCGCTTCCTTTCCTGGGTCGAACGTGGTGAGTAACTCGAGGTTGCTATCGGCGAGTGCACACAGCTGTGCGAACTGGCTCGCGACCAGAAACGACGGGAAGCCGTCGTACTCGTCGTCGGTCTCCTCACTGCTGATTCGGGAGACGAATTCCTCGAGTAGTACGTCGACGGCGATCGGTTCGCCACTCAGGACGTTGACCAGCGCCTGGATGCGCGGATCGTCCGCGTCGGCGTCGGTGTCGTCGCGCTCGGCGAACGTCTGGTAGAAGTACCACCCCGTCGAGACTGCGTGAAGTCGGTTGTCGTTGCCCGCGAGCAGTTCCCAGTTCTCGTTCGTCGGCATCGGTGCCGTCCAGTCGTCGCCGTCCTCGGTCGCGAACGCCGATTTGTTCTCGACCAGCAGGTTGTGCGTAAAGGCGAGTTCCTTCGGGTAGTGCAACTGTCCGTTCAGTGTCTCCCCGAAGACGTCGTAGCGCGACATCTGGTGGGGCATCACGGCCGAGACGTAGAACCGGAGGGCCGTTTCGTCGAGCTCGCGTTCCCTGTGCTCTACGTATGCATCCTCGATCGGGGTTGTTTCCTCGTCGTCTGCTGCCCGATAGAGAAGGCCGTATAGATTCCGAGCCTTCTCCGGGGTTGGCCGCCCAAAAAAGTACGGTAGGTAATAGACCTTGGCACCGAATGTCCGGTACGTACAGGCCTCGACGAACGCCTCCGCGTTCATCACCGTCACGGCGGCGTCCTCGGAGATCGGATGGGACCGCCACGCCTCCTCGATGTCCAGCCCCGGGAACTTCTCAAGTTGCTTGCCAAGGAAGTAGTTCTGTGGGTCTTCTGAGGTCCCAACCGTCCTCGAGGGCTCTCGCGTGACGAGGTCCGTCGCGTCTCCCGAGGAGTCGTCGGCCTTGTTCTTCGTGACGAGCTTCGAGAGCTTCCGCCGGCGCATCGCCTTGAGGAAGATGTCGATCTCCCCGGGCCAGCGGTACTCGCCGTCCGGCTCGGTCTTCACCTGGACGGTCAGAAGTGCCGTCGCTGATTCGCCGCCGAGGCTCCTCTTCACACCATCTTCGATGGCCTTGAGCACGTCCTCGCTCTCCCC
>PWHR01000079.1 GCA_003554965.1 Thermoplasmata archaeon | reverse complement strand
CTACGGAGCCAAAATGACAAACACGCTCTTAGATCACGCGCTCGTGTACGCGCAGCGCGGCTGGCACGTATTCCCTGTCCACACGCCACAACAAGACGGCACATGCTCGTGCAAGCGGTCTGACTGTAGCCGCGTCGGCAAGCACCCGCGAGTTAGCCAAGGTAGAAACAGCGCCACCACCGACGCGGACACCATTCGCAACTGGTGGAGCGTGTGGCCTGACGCGAACATCGGTATCGCAACGGGCAAGGAGTCCGGGCTGATTGTCCTAGATGTGGACGAGGGCGGCGATGACACGCTCATGCAACTGCCGACCCCGGACACAGTAGAGCAGATCACGGGATCGGGCGGGCGGCATCTTGTGTACATGCGGCCCACGGAGTCAGCTCGTTATTTGACCAAGGTTAAATTCATGCCCGGCCTTGATAGCCGTGCAGATGGCGGGTACATCGTTGCTCCACCATCCCTGCACCCGTCTGGTCGCCGCTATGAATGGGAAGGTAGCTCCGATCCGTTTGATGGTGTTGCCCCATCACCTTGCCCGCAATGGCTGTTAGACGCCATTGGTGCGGGGGCGATTGACGCGACGTGTCCGGTTCCAGAGTGGAACCCCGACGGGGAGCTGCCGCATAACATTTTCGACATGCTCTCTGCTATCCCTGCGGATGATTACGAGACGTGGCGCGACGTGGGCATGGCCCTCCACTACACAGACCCTGCGGACGGGCTCGATGTGTGGGATTGGTGGTCCAGCACAAGCACCAAATATGACGCAGACGGGGTGCGGCGCGAGTGGCGCAACTTCTCAAGGCGCGGGCACCAGACACATCAGCCTGTCACAATTTCCACCATCCGCCGCCTCGCCGAACAGCACGGATGGGTTGACCCGGACATCGAGCATGGCGCAGAGGCCGCGGCGTCTCTCATGGAAAGCCACCAGAAGTGTCTTGCCGAGCGCCTGACAACTGATTATCAATCCCGGCGCGCTCCGTCTGCGTCCAATGACCAGCCCGACGTGATGCCCTCGCATGGCCTGATCCGCGATATAGCGGAGCACATCATCGCGCGTAGCGTCAGACCGCAGCCATTGCTTGCCGTGATGGCGGCGACGGCGTTCGTCGGCACGCTCGCGGGGCGCAAGTACCAGACGGAAACAGGGCTGAGGACAAACCTGTACGTGGTTGGCCTCGCAGAGTCTGGGGCGGGCAAAGACCAAGCACGCAAAGAGATCAACAATCTCGCCATGGCTGCAAACGTGGATCAGCACATTGGCGGGGATCGAATTGCAAGCGGCCCCGGTGTGGTGTCTGCGCTTCACGCAGAGCCGTCACGGCTTTTTATGCTGGACGAGGTGGGGCTGATGCTCCAAGCCATGACAGGGCAGCGTGCGGACCCGCACAAGCGGGATATGATGTCCACGCTCATGACTCTCTACAGTAGCGCCGGGAGCGTGTACCGAGGAGCGGAGTATGCGGACCAGCGAGACAGGCCGCGTCAGGATATCGTGAACCCGAACGCCTGCATCTATGGCACGAGCACGCACAAGCAGTTCTATGCCGCGCTCACCAGTAGTCAGGGGGGGGACGGGACGTTATCGCGGCTCATCGTGGCGTCTAGTGACATGCACCGACCAGAAAGGCAGCGCCCCAACCTTGGGGCGCCATCGGGCGGGTTAATCACCAGTGTTCAGGCGTTGTGCGAGCACGACCCTGTGGGGGGCAACCTAGCGGGCGCGGGCGGATCAGCGACGGATCGGGTGGCGCAAGTGGTGGCGATGGACGCGCCCGTTTTCGAGGCGTGGGAAGCGCTGGACGATGATATGACGGTGTACATGCGTGACGACGCCAGTCGGTCGGTCTATAGCCGTGTCGCGGAAAACGCGGCCAAGCTGGCACTGACTTACGCTGTTGCGCGGGATTACCAGTCACCACGGATTGATGCGGAGGCTTTCAGGTGGGGGAGGGAGATCGCTCTTTGGGCCGCGAACACCATGATGCGCGAGGTTGCTAGGAACGTGGCCGACAATGAGCAAGAGGCGTCCGTTAAGCGCGTGCTGAACGAAATCATTGATGCGGGGCCGGAGGGTATCAGCCGGAGCAAGCTGCTTCGCCGCGTCAGAACCATGCGCAAGCGGGATATAGAGGACATCGTGACGACGCTGCAAGAGTCCGGCGAGGTGATGGTGGAGAACAAGCGCCCCGCGAGGGGGAGGCCGACGACTGTCTACGTTGCGCTTGACGATGGCGGGAGCAGTCGGGAATAATGAAGATGTCAGCAAAAACAGGGACTTGCTATTTAATTCCTTCCCTCCTTCCCATTTCTTTCCCATGCCCTTGGGAAAGAAATACTCCCCGCCACACAAGGCTTTCAGGACTTCTTTCCCAGTTTCCACGGGGGTGGCACAGGTGGAGATAGGGGGTGGGGGTGCCCTACTCCTTGGGAAAGAAGGAAAGAAGTATATATTATTAGTATAATCAGTTACTTACTGAGCTACTTCTTTCCCACTTCTTTTCCTCGCTCGGGAAATAAATCAGGGGTGAATTTAAGGTTGAAACAAAACATATTAGGTGATAATATTGAGCCAAGCCTTAAATCAGGAGAAACATAATGAAAGTTGAAAGCGATATTCCGATTCCAGAGACCCCGCATGGGGAAACAAGCAGAGGGAAAGTAGGCCGCCCTCCCAAGTACCCTTTTCACCAAATGGGGGTTGGAGAGAGTGTTTTTATAGATGGGCAGGGCATGAAAGGAAGCGCTTACAGGTGCGCGCGGCACTATGCTCAAAGCCACGATAAGAAATTCTGTGCCAAGGAGCTAGACGGCGGCATCCGCATCTGGCGTGTCGAGTAGCCCCGCCGACACAACCGTCACCCACACACACCCATGGGAAGGAACTATGCGTCCCTATTGACACCCCACGCGCGCCATGAGTGCGCGCAAAAGGCTGCCGGAGCCATGGCGCAGGTATTGACGCGCCTGCTCGTTATTGCGATACTGG
>PWHR01000006.1 GCA_003554965.1 Thermoplasmata archaeon | reverse complement strand
TGATTACGAAGATGGTCAAGCATATGTCGGTTGGACGTTTGAACTCGGCGATGAACCCTTCTGGGTAGCTGGAGATTGGTATCTAAAAGGTACGATGGAGTATTTCGACGACTTCGGCGACGAAGGTAATCAGAGGTCAGACCGAAAAGTAGCATTCGAAGTAGAGAAGTGTTGCCAGCTCGATGCTACTGGTGAATTGGATGGAGAAGGAAAACCTGGTGAGTGGGTAAATATGACCGGAGAGATAAAGAAATTATGCGCAAATTTCGCATGGGAACTATCCGCGGACGACTTTGATCTATCCGGACCTGAAGACGACGAATTGGAAGGTGAGGTAACGTATTGGTGTGAAGATGAAGAAGAATGGGTAGATTCACTGTCAGGTTACCCTATGTGTGATGAAAACGACCCATTTGAATTCAAAGTCTCGGTGTACTTAGATTACGGAACATATCCTGGAACATACACAGGTACTGCGACCCATACGTTGGATCAAATTGATCCAATGGAACTACTGATGCCAGGGGAAATGATTCCAGTTATATACTTCGATGAAGATCCATGCCAAGAACAGTATGATGAGCTAGAGGCTATTGAACTTGAAGACCCATTCACACTAACGGTATATGCGCCAGAACTTGCTGGTGAAGAATCCACTGACTACGGAGTCACAGCTTTCTATGATGAGTTCGATGAATCTCCTAATGATCGTTTGGCTGGCCCATCTACCCCACTTGAATTCGATGACGATGGCTATGCGAGTGTGACTATCGGTAGTGCAGGAACGGATGCGGACGTAACCACATGGATGGCGCCTGGTCCTTTGAGTGAAGATGCGACCTTAGTGAACAACATAGAGGTACCAGAAGGTTCTGAAGCTATCTCTGTATCAACCGAGTAAGGATTGATGCAGCATGAGTTATCCAAACAAAAACCCCTTCCCTTCCTATATTTCCACACCCGCGGGAAAACGGGTTGAACTCCCTGCCCCGCGAACCATGAGCCTCATAGGCTTAATTCAAACTAAGTTCGAAGCCCGACCGGAAGGTTGGGAAGAAACGATCAAAATTAAAAGAATGAAAAAAGTAGGAAGGAAGGAGGAAAAAAATGGAGAAAGATCTGTTGGTGTACCTAGTGCCGATAGTGCTGGTCGTTGGTACAGCTCTTGGTACTGGACTGGTCTCCGGTGATGTGACAGCAGAAAGTGATGTGGAAGTCGAAGTGGAATATGTTGCTCCTGAGATAGAGATTACAGACTATCCAGACTTCGTTGGGTGGCAGGATGACGTATATGTAGAAGCAGAAGTCACTGCGCCTGGACATGAGCATGTCGTTGATGAGGTCGTTTTAGAGTTTAATTATACAGGAGAAAAGGATGCTGGAGAAGCCTATACTTATGCGTATAAATCAGATCTCCAACCTGAGGATTGGGAGGAAGGAGTAGGTGTTGTTGATCACAAATGGAGTCTTGAAGATGATGAGATGTGGAGAACCGAGTGCGACGCAGAATGGAAAATAAAAGCCACGGTATACGGTACTGAAGGAGACTATGACTACGATGAGAAAACTACCAACGTCGAGCTTTACCGAAAGATCAACTGGGCCGATGATGGGGAAACGAGTGGTTCTCCCGGTCAAAATCTGCATGGTTCTGATTTTGAAAACGAAGACGGAGATCATCCCAAGATAAACATCACTACCAATGATAATTGGGAATTAAAGTTGACGAACGGTAAGGCGATCCACGAGGATGAAGGAGATGATTATACACTCTATGTTGGAGGCGATTACGGACAGGATGAAGGAGCTCCTGTTTTTTATAAGGAGATCAAGATCAATTATGATGTAGAAATACCCTACGGTTATATCTCCGGCAGTTATTCCACCGCATATGAAGTAGATGGGCAAAAAGGTGAATCAGTTCACCATAAATTGAACACTTTCTGCCAGCCCATTGATCCTGATAACCAAACTGCTTGGGGTGGAGATTTCCCTGGTGAAGGTCCGGGCTGGTGGTATTACTACGATACAGAAGGTGACGAAGAACAGGATATCACCGCCGCTCAGTATAAGAATGCAGGAACAGTGACAGTTTCAGAAACAGAAGACGAAAAGGTGACCATCGATATATCCTTGGATGGCTGGACCTTGCAAGATGTTGACGAACCGGTTAAGATACAGGGATATGATGAGGGTGACCTTCCTGGAAGGAGACCCGCACCCGGACGGTTTGACACCTACAAAGGCGAATATCTAAACATTGAAGTAGATTCTTACAGGTACTTCGCCATCCACCTGGATTTGCAGTCGAATCAAAAGTGATACTATCGAACAACAAGCAACCCCATTCCCCTTCCTATTTCAATATCTGCGGAAAAAGGGTTGAATCCTAGTCCCGCGAAACAAGCGCCTTGAATTGAAGGCACGAAGCCTGATCAGAAGGTCAGGTTGGAGAGAAGAATAAGAGGTGTGAAAAAAATGAGGAGAAACACTGGGATTGAACTGATCAATCGTCTGATCTATCTGATACCCCTAGTGTTGGTGATCGGTATGATGGTAGTTGCAGGAGTAGAAATGGGATTCGAAATATGATATCTAAAATTTCAACTTCCGTAGAAACCGGGTTAAAATCCTGGTTTTGCGTTTAAACGCTGTAGGAAAAATAGGTGAAAATATGAAAGAAGATTGGACATATGTATTGGTCGTCCTTATACTGGTTACGGGAACCATATCTATGACATTTCCTGTTATGGCGGTGGAAGGCGGAACGAACGGAGAAATGACCTCAGCTAGACTCGATCAGGAGCAGGAAAATGAATTCGAATATGTTCAGGGCTACTTCACAAAGGAAAATTACAGTGTCAGTGAAAAAGAGACATCTATCGAAGTGGAACATAAGAGCGACAATTATTCGTATAGATGGGAGTATTCTGAAGACAGTTGGACGGGAGATACGGAATACATAGATGAGTATAAAACGACCTTTCTTGAAGACGAATCAGAATGGATAATAAACGCTGCAGTCGATCACAACGCTACTATCGACGAAGAATGGATAGTCAACGTAGATGGCGAAGAATACGATGCCCGGGTAGTAGAAGCTGACACCGGTCTAGCGAAAAGCGGCAGTTTAGATTTCACTCTAGATCCATACACTGAAGGAGCTACCGATATGGAAAATATCACTATGAGTAACGACGGCAACGTACCCGGGAGATTCGAAATCGAAATTGATCATTTGGAAGGCTTGGATGCCGAAACAGAATCAGAGGTAGTTGAACCTGAAGATTCCGAAGAGATAGAATTCACTTTCCGATACGACACTTTGGGTCATGAAGAGATAGAACTCGAACAGTTCGTCATAAGAACTTTTACCCTAGGACGGTTAGATTTAGAGGCTGATGGAAATGTAGTCGTCGAAAGCGAGATACAATATGGAGAAACGCCCAGTGTATCTGTCAAGTATGATCATCTAGATGTGGATGACGAACCGGCTAATTTCACCATCCAATACGAGAACGAACTATCAAACGTGGAACGCGATTCCATCCAGAACGCTACATTTTACCTCTTCCCAGAAGAGGAAATAAATTATTCATTGAATGGCGAGAATATCTTCTTCTCAGACGACGATGTGGAGGTGATCATACACGGTACAGAAGAGTCACCGGACTCTATACTGGAAAGGGAATACGATCCTACGGAGACCTTGAGTCCGGATTACAACAAAGTCGAGATCACTGTTGTATTCAGGACTCATCATGAAGAGGAGGGCATTATCGAACTCATCGTCGATGGTGAAAAACGTTACGATACTACAGTGGATTTAGAGTTAGCTGAGTTCCCAGATGAAAACGGTGATGATGACGGGGAAGAAGACGGTACTGAAGATAGGATCTACCTAGGAATTGGAATCGTCGCTGCAGTCCTTATTTTCGGTGTTCTCAGATCTACACTGCTTAAGAAGGTCGAGGGTGAAGAAGAGTCAAAAGAAGAAAATAGTAAACGCTCGAACTCAAAAAGAGATTCCTAGAGGGAAGGTAAAATATAGGAGGTACAGATATATATAAAGATGGGAGAGCAACCTTGAGGGTTGAAGAGACGAGATAAGTATGAACTCATAATCAACTCCGAAATCGATCTCTGGTAAAAAAGAATAGATATCCAAAAAAATCCGCAGAAGACCAACTTCTGAATTCGAAAATACAGTGTTGTCACTATTTTTTTCTACTTCCCTAATTTTCCTCTTCTATCTGCTCCCACCCCTTTACTTCATACCGATCGCTTCTCTTGGGTATCAAATCGTATTGACACCATTTGAAGACACTACAGCTTTATTCTTTCCTTTTAGATGAATACCTTTAGTCGTAGCAAATCTGTTAGTGAGTTTTATAACGTTTTGTATGGTGTTACGATATGCGATATGAATATAACTACTGTCCTCGACGATGGATGGGAAAAAATCAGTATAATATATTGAAAGTGTGCGATTCGCGATGATTCTCCAAGTATCACCAAAAATCTTCGATCTTTCGATATAAGTTCCATCCGATATATCAGAGCTGTCGGGGGGAGGAAAAATCATGCTACGCAACTCTATATTAGTCCCCGAAGATCATAAGTCTATCCAAGATGCGTTAGACGAAGCCGTTGAAGGATCTATTATAAAGATAGATCCCGGGATTTATAAAGAAAACATCGAGATAGATAAAAAGGACATAGCTTTGATCGGACCTAACGCTGGCGTACCCGGTTATGTCGATCAAAGGGAAGATGAGGCGATGATAAAGGGATCAGTTAAAGTTTTAGCCGACGTAAAGGATGTCACTTTAGAAGGCTTAAAATTTTTTGGCAAGACCATCCTGAACGGAGACGATATCATATTTGCAAATAATGTCGTTGATTCGCCAAGCGACGGATTGGTCACTCACTCCGTGTCACCATCCAGGAAGGGAGGTTTTCTGATAAAACAGAACAAGATCACGACGAAAGACTCAAGTGGCATACTGCTATTTTTATGCGACAGATCAAGATCATTTGAAGTGGTGAAGAACGTTATAAAGGGATGCCGATGGGGGATAAAGACCTACGCATGTAATCATCCGAGTACTTTTCTCAGGATCTTCAACAACGATATAATTGAGAACGAACACGGTCTTCTGATCTCATCTGCCTTGGGTAAAGTTAGCATATCCTACAATTCGATCTCTAAGAACGAAAAAAGCGGATTAAATGCAGGCTCGAAGCATCTACCCTTGAATGATCTAGAAGTAAAATACAACCAAATAATAGATTCAGATGGATCAGGTATCACGATAAATTCTGAGAATCTAGAAAACGTCCAAATAAAGAAAAATAATATTTTTGGCCATAAAGAGTATTTCGTACAAAATAGATCGGAGAAAAAGGTAGATGCATCGAAGAACTTTCTAGGAGGTGTCAGACCCGATATAAAAAAGGTTATTTCAGGTAGAGTCGACTGCTTTCCTTGTTTAGGCCATGAAGTCAACAATGCGGGGTCTGAACTTACCTCCTCTTAAAGAACCAAACGACGCAAATTTGCTAATAAGATTAAATAAAGTGCATATGGGTAAAAAAACCGAGAAGATAGTGAGGGAAGAACATGGGTGGAAGCGGCTCAATCTCTGATATCCGTCTTATACAATCTTCAGCCACATCTGGAATGAATTTGGGAGAAACTAGGGGAAAGATACTGGATCTTCTTAAGATCAAAGACATGACTATATCACAGATAGCTGAAGCCCTCGATAGAGACCAATCTACGATATATAGACATATCAAGAAGCTTGAAGAGTCTGAATTCATAGAAGTCGTCGGAGAGAAACGCAAACATCACGTATCTGAAAAAGTCTACGGCAGGACGGCCGACTGGTTCCTAGTAACACCTGAACCTTTAGGGGAAGAGAAACTTTCTTTACTCAGCATTAATTGGAATGAAGAAAAGATCAAGGTTTGTTTGGATAACTTGGATCAGATGGGTATCGAGTTCGAATATGACGAAGAAACAATAGAACATCTAAGAGAGGGTATTGAATCCCTAGAGTTCGAAGTTATAGAGAGGATGGTGAGTAATCTCCACGACCACGAAATCGAAGACGAGGACTTCTTTGAACTGCTCTGTACGAAATTACTAGCGATGTTTATTACAGCAGAAATAGATGATTCTTACGAGGAATTTTTGAAAGAGATCTCGTCGAAATTTGAATTATCAGAATACTGAGATTCGAATAAAAAAACCAAATCCTCTTTCAATTCTTTATTAAAAAATAAAAAGGTTTTTAGAAAGGGAGTTAGTTTTTAGATATCTGTTTCTTCAGCATCGGATTTACCACTTAGAATGGGAAGTTCCTCTTTCCTCGAGTCTTTCTGTAAGGTCAAAAGCACTTTCTTTCTCTTTCTCACCGAAAATAGAGCGAAAAAGAGTAGTATCACAACTACTAACAGGAAAATGATCCCTAGGATCGCTAAATCTGCGGTGCTGATACCTTCTTAATGCTCGTCCTCTTCCTCTCTTATCACTGACAGCAATTCTGTTTCAAATGCTTTAGTTCTGTTTTCTATGTTCCTCTCTAAGTTGTAGACCACTTCGTCATCGATTTCACTTCGAAATTCATACAACCTATTGTTGAAATCTTCGTTGAGCTTTGAGATTTAGTTCTCTATCGTCACTTCTTCGAGTTTTTCGATATCTTCACACAACTCGATGTGTTCATTCAGGATTGTATTACAGAACCTTCTAATTCATCTAATTCGTCATTAATTTCCCCGATATTATCTTGCAAACCTATGATGGACCCGCTTCGATATCTCTTTTTTCTCATACATAGCTTGATCTAAATAGGTGATTTTTTCATTTAGAGAAGTTTCTAGTGCCTCTATTTTGGAGTTAAAAGTAGCATCTAAGTCCTCACTATCTATTTACAACTCGTCTATCAAACCGAATAATGTTTGGATTCCTTCTTCCTTTTCTTCAATATTCGTACCTAGTTCTTCAATCTCATCTTGTATAGTTGCTATCTAAGGGAGCGAGTTTGTTGACAAATAATTCAACTTAAGAAGTCCTGTAATGTAGCTTGTTTGTCAGATATGTAATCTAATTCTAGGTATCCCATCTGGTATTCAAGGTATGGATCTCTTCCAGTTGGTCCTTTATCGTCATCTGCACTTCGATAATATTTCTTTCTTTTTCCCTTCTACTGAGAAATCTTTATGAAAAAATTATTTTTCCATTGACCGCAGAAATTTTTAGAAAAATTCCTACTAGGCATTGATGTAAAACAAAACTGATTCACTCGTCGTACTTCCTACTGATCGGTAGAAATAACCTATTGACCAAAATTTAACTTCCCAAAAGCGCGGCTATTCAGGGTTGTATTCTGTCAACCATTCAAATTCTTCACACGTTTCTCTTGCAGAGGTACTTTTGAAAGTTCGAATAATCTCTGAAACAGAATTGTTTGGACCGATACCCATAAACAAGTGGACATGGTGGTCCATTATTTCCAACGCCTTAATTACACTTGACCTCCTTATCCGCAGAGCTTTGCCCGAGGATATTTTGGGAATTACATACCCGATAGTTTCGGAATCTATGATTCCAAAAAACTTGGAATTTCTTTCAGAAATTCCGAGACTCGAAGGAATTTACTATAAATTCCTGTAGATAAAGTGGAGCTAGTTCCACACTACGGTCAGTTGAGTGTAATAAAACGCCTTTTAGCAATTTTGCGACCTTTCACTAACTTCATTGAAGCTCTCAAGGGGACCTATACAGCTACTTTCATTTCACTCTCCCTCGTTTTGATTTAAGTAACTCTCTATCATCAAAGAGGATGAATGATGTCAGATCGGCTAGACTTAGAAAGAGGCGGTATAAAAGTGCTAGAAGGAAAAGATCACAGACCCGTTACAGTCCTAGCTGTAGATGTGGTCGGACTCACCGGTAGAAAAGCATTGATGATGGATGGGAGCCACACTATCGATCCTTACTTCATGGTGAGAAAAGCCAAGGAAAAAGATCTGGACGAAAGAAAAGTGCTGAAGAAGGTTTTCATCTCAAGAGCTTTCACTTCCTATCAGTTCGTTGATCTTGTCGAAAAAGCAGAAAGGATGATAGAGAATGAAGATATAAACTTCCTAGGAGTAGTGGCTCTCACACCGCTCTTCGAGGATGACGAGATGGATGAAATAGAGTGCAGGTGGCTCCGCTCTAAAGTCATAAGGGATATCAAGGGACTAGTCCAAGAAAACGAAATCTACGGAGTCGTGGTCGATCCCAAAACTAACATATTTGAGAGGCATATTGATACGGATGAAAGGTATGGAAAAAGATCCAATGATAAATCGCGTTAAAGATTGGATCACAGCAACTAAACTTCGCACAATACTAGTCGTGATACTGATAATTATTGGAGCTGCATTCGGAGGCTTTTTCATCTGGGCCTTGACCCCTCGAGGGCCTATGGAAGAAGCCCTTGACGCTTTAGAATCGGATGAAGAGGTTGAAGTCGAAGTGGCAGATGATCGTATAACTTTTGAACCAGTTGAGGATGATCCTACTACCGGATTAGTCATCTATCCTGGAGGCCGTGTGGACTTCAGATCCTATTCACCTACGGCTAGAGAAATAGCTTCCGAGGGGTTTCTGGTGACGATAAAAAGGATGCCCCTAAATCTTGCTTTTTTCGGACGGAATGCGGCCCAAGAAGTGATAGATGATCATCCTGAGATCGATAAATGGGTTGTAGGAGGTCATTCACTTGGAGGAGTCATGGCGGGAAGATTTGCTGAGGAAACCGAAGTTGAAGGCTTAGTACTTTGGGCATCTTATCTTGACGTAGATCTTTCTGATCGAGATATCGAGGCATTATCTCTTTATGGATCAAAAGACGGGATAACCACGGTGGAAGATGTGGAAGAAAAATCACATAAACTGCCAGCCGAAGCGGAGCCGATAAAGATAGAAGGGGGAAACCACGCGCAGTTCGGATGGTACGGTGATCAAAGAGGTGATGATGAGCCAACGATATCCAGAGAAGAGCAGCAGGAGATAATCGTGGAGGAAACCACCAGGTTTTTAGATGAGCTCTAAATTATCCTTTTGGTGCCTTTCTACCCACGGCTACATAACCAGTATGTCCCAACATCTCGAAGGACGGCCTGACACCTCTTTCTCCCACTACCATGTCCCTCTCCAAAAACTCGAATGATTTTATCCTGAAGAAGCCGTAATCTCTCATACTTCGGACCGTTTCACCCAACTGGTCGGTCGAAGGAACATAGGCAGCGAAATGGGCGCCGTCTTTTAGAGCTTTTTCCGCCATCTTAAGAGCTTTCCAAGGTTCTGGAATATCAACTACGAATGCATCTACATCTCTTTCCTTCACATCCTTTGTGACGTCGCCATTTTTCAAACACCAGTTGTTCGGCAGGTCCAGCCTTTCAAGGTTCTTCTCTGCGGTTCTGAGATGATCTTCTCTTACCTCATAGGTTACCAGTTCTCCTTCTCTGCCTATCTTTTTGGACAATAATGCGCTGAACATACCTGAGCCGGCTCCTCCTTCTATCACTCTTTTACCACAGTGTATATCACAGTATAAAGCGATCTGAGCACCTATGCGGGGCAGGATAACCTGTGCATCTCTTTCAAGTATCTCAGGGGTATCGGCTAATGAAGGTTGAAGCAGACGGTAGCTGTTCCTACCCAAACTGATTTCAGATCCCCATCTTTTCCCGACTAATCTATCCGTGTTAATGACTCCTATCCCCGAAACTTTTTTCGTCTCTCCATCTGCAAAAAGCAACACTGCTTCATCTCCTTTCCACAGCACGACCCTGTCTCCCTTCTCTATAGAGTTCATAAAGTTCAGAAAAAAAGGAGATTATTTAATGTTTAGTCTTGGTCAAACCTGTAATCCATGAACAATTCTATAAACAGTACTCCGAAAAGGATGGTTATCCCCGCGAGAGCCAGTGAAAGAGCAATGGAAAAATACTCCGCGATATTGGAAAATATTATTATGCCTGTGAAGGAGCCGAGTGTGCCCATGGTACCTCTAACTCCCATCCCTTTCCCCCTGTTCTCTTCATCTGTTCCAGCGGCAACAACTTCGAAGACCACAGGATGGTACAAACCGCTTATAGTCCCCCACAACAGTGAGATTATTATTATCATGAAAAGGGAAGAGGTCTGTGAAACGAAATAGAGTGACAAACCCGAAGCTAGTGTAGATCCCATCAGTATGGTTTTTTTCTTTAAGACCGTTTCGATCTTCTTGCTGAACAACCTGATGAAAGTCTCAGAACCGATCCGAGCGAACTGTATTCCGCCGATGATAGTGGCGGAAAAACCGAGGAAGGAGAGCTGTAAAGGGAATATAGATATGGCTATGTTGAAATTGAGGAACATGAGTAGGGAGTAAAGTGATCCTCTCATGACCTGCGGATTCTTCAGGGTCTTGAACGCATCTTTGTAAAGCGATATGAAGGATACGTTGCCTGTATTTCTATCTGGTTGTGGATTCTGTTTTTCGTCTTTGATGATGAGATAGACTATATAAAGAGAAGGTATCGATAGAAGGAACCCCATGAGAAAAAGTAACTGCATGCCCAATGCATCCTTTAGGACTCCTCCTAGAGGAACTGAAAAGGTATAAGCTATCCCTACTACAAAAGTGAAGAGGGGGATCCTATCCAGATCTACACTAGTCATGAAAGAAGGCAGGGTCACCCACTCCATACACACCACTATACCAATGAACATCTGTGCTAAAAAAAGAAGAGGCCAGAGTCCCGGTGAGAGAATGTAAAATATCATGGAGAAAAATAATGAGATCCCACCGAAAAGTATGATCTTGCCGTATCCAAAAGTGTCTGTCAGTGACCCCATAGGGATCCTTCCTGCGAACTGTGTGATATGGTACACAGCAATGACGTAACCTATCATCGAGATGGAAAGTCCGATGTCTTCACCGTAGAGCGGGATGTAAGGTAGAAGTAGGGCGATAAGGAAAGACAGTATGAATGCCAGTGTTATAACGAGGAGTACTCTCTTTTTCAGCTTATCCACCTCTTAGAATCTTGCACTAAACTTCTATGGTGTTATTTTCTAGATCTCTTGGAAAATAGGTCAATAATTTACAGCCGTTCTTTTTCACGACAACGGTATCCGAATGCCTGAAACCAGCGTAATCTTTCAGGTATATACCGGGTTCAACACTCAGCACCATGTTCTCTTTCAACAACCAATCCTCACCGATATCTATGTAAGGCGGTTCGTGTATTCTAGTGCCCAAACCGTGGCCGGTATGGTGTCTCCAAGTTTCTTCGATCCCCTTTTTCTCATAGAAATCTCTGACAGCTTCGTCGACTTCAGAAAATACTTTTCCAGCTTCTATTTCATCGAAGGCGATATCTTGAGCTTGGATCATCAGTTCAAAGTACTTTTCCTGCTTCTCCGTCGGTTCTCCAACAACCCAAGTCCTCTCCAGTTCGCTGCTGTAACCCCCAACGGAAGGGCCGGAACCGTTTATGAGAACATCGCCTTCTTTTATGGTCTTGTTCAGCGCTAATGCATGAGGTAGGGAGGACTCTTTACCGACCTGTCCTCTATATCCAGTAGAGACGGGGAAAGCGCCCATACCGGTCTGCTCGAATTCTGTCCCATAGGTCTTGATCATGGCTTTAGATGCTTTCGTCGATGCTCTCATACTGGCCTCGATCTCTGAGATCCCAGGTTCTGTCTCTTCCATCAGGTGGTTGAGTGCTAAATTCGCCCATTTAGCGCTCTCCTCTATCAACTCGATCTCCTCTTTCTCCTTCACAGCGAAGAACTTTTCAAGATCAAGCCTCACGTTCTCAATTTCAGTATCTATCAGTTCGCTGAGTGTAGGACCAAAATAACCGTAGCCGCTCCCGTAACCGTCATGGTCGACACCGATCTTTTCAAGATCATGTTCCATTATCATTTCTTCAACAAATTTCATAGGATGTTTTTCCCCTGGATAGTCAGGATAGGTGATCACCTCATCCAACTCCACATCTCTGTATCCTACGTGTTCCTTCTCCAATCTTGGGATAACAACTGACTCTTTGTTCTCTGTGAGAAGATATGCTACCGGTCTCTCAGTAGGTATGAAAGGAAATCCTGTCAGATTGTAGATAAAAGTGGGTGAGAATAGGCATATGGCTTCAAGATCTTTTTTCCTTAGAAGTTTCCACAGCTTCTCTTTTTTCCTTTCATATACTTTTTTATCTAGTTTGAATCTCATCTTATCCACTCTCCACTATATCGTCCTTCAATTCTATCTCTTCACCTTCGATGAACACCTTTTCGACTCTAGATTTGAGTTCCAACGGAGGCCCATCCAACACGACGATGTCTGCATCTTTTCCTTTTTCTAGAGATCCTACTCTATCTTCTATACCGCAGATCTCAGCCGCGTTTATAGTTATGCTTTTCAATGCTTCTTTTTCATCCATGCCTTCTTTTACGGAGTAAGCAGCCATCAGTGGAAGATATTTTATCGGGATCACCGGAGAGTCGGTCATTATCGCTACCTTGACTCCTTTTTCTGCGAGTATGCCTGGTGTCTTGAAATTTCTCTCCCTGTTCTCCCTTTTAGATTTAGCTGCAAGTCCAGGACCGAAAACCACTGGAATATCTTTTTCAGCCAAATAGTCAGCTATCTTGTGACCCTCGGTGCAGTGCTCTAAGATCAACTCAAAGTCGAATTCTTCAGCTATCCTTATCGCTGACGCCATATCGTCGGCTCTGTGTCCGTGAATCCTCCCCGGTATCTCCCCTTTTAGAAGGGGCAGAAGAGCCTCTAATTTGAAATCCTTTTCCTCTTCCCCCTTTTCTAAATATTTCTTTGCTTCAAAAAGTTTCTCCCTTATGAGTGCGGCGGTGCTCATCCTAGTAGAAGGCATCTTTTTCTGTTCTTTGTAAACACGTTTCGGATTCTCTCCGGTAGCCATCTTTAAACCTATAGGTTCTTTTATCACTAGATCGTCCACTATCTTTGATCCTGCAGTCTTTATAGCTGCGAACTTTCCACCTATAGGGTTCGATGAGCCAGGAGCAACACCAAGGCTTGTTACACCTGCTTTGACTGCCTCTCTAAAAGCTATTCCTTCAGGATTGATACCATCCAAGGCTCTTAGATGCGGCGTGATCGGATCGTATATCTCGTTGGTGTCGTTTCCTTCCCATCCTTCACCTTCCTCCATGATGCCGACATGGGAGTGAGCATCTATGAATCCTGGTATGACCGTTTTACCTTCTACATCGATAACCTCCGCCTCTTCAGGTATCTCTACATTTGGACCCAGATCTTTTATCTTGCCGTCCTCGATCAGTATCGTTCCTTTGAACTTAGAACCAGTGATAGGATCTACCTCTCCATCTATGAGTGCTTTCATGTTATCGCAGGGTAAAGTCTATTTGACCCCATAAAAAGATTTGCTTCTGATATCAGTCGGAAAATTTTAATCTGAAATGAGTACTGTACAGAATCATGAAGACGATCGGATTGATAGGCGGGATGAGCTGGGAGTCTACCCTTGAATATTACCGTATGATAAATGAAGGTATCAGAGACGAGTTAGGTGGAGATCACACTGGTGAATTGGTCATCTACTCCTTTGATTTTAACAGTATAGTGGAAAAGCAGGAACGCCGTGAGTGGGATGAACTCGAGGACATGATGGTGGAAGCGGGAAATGGTTTGAAAAAGTCCGGAGCCGACTTTCTACTGATATGTGCCAACACTATGAACCGGCTGGCAGACGGTGTGGAAGAAAAGGTGGGTTTACCCCTGCTGAATATAGTGGATGCCACCGGTGAAGAGATAAAAGAAAAGGGTTTAGCTAAAGTACTGTTGCTAGGCACCGAGTACGTGATGGCTGGAGATTTTTACAGGGACAAGTTGAAAAGAAAATATGGAGTGAATGTCGTCGTGCCTGAAGAGGATAAAAGAAAAGAGGTACACCGTATCATCTATGAAGAGCTCTGTAGAGGGGTAGAAAAAACATCATCGAAGGAAAAAATTATATCTGCAGTGAAAAGTTCTATCGAAAGAGGTGCTGAAGGCGTGATCCTGGGCTGTACTGAACTACCTTTGATACTTGGAGAAAACGATCTAAAAGTGCCGACTTTCAATACTACTGAGATACATTCCAAAGCGGCGGTGAAGATGGCACTTCAGAGTCGTTAGGATTACTTCTCTCTACCCTCTCTTTCCACGAGTTTTACATCCTCGAAGAAGTCCATATCTTTAACTCTTTCAGCTTTCGACTTGATTATCTTCACCGTAGCTTTCGATCTATCTAAATCTTGTACTGTTGCTTCGTCCGGTTTGACACCGTAGTCCTTCATCTTCTGTTCCAACTCCCACCTATTCAAGGAGGAACCGTTCATGCTGACCTCGAATGAAACCATACCGAAAAGATCAGCGTGATGATCGTAATCCACTCTGTGCTTGACCCTACCTTCTTCTTCAAGGTCCAGCTCAGTTATCTCCGTTTCCACAAAATCCTCTATCTTTTCTAGGAATTCGACTTCGTCTCTGCTAACAAAGGTTATTGCTTTACCTTTTTTACCCAATCTTCCTGTTCTTCCTATCCGATGAACATAGTCCTTCTCATACTTCGGTATGTCATAGTTGACTACGTGAGTGATGTCCTGTACATCGATACCTCTTGAAGCTACGTCGGTGGAGACAAGGATGTCGATCTTTCCCTCTTTGAACTTGTTCATCGTTTTGGTCCTTGCTGATTGACTCATATCTCCGTGGAGAGAATGAGCCTTGTAACCGAACTTCCCCAAACGATCTGATAATATCTGAGTGTACTTCCTTGTATTGCAGAATATGAGGTACTTCCCGGGTTCGTTGTCAAGCAGTGAGGATAAAGCTGAGAGTTTGTTTTTTCTGCCAACCGAAATGAACTGCTGTTTCACACCTTTGGCGGATATCTCGTCCTCGCTAAGTTTTAGCTGGATCGGATCTTCCATGTACTGATTCGCTAGTTTGACTATCTTGTGAGGCATTGTCGCGGAATAGAGCATTATCTGTTTTTCTTCAGGGGTCCTAGACATTATCCATTTGATATCGTCAAGGAATCCCATCTCAAGCATCCTGTCAGCTTCATCTAAGACGAAAAAGTTGATGTTGTTCAAATCCAATTCACCTCTCCTCATGAGGTCCATCACCCTGCCGGGGGTCCCCGCTACAAACGAGGTCTTAGGTAGATGGTCTATCTGGAATTTTATGCTAGCTCCACCGTAAATCGCTAAAGTGTTTATACCGTGATGTTCTCCTATCTTCCTCGCTTCATTCTCCACCTGCTGAGCCAGCTCTCTAGTAGGAGTCAACACTATCGCCTCTACCCCGTTATTCCCTTCCATCTTCTCGAAGATAGGTATCAAAAAGGAATGGGTTTTTCCAGAGCCCGTACGGGCCTGCACAATCATATCGTTTCCTTCAATCGCAGGTTTTATCGATTCTTCCTGCACTTCCGTCGGTTCTTCGAATTCGATGTCTTCAAGAGCATTGAGTGTGTCACTATCCAAAGACATCTCTTCGAACTTCTGTCCATTATCGTTCATAATACTACTTCCTATTGTCAATGGAAAGCAGAGAGAGGGTCACTTATATACTTTGACCTAATTACAGGGTGAGAAATTTTATAAAAACCTCTAAAGTAGAGCAAAGTTTTGTTTTCTAGGGCACCCTGAGATTTATCATAACCAATAATTTTCTATGTAATCCAGATTTGATTCCGTTGGCTTTAAATAACCGTAATGGGATTGGTGCCCGGCGATAAGATGAAGGGATATTGGAAAAAACTGCTTGAAGTCGATCTCACCGAGGGTAAGATTGAGAAAAAAGAGTTATCCGAGGAGACTTTACGGAAGTATCTGGGAGGAGCAGGACTGACCACCAAGATAATATACGATGAACTGGAGCCGGAAGTGAAACCTTTAGATCCTGAGAACGTTCTTGTGTTGGCACCCGGGATGTTGTTGGGGCCTAAGATACCTACGGCTTCTAAAGCCACTTTTGGATTTAAGGCACCTCAGACCGGAGGCTACGGGAAGACGATAGTTGGTGCGAAAGCGGGAGACCAGTTAAAAAAAGCGGGCTACGACGCCCTGGTGGTGAAGGGTAAAGCGGATGAGCCCAGCATGATAGTAATAGAGGACGAGGATGTTAAGATCGAAGATGCCGGTGATCTCTGGGGTCTGGATACTAGGGAAACGGACCAGAAGATAAAAGAAAAACATGAAGGTCATTCCACTGCAGTTATCGGTCCCGCCGGAGAGAACCTTTCAAAGATAGCCGAGATAGAGTGTGAGGATCGGCAAGCGGGAAAAGGGGGTGGAGGCGCCGTCATGGGGTCTAAGAACCTTAAAGCTATAGCAGTGAAAGGTACCAAAAATATACCTATCGCTGAGGAGGAAAAGCTCGATGAACTGATCAGTAAATGGAGAAAGATCAGCACAGGACAAGGTGAAACAGAAGACGAAAGCTTCTCCCCAGAAGATCAGATGGAGTACGGTACTGGAGAAGCTCTAGCTGCCAAAAACAAAGTCCTCGGCTGTTTCCCCACGAAGAATTGGCAGGCCGGTTACTTCAAGAGGGCTTATGACAGGTTGGACGAGGACAAGGAATATATCGATCTGAATCCAAGGTATTGGACCGCCGAATACAGGAAAGGTAGAAGACCGTGTCCATACTGTACCAAACCGTGCAGTCAGTATTTCGTTGCAGAGGATACTCCTTATGGGGACGTTGAGGTGGACGGACCCGAGTATGAAACACAGTACTCTTTAGGGGGAGCCTGTGAGATAGATGATATCGAAGCAGTGGCGAAGGGAAACGAGATATGCGATATATTGGGTCTAGACACTATCTCCGCAGGGGTGACCATAGCTTGGGCTATGGAAGCCAATGAAAAGGGCCTTTTAGATGTTGATATGGATCTTGAATTCGGTAACGCCGAAGCGATGTTAGAGGCCTTGAGAAAGATGGCGCACAAAGAAGGTGAATTGGGTGAGCTTCTCGGTGACGGAGTCTACGAAGCTTCAAAAAAACTTGGCCGAGGCTCAGAAGAATTCGCCATACACGTGAAAGGCATGCCTCCGGCCGGATTCGAGGTCAGGGGAGTCAGAGGTATGGCCTTGGCATTTGCGGTCGCTCCTAGAGGAGCCGATCACCTCACTTCTTGCCTCTACGCTCTTGAGATGGCCAACGATTACTGGGATTTCGAGGATTATGATCCAAAGAAATTGAGAGGGAAAGCTTTCGCCCTCAAATCCATGGAAGACCTCATGATGCTTTACGATGTGACCGGTGTCTGCAAATTTTCGAGAGGACTTATGGTGGACAAAGGCCTATTAGAGTTAGTGAACGCCGTAACAGGGTTAGATATGGGGCTCGAAGAGTTCTTGGATGTCGGTGAGCGTGCTTACAACCTTTCTAAAGCTTTCAACCTCCGCAACGGCTTTTCAAGAGAGGACGACAGGTTGCCCGACAGGTTCTTCAAAGATGAAGTCCTGTACGGCCCGACCGAAGGAGAAAAACTCTCGAGGAGAGAGTTTGAAGAGGAGCTCGATCGGTATTACGATGTGAGAGGCTGGGATGAAGAAGGAGTTCCTATGAAAACTACCCTGAAACGACTAGAGCTTGAAGATGTAGCGGAAGAACTCGGTTCGTTGAGAGAAAAACAATGAAAAGTTGCAGTTGAAATCTGTTAGAAAAATGCAAAACCCCTTTCCTTTTTTCCATCTTCCGACGACGCATAATAAATTCGATGTAAAAACATCAAAAAGCAAGTATTTATCGACGAGACTTTTCCTATAAATAGCTATAAAAGGTGTCATCTATGTGTCAGACGAAACCCTTTTATTACGTAGTGAATTTTTCACCAGTGAATGTCTGACGAAAGCTTTTAGTAATGTTTAGAATATGCATCTTTCCCTCACGGCGAGCCCGGATAGACCGGAAAATGAGTTTAGAGACGAATATATTTTCGGTCTCGAATTCCACTTGAAATGGAGGGGTCGCTAAGAAAGAGGGAAGTGATCAGCTATGATAGGTCAGGATAATGTGTTCAAATCGCATATGAATTCAGAATCGGTCTTTAAGGGAAATAGAGATATATTGAGACCGTCTTATATCCCAGAACAACTCCCCCATAGAGAGGATCAGATCCAGGATCTCGCCTCGATAATGGTGACGGCCCTGAAAGGTAATAGACCATCCAATGTTCTCATCTTCGGAAAGACCGGCACGGGAAAAACAGCCGTTGTTAGATTCTTAGAAAGAGAAGTTAATAGGCTGAAACGGGAGAGTTCCGAGAGTGAATTAGATGATGAATTCATCGATTACGATATAGAGAGAGTCGAATATGTTTACGTCAACTGTGAAGTGGTGGATACGCACTACGGCGTCATGAAAAATATCGGTAACAAGTTCGTGGAAGAGTGGAGCGATCAGATACCTTTCACAGGGTGGCCTATGGAGAAGGTATATGAATCACTTAGAGAAAAAATAGATGAGGAACCGCGAGTCGTAGTGATCATATTAGATGAATTGGATAAATTGGTAACGAAGAGTGGGGATTCCGTCCTATACCACCTTTCGAAGATAAATTCTGAATTGGAACAAAGTAAAGTGAGTTTGATCGGTATCTCTAACAACCTGAAATTTACGGAGTTTTTGGACCCTAGAGTGAAAAGTAGATTGGGTGAAGAGAAGATGATCTTTCCACCTTACGATGCGGAACAGTTGAAAGATATACTCTCGGATAGAGCGGGGAAAGCCTTCGAACCTCATGTATTAGGCAACGACGTGATATCTCTTTGCTCCGCGTTAGCAGCTCAGGAGCACGGTGATGCGAGAAGAGCTTTGGACCTGCTGCGAGTATCGGCTGAGATCGCTGATAGGGAAAGAGATGAAGGAGTCAGCACTGATCACGTCTACAGAGCAAAGAACAAGATAGAACAGGACTGCGTGAGAGAGGCCGTGAACACTCTACCAACTCACTCAAAACTAGTATTGTATTCTATATTGCTGATGGAACAGAACGGGGGAGAAAAATTGACGACAGGGGAAGTATATTCTGCGTACAATGAAGTGGCGAAAGGATCCGGCATGAATCCACTGACTCAAAGAAGGATAACGGATCTGATATCAGAATTGGATATGTTGGGCCTGGTAAATGCAAGGGTCAAGTCGTTCGGGAGAAGAGGACGGACAAAAGAGATACAGGCCTCGGTTCCAAAAAGAGATATCATCGACCTGATAGAGAAAGACGAAAGCATAGAGAAGGTAAATACATTGAGTGTTCGCGGGGGCAAACAGACTAAACTGATGTGACTGATTTTTGATCAAGATCGATATACAAGTGAGTTTCGCATGGTTCAAAAGGACACCCATTATTACAGCTTCAGCCTCGGCACCATCTATAGCATCCGGAGGTGAGACGTCAAAACCATCGAGGAGAACTCTATATTCTCTTAGGAAAGATCACTTTCCTAAGATATCTAGAACATGTTCCAGAAATATAAACTGGGATTGTTTGACAATCCCAATAGACGTCAAAGACACTGAAAAATCACTAAAAGTCGTGTCTTTGACTATAAATAGGAATCCAGAATTCCTATGACCCTCAGAAAATCAAAGATTTTCTAAGTAAATGAGAATTTCTTGAAGAAATTCTTATGCCATCGGGAATTTGATTACCAAGATGAGTAAAAGATACAAAAAAGTACAAAATGTCGTGCCTTTTACCATATATCGGAAGACATGGACGGAACACTAGAGCTCACATTCAACTCTTCGAGCACATTATATAAATTCATTCAACTTTACAAACCACTATCTGCTGACCGGAATTGTTGGTGAAAGGTGATGCATCGAAATCACCGTATTTCTCTTCGATCAAAAATCCGTTGTAATTCAAGATAGTGTCGACCTCTTTTGGAAAATATACTCTTGCTATCCATTCTTTGAAGAACTCCTTTTCTTCGGAATCAAATATCCAGGTGATATGCATGAGCTGGTCGGCCTTGCGATAATTGGTCTTCTCTCTCACAACTATCTCCCCTTTTTCAGGCAGTTCGTAACTCAAGATCTCGTGTTCATCATCCGGGTTCCTATTGAGTATGTCTAGATCGGGATTAAAGAACTCGACTATGAACCTTCCATCTTCCTTCAAGTGCCTTTTAACATTGTTCAAGACTCTTTCGAGTCCATCTAACTCAAGGATGTGGTGTATCGTATTGAAAGGAACGATTATCAATGAGAACTTTTCGTCCAAACTAAAATCTCTCATATCACCGCGCATCCAATCGATCTCAAGGTCTTCTTCCTGAGCCTTCTCTCGGGCGTGTTTCAAAAATCTTTCAGAGACATCTAAACCGACTATATCCCATCCTTCCTCGGCGATCGGTATCGTAATCCTTCCAGTTCCACATCCTAATTCTAAAACCGGTTCTCCGTATTCAGCCACCTGATCGAGATAAAAAGGAATATCCACTTCCCTCTCAGTCCAAGCATCGTAATGCATCCCGTCAAAATATACTGGGACTTTATCGTCTTCGATCCTATCACAACCTATCTTTAGATCCCTGCTATCATGAATGGAACTCTTGATTTTATATTTTCGGTCAAAATACAACAGACGTTCCGAAAAAGTTATAACGAAGATGATGAAGCATAGTAAACATGTTCAAACCTTCAAGATTCGCCGTCAAAACAGGCACTGCCACTAGTGAGACTTCTTTTTTGAATGCGGTAGACAAAGCTATGATAGAAGCATCAGTGGGAGAATACAATCTGATCGAAGTTTCTTCCGTACTTCCTGCGGGGACAAAAAGAGTAGATGATTTTTCAGAACATCGAGGTGCTTTCCTTCCCGCCGTCATCAGTAAAAATACAGGCTCTGGAAAAGAGTTGTCAGCAGGTTTAGCGTGGGGTTTTCGAAAAGATGGAAAAGGGGGTTATGTGATGGAGGATGCCAAGGAAAAAGAGAGTATAGATGATAAAGCATTAAAAGAGAATTTAGAAGAGATGTTGATCGAGATGGGGGAAACTAGAGGTGTAAAGCTCGAGAAGATCGATATAAAATATGATAAAGTGAAGGTGGAAGCGGATAAATACGGATGTGCGATTGCAGCGTTGGTGTATCTACCATGAATAAAACCTTTGGCGTTATCGTTTGTCCGGAGTGCAAGGCCGCTAAGGCTGTCGATCTCACAAACGATACGACACAGTGTCACGACTGCGGTAAAAGACTGGTCTTAGAAAAGATGAGGATTCACTACAAGACCATTTCACAGGAAGAGGCTAGGTGGGCGATAGGAAGATTGAACGCCGAGATGAGAGGAGGAGAGCTTCCTGAAAAAGAAGATGTAGATGAAAACGATGATCCTTGTGTTAAAGCCTCAAAAGAAGCTGTCATAGCAGACAGTGAAAGAGAACGCCTTGAGATAATTTGTAGAGTGCTCGGAGAAGAGATGGAACAGTTCACCTCAGCGGATGTGAAGGAAGTATATTCTCATCTGGGAAAAGAGTGCGAGGATATGGAGAAAAAACTGAGAAGACTGGAAGATGTTTATGAGCCAAAGGAAGGAGTTTTCAGATCAGTTTGAACTTTCAGTCAAGCTCCACAGGGAAAACCTTATTATTTAGCTCCATCTAGGTGAGTGTGAGAACAGATGACCGATTCTCAAAGTGAAGGGCCAGATCCAGAAGAGATCGGAAGGGCCGAGGATAGATTTAACGACCTGATACAAAAACGCAACGAATTGAACAAGGAAGGTAACTTCTACCGTGAAGAAAGGGACAACCTCCATGAGGAAAGAAACAAGATCAGGGAAGAAGTCGAAGAGTTGAAGGAAAAGAGAGACGAACTGACTGACAAAGCGAAAGAACACAAGAAAAAGAGAAACGAACTGCAAGCTAAAGCCAAAGAACTGATATCTTTCAAAAGGGAGAAGCAGGACAAGATAGAAGATAACCTTGCTGAAAAAGTGGAGGAGTTGAAACTCGATATAGACAGGTTAGAAAGAAAACAAGAGACGACTGCTCTACCCGTCGAGGAAGAAAACGAATTATTGGATGACCTCAAGAGAAAAAGAGAGGAACTGGAAGAAAAGAGAGAGTTACTTGAAGAACAAAACCGCATCATAGAAGAAGTGGAGAGCCTAGACGAAAAGATCGACGAACTTTTTCAAGAAGCTGATGAAGAACATGAGAAAGTCGTTGAGTACTCGGAAGAATCACAGGAATACCACGATCAGATTGAGAAACTATATGATGAGATGAACGCCTTATCCAACGAAGCGGACAAACTCCATCAAAAATTCATAGAGGTCAGAGAACGGGCAGATCATTACCACGAGAGAGCGATGGAGATGAAGAACGAGATCCTGGACATGAAAAGGAAGAAGAAAGAAGAAGAGATCAAGCGCAGAAAACGATTGATAGAGCAGAACAAAAAAGTAGAAGAGAAACTAGGGGACGAAGAAAAACTGGAAAAGGAAAGAAAGAAGATGCTGGAGATGCTCAAGCAGGACGGAAAGGCCGAGATCTAGCTAAAGATACGATCTTATCTTAACTTGTTTTAAACCTAGGGAAAGATGGATATATCTCGAATCTTTATCAGATAATCAGGAGTTTCACTTATGAAGGTGACTTTACTCGGAACCTCAGCTGGTATCCCTATCCCTGGGAGGGCCCAATCCGGAGTTCTGATAGAAACCTCGAGTAAAAAGATACTGCTCGATTGTGGAATGGCGGTTCCCCTGCGGATCGCAGAGGCTGGCGTGTCTGTCAAAGAGATCGACATCATATGTTTAACACATGAACACCTTGATCATGTGCAGGATCTTCCTGCATTGGGTAAAGGTTCCTGGCTCGATTCTAAAGAAGTCGACTACAAATTGGTGGTTCCTCCAGGATTGAAGGAACATCTTGTAAGATTTTGGAAGCGTGTCGATAGATCACTCTTCGAAGATGAGAAAACTTCATTGATTTTTGAAACTATTACCTCAAGACAAAGGTTCGATGATGATCTCTCGATAGAGCCGTTCGAGACAAGACACACCGAGATGAGCCAGGGATATAAGATATTTCATGAAGATAAAAAGGTGATCTACACCAGCGATACCGAAGCCTGTGAAAAGATAAAAGAAGTTTCAGATAACGCGGATCTGTTGATACATGAGATGTCCTCTTTAAAAAACACTCAAGGCCATACGGATCCTGAAGCACTCATCTCTAAAATGAAAGGTTCTTCTGTAGAAAAACTAGTACTCACTCACTTCTATCCGCAAGCTGCTGAAGCATCTAAAGAGGTAGCGGATAAAGTAGAGAAAAAGATAGGTGTGGAAACTATATCTGGAAAAGATCTAAAAACGTTTCATATAGGGTCCTAGAGAATCGATATCATGAAATTATTGGTGATCCCCACGACAGATTGGATCGGTCATCCGGTACCGAACAGGTTGAACTTCATCTTCGACCGTTTGGCAAAAAAACACGAGATCGACGTGTGTCATTTTAAGATCTTTCAGAAGAAAAGAAGAGATACTCGTTGCAATCTGATCCCTATGGATTTAGAACCCGATACAAAAATCGGTAGTTATTATCTCCTAAATCTAAAAAAACACGGTGAAAAGATAGCTGAGGTAGGAGAAGATCACGATGCGATAGTATCGGCCAACATAATCCCTACACAGATAGCGAATCTTCAAGATATTCCGGTTATGATCGATTACCTTGATCATCTTCCTCAGAGTGCCGCCTCTTACTACGATCCTCCTTTGGATAAGTTAGCGGAAAGATCTGCAAAGTTTTTGACTACGATGAATTTAAAAAAAGCTGCCGGTATCGTAACGCCCACCAACAGATTCAAAGAGTATCTTGAAACGATAACTGATAAAAAAATAAGAGTTGTTCCCAACGGGTTGGACCTTGATCTGATCGGACCTACAGATAGCAAAAAAATCAAAGAAGTTAGAGACCGCTGTGAACTCGGTTATCCGGTCTTAGGATATGTGGGTTCTTTAGAAAGATGGATCGACCTGGAGAATATCATAAATCTCATGCCTTCGCTTAAAAAAAGATATCCCAAATTGAGTCTTTTGATAGTCGGTCCAGGCCTCCATACCGAGTATGCGGAAAGATTGAAGACCCTGACCCAAAAGATGGGGATGGAAAAAGATATAGTATTCACAGGAAGGGTAGATTATGAGGAGCTTGCACCGTACATAAACGCTATGGATGTTGGATTGAACCCGAGAAAACCTATGAAGATGAATATTTTCACCATGGGCAGCAAAGTTCTGACCTATCTTGCCTGTGGAGTGCCGGTTTTGAGTAAAAATATGCCGGAAGTCGAGAACAGGTTCAAGGGAAAAGGCGTCTATAAATACAGCTCAGATAGAGAATTCCTGTGCAAACTCGTGAGGTGCTTGAGAGGATCGGTCGATCCAGCTGTCGTAGAAAAATACGATTGGGATAGACTTTCCAAAAGATATGAGAAGGTCCTTAAAGAAATCGTTTCGTAACTACTCGTCCATCAACAGTATCGTTTTGCCTCTGATCTCCACCAGTTCGCCTTGAGAAGTTTTCTCCAACTCTTCGGCTATATCTTCTTTGTCCTGTATAGGATTGTTCCTGTTGATCTTCACTTTCACCAGTTCTCTATTCTCCAACTGTGTATTCAGTTCCTCGATCAAACTATCAGTTATCCCGTCCTTGCCGATGTGGAGAGTTGCCTGAAGATCTTGACCCGCTATTTTCGCTTCTTCGGTATCCATCTTACTCAATCCTCTTGGTATACGAACCTATTTATGGTTCCACATATAAAACATCTGCTGATGAGTTTACCCTTTTTCAATCTGACACTACATGTTTTCGATGGGTGAAGGTAAGAGTAGCATCTTTTGCACACGCGCCTTCTATATTTTGATGGGATGGAAACGTTGTGCCTCATGCCTATCTTTCTAGCTAACTCAACATAACGATCCGCTCTATCGAATTCATCCTTCAACGCGGCTTTTTTCGCCTCTTGGAACAGTATGCGGATGCGGTTCTCAGCGATCCTCTTGTTCTTCCTTTTGTTTCCTCTACTCATCTGACAAGGTCTTTTTTTTGTGGCGATATAAATCTTTCGTTGAAAAGGTATATTTTAGAAGTTCTACCATCCAAAACGTTTATAACTCAATTTGATATCTGTAATCCTGCGGAAAAGGTCCCTATGCGGACTAGAACAGGAAAAGATTTCCTACAGCCCTCGAAAATCGAAGATTTACATGCGGGCGTGGTGTAGTTTGGTATCACCTAGCCTTGCCAAGGCTATAACCCGGGTTCAAATCCCGGTGCCCGCATACCTTTGAATATATAAACGGAATTAAATGAGCAGACTCCCTTTCCTTTCCGTTCTCTATTAAGGTAGGCAAGTGAAATATGGTATCTTTTTGAGATATAGCTCTGACGATGAGTTGAGAGATGTCGAAAATCTACAGCTGCAAGAGCTAGAAAGTATCTTGGAGGGCTTGATACGGGTCAAAGCCCGCATTCCTCCGTCTCTAGCAGGAATTTCAATTTCTCGTAATTCAAGCAGAGGAGGAGGTCAACCAAACATATAATCACTATTAGCCTATTTACGATCATATCTTTTGAAAAACCGAGTTTTACCCTACTATTTTTAGAAAAATTTAAATTATAGTAACCCTATTTACATACAGAGGTTAACGATATGAGGGTCTCGTATCTAGAAAAAAAACCGCACGAATACGTTAAAAGGGATCTAGAAGATAAAATATGGCGATACATGGACAAGCCGGAGATGATCTGTGTTACTGGCCCTAGACAGAGCGGAAAGACCACTTTGCTCCTCAAAATACACAACGATCTAGACAATTCCTACTTCATCAGTTTCGAAGATAGAGAAATTTTAGCTCTTTTTGAAGAAGATATCAAGGATTTTGCAAAGCTGTACCTAAAGGAATACGATCAGCTCATAATCGATGAGTTTCAATACGCGGAGGAAGGTGGTAAGAAACTGAAATATCTATATGATCATTATCCAGACAAGAAGATACTAGTCACCGGTTCCTCGGTGAGCGAGATGACCGTTAAAGGTTTAAAGCACCTCACTGGCAGGATTCTCAATTTTCATCTTTATCCTTTCAGTTTTGAGGAGTTCCTCAGATATAAGGACGAAAAACTTTATGAAATCTACAAAGAGAAAAGTGAAAGACTGCATACTTGGATTGAATTCAATAATGATTTAACCATCTCCTCGAACATCGTCTCAAGAATCGAAAAACTCAGGAAAGAGTTCACCGTTTATGGAGGTTATCCAAGAGTTGTTCTAGCGGATAGAGAGGAAGAAAAAAGAACGGTCATAAAAAACATAATAAATACCTATCTCCTCAGAGAGATAAGAGACGTCCTTGATATTTCAGAAGACAGAGAAGTTCAAAAACTGATGAAATTACTTTCTCTCCAAGTCGGTGAGCTGACAAAGTACTCTAAGCTATCTGATAGATCAGGTTTCCAGTATCAAAACCTGAAAGAAAAGATAAACATATTGGACTATACATTTGTGATGAAACTCGTAAATCCATTCTTCACCAACAAACAAAAAGAGATAGTGAAAACACCTAAAGTTTACTTTTACGACAACGGCTTCAGAAACGGGCTCATAGACGACTTTCGGAAGCTTGAAGATAGAAAAGATCGAGGAGAACTAAACGAGAACTTTTTCTTCTCTCAAGCGATCCACCACATAGATGAATTGAAATATTGGAGGACAAAAAGCCAGGCTGAGATAGATTTTGTTTTTGAGAAGAGCGGTGTGAAACCTGTCGAGATCAAAACCTCTCCAGAAATAACTCGATCTTTGAGGAGCTTTTCCGATAAATATGACTCCACTAAATGTTTCGTGCTGAACGAATCGAGATTCGAGAAAGTGGAGGACAAAATGTTTTATCTGCCTCTAGCATTTACTGAGCCTTTGAGCCGATACTTTTCAGACGTGTGAACGGTTAGGAGAATAGCAATATTGATTGGAGGTTGATCAGGTACCATGATTATTTTCATCGCTATCCCGGTGCCCGCATACCTCTATTTTAAAACTTCGATATAGTCCGGCGGCATGTATTCTACAAGGAATAGATCTCCTCTTCTGTAGAAATCTATCTCTTCTTCCCAGGCCCTTTTCGCTTCGATCTTCAAAATCACTGGATTGGGATGATGTCTCTTACCCACTCTCCGCGCCTCTTCAACACCGGTAGAGAGATGCACGAACTGCCGGTTCTTCGATTCTATTCCCTCCTTCATTATGGATTCCGCTGCGGTAGGTGAGGTACCGTGATAAAGATGCTCTGGAGGAGCGGTATCAGCTTCCTCTTCTACTGTGACATCTACGGAGTGTCCGTAAAGTGCTCTTATCTGACCGTTCTTGATCTCAAATCTGGTTTTATCCGAGCTTTCGATCAGACGTTCTATCTCTTCCTTTCCGGCCCATGAATGTTTAGTCTTTTTCAAAGCGTTCAACAAATCGTCTAGATCAGTAAAACCGTAATCATCTAAAGATAAATCAGCCTCCTCCGGATGGTGCCTCAATATATACGAAAGGTACTTGCTCAGATCTCTGTATTTATTTGGCAGTGAAGACATGTTCGCCACATCTGATCGATAAAATAGGGAGTAAAACTTAGGGTTTTCGAATCCTAGATGAAGACAGAGGGATTCAAACTCTTATATATGAAATAGTGATTTGAGAGTTAGTTGTATACATAATCGGCGTTAGGTTCACATCCCTCGCATACTTTACTTTTCTGGAGCGTAGCGGAAAAAATAAAGTAAAGAAGGAATTTTTCCTTCCTACCGCATACGCAGGAAGGCGACAGCCTTCTGAAGTAAAGAGGGACTCACGTCCCTCGCATTCAATCATTCTTTCCGAGAGTAGCAAGGAAAGTGATTGAAAAGGTGGAGCGAGCGAAAGCGAGTTCCTACGCTTTTTTGATAAAAAAATGCATCAAAAACATGTAAGGCTATCTACGATAGCCTTTAACAAATTATTTTCTAAAAATGAGTAGAATTTTTGATTTTTCCCATTGATTCTTTTTCTGAATTAAGCAAATCTATAACCGGTTAGTACTCAAAAGTCTGAAAGTATTCAGCCTAATATTAGAGATTTTATGGGACCTCAAGTAAAAGATTAAAATGTGTATTAAAACCAAATATCCAAATCTTATACCCAAATTACTAATATACTAATCAATATTTATAGCATACGGGTGAAAAAAGAAATGAGTAAAAAATTACTCGGAGGAGGAATTGGGCTGTTAGTCCTAGGGGTTATTTTGATACTGGTAGTGCAGTTTGCTCTCATGCCCTCCACCACAGACTGGGAAGAAGCATCAGGTGAGATGGAAGAGGCGGACGTAGGGGAAGAAAAGTGGATAGAAGGAGAGATTACTTCGAAAGAAATGGAAGATGGTGACTATAATTATACCCTAGATGATACAGAACCATCTATATGGTCTACAGAAGATATAGGAGATGAAGGGGATGAAGTTCAACTCAACGTTGAAAAAAGGGAAGATTTTCTCGGGAATGAATTCATAGAGGCTACTCAGTATGTTGAGGGATACCCGCCACTCTTCTTTATCGGGATAGTTGTAGCCGTGATCGGCGTGATTCTAGCTGCAGTCGGCTATATCAAAAAGAACGGAGAAGAAGAGGAATTCTCTTCAGGAGAGGGTAGAGAGCCTAAAGTTGAGAGTAGAGAAACACCACCTCCGCCTGAGGAAGAAGAAGTACCCCCACCGCCGGAAGAGAATGATAGTGAAGTACCTCCTCCTCCTGGCTCCTCGTAGTGATTTACTAAAAAACTTTCAAATGGGGTTTGGTAATCAGTCCTTCACCCCCTTCTTCCATTTTTTTAAAGAAGTTATCGATAACTAAAAGGCAAAGCTTAGAACCTTTTAGCGTAGACATCTAATTTTTCAAATCACTTTTTCTATTTAAGAAAAGATAAGTAAAGGTGTTTACATGTAGAAACACAAGAGTCACAGAGAGGAATCATATTTGTATACATAATCGGCGTTAGGTACCCTTCCCTATTACAAATAGAGCAATATTAGAAGGATTATGAACCAATAGTGAAGTGGGCTCAGCCGGACGAATCGATTTTGTTAGAAATCGATGAGTGAGGGGAATCTGTGATTCCCCGTGTTTTCAAATCCGCTGAGTTCACGAATGTAATGAGTGGGCTCAGCCGGATTTGAACCGGCGACCTCCGCCATGTCAAGGCGACGTCATAACCGACCTAGACTATGAGCCCTTTGCAGTTTCCATATGATTGAAAGCGGCTATATATCGTTTTTCCTTTCAAGCCTCGTAAAGTGTGATCTTTCAAAATTGGATTTGTTTGTTGTGCTGTGCTGATGCAAATAGAAAGATTGTTATACCAATAGGGCAAAATAGCCTATCGATGGACTATTTCGAGGAGATCATCGAGGAGATAAGACAGGGAAAGATATCGACTCCTGAAGAACTGCAGAAAGGAAAGATAAGGCTATGCAGAAAATACGACAGAGATGAACTACCGACCAATTCTGAGATCCTCAAAAGAGTGGAAGAGATGGAGGATGTTTCTAGGGAAGAAGTAGTTCCAGTCCTCCAGAGAAAACCTGCTCGAAGCAAATCTGGTGTTTCTGTTATCGCGGTGATGACTTCACCTGCCGAATGCCCCCATGGGAGATGTATGATGTGTCCAGGAGGACCTAAAAGTGAAGAACCGAGTCCTCAATCCTATACAGGAAAAGAGCCCGCCGCATTGAGAGGAGAAAGGAACGAGTTCGATCCATATGAGCAGGTCAAGGATAGGTTGGCTCAGTACAGAGCTATCGGACATAAGACTGACAAGATAGACATGATCGTGATGGGAGGGACTTTTCCAGCAAGGGATTGGGATTATCAAAAAAACTTCGTCAAAAGGTGTTTTGACGCGTTGAATTCGAAAAGATCAGACACATTGTCTGAAGCACATGAATTGAACGAAGACGCTGAAAAGAGATGTATCGGTCTCACTATAGAAACTAGGCCTGACTACTGTAAAAAGAAAGAGTTAGATCGGATGTTGAAACTGGGAGCAACTAGAGTGGAGATAGGTGTCCAATCTATACGTGATAATATATTGAATAGTATAGACAGAGGCCACGACGTAAAAGATTCGATCGAAGCCACAAGATTGGCTAAAGAGAGAGGTCTGAAGGTCTGCCATCACATCATGCCCGGTCTACCCGGGATGAGTAAGGCAGATGATCTTCAGGACTTTCTAGAGCTGTTCAGGAACGAAGATTTTCAACCCGATTCTCTCAAGATATATCCTGCTCTCGTGGTTGAAGGAACGGAACTGTACGAAGAGTGGAAGGAGGGTAACTACCAGCCTTTGAATACTGGAGAGGCGTCAGAACTACTTGCAGAGATGAAATCTATAGTCCCTAAATATGTCAGGATACAAAGGGTGCAGAGAGATATACCTTCCCAACTCGTTGAAGGCGGGGTGAAAAAGAGCAACCTCAGACAGTATGCTAAAGAAGTGATGGAGGAGAGGAGAAAAAGATGTGACTGCATCAGGTGTAGAGAAGTCGGACACTCGGAAGAAGAATTAGCTCTAGAGTCCCTAGAAATGAAAAGACTCGTTTACTCTGCATCCGGTGGCCTAGAACACTTCATCGAGCTCAGCGATAAGGATGATCTTCTTGTAGGATACGCAAGACTGAGGACGGATGGTGATTCGATGCCTACAGTCAGGCAGTTGAAAGTGGTCGGTGAGATGACTCCAGTAGATGAGGAAAGTAGAGAGGTACAGCACTCTGGGTACGGTAGGAAACTACTGAGAAAATGTGAAAAGATAGCTTCAGAAAAAGCAGATAAGATCAGGGTCACCAGTGGAGTCGGCGCCAGGAATTACTATAGAAAACTAGGATATAAGCTTGAAGGTGCTTATATGATCAAGAATCTATGAACCATTTTTTCCTTCTAGATTTCAGCCCAACCGATCGGTTCTGCGGTATCGTCGGCTTCAAAAGTTAATTCAACAGGTTCCAAATCTTCATGTTGAAAATCAAAAAAATCAAGAGTAAATGTATCCTCATCATCGGGATGTAATTGATTTTCCATATTAATAGAATTGTCGGCCCGATGTTCAAACCCTTCCTGAGAAATGACTATGAATTTATTGCTTCTCAAATTTATTTCTTCCTCTCTTAAGTTTTTCATCCGCACTTCCAAACTAAGACCATTTTCCTCTGTAGAACTCAATATCTCCAGTTCTACTTCTTGTTCTATTTCTTCATCTTCCCCTCCTGGTCCTCCAGTCAAAAATACCCCTAACATAGCGAGTAATACGAAGATCACGATGGCCGCCAGCACTTTATTTTTTTCCATATCTGATGCACTATCCAATTCACCCAGCCGATGTTATTTATATGTAACGGAAGGTTTTTGGAGTAAAGATCAACCGATCATTCTAGGAGGTGTTCATTGCCTATTGTGACCTTTCTTAACCCTTCATTCTCAGCGACGTTTTTAGCCGTCAACGCAAAATCTTTTTCGGTCTTAGGTAGATCGGCCAGCTTGTAGCCTGGAGCGTAGCTTAGAAGAGAGTAAGGGATGGTAGGGTCAACATCACTGATGAATCTTGCTATATTCCTGATCTCTGTAAGATCTACGTAACCCGGCACAAGTAAAGTAGAGGCTCGTAGGAACGGGGGCTCTTCTCTCTTCCGGTGCAGCTTTCCCAATCTCTCAAAATTTTTGAAGATCGTTTCAGGAGTTATGCCTGCGAGTGCCCTGTAAACATTCTTATCCCACGCTTTCAGATCGAATTTTATACCTCCACCGCTTTTAAATGACAATCTAGCGATCTTTTTCAATAACCTCCAATCAAAATTACCATTCACTTCAAGACATATCCTCATCAGCCTATCATCATCCACCTTCTCGAGGATCTCTTTGGAGACGTGATAGACGAAAGGTGCCTGTGGTTCTGGAGATCCACCGAACCAACAGAGACAGGTTATAGATCTATCATCCACTACATCCTTTACAAGCTCGTCCTTTTCAATCACTGAATCATGTAAAGAGGCCATCCGGTGCCAGTCGGTGTTCTGGCAGTAGAGACAGTGGGAACAACATGAGCCAAGGAAAACAGCAGCATTCCATTGTCCGATATCTCCATCTTCGGTTCTCGCATACTTTGGATAACCTGCTCCTGTACCTCCGGCACAGCACCATGAAGCTACGCAGTTGGTGGGGTGACGATCTTTGTACCATGATCCAACAGCTTTTTCTGGAGTACCGAACTCTCGGAAGAGTTTACCGTCCTTGTTCATCGTCAAACCGCAGTTTCCAGTTTCACCTTCAGGTATCTTGCAATTAGTTCCGCAGTAGCCGCAGGTGAGACCTTCAGAGCGATCCATTTTTGGAAGTCTGATCTCCTTTCTAGCTTCTTCGTGAACTGATCGAGCGATCTTCGATGATCTTTCAGTTCCTTCTCTTATACAATCGAGGCAGAGTGACAGGTAACTAGATATCTTATCACTCTCTTCACCGCATATCTTACACTTTTCTTTTTTCGCCCTGAAACTCCAAGCCATGGTTAACACCTAGACAATTCAAAGTTCAAACATCTCTTAACTTCGTTTTATCCAATTTATCGTGATGCAAGAAATCATCTATTTCTCGCCTATCTGAAGAATACTTATCCTGGGCAGGATAACCTAATTGTAATATGTCAGGCACCTCGATGTGATCCGGAACTTCGAGTAGTTCTTCCACTTGTCCTTGGATGACGGAAGGCTGTGTACCCCAGCTGAGTACCATCCCAAGAGAAGCTGCAGTGATACTCATGTTCTGGACCATGCTCCCTATGCTCGCGTAGACCACGAACTCTGCCGGCATCATATCAGGGTAAGAGTCGATGATACGCCTGTCGATACCGACGGCGATCAGAACAGGTGGTGTAGTATACCTCTCAGGAGGTTTAGACATCCCCATACCCTCAGCATAGAGTCGTGCTATCTCATCTTTTAACTCTTCATCTCTTATCACGATCAACTCCCAGGGCTGTTTGTTGCCCCCTGAAGGAGACCACCTTCCGGCTTCCAATATCTTTTTCAGGTCATCCTCCTTCACATCTTTGGATTTGAACTTTCTTGCGGTCCATCTTTCTTTCATCAATCGTATCAGTTCTTCTGCATCCATCTTTGCTCCTCCTTTCGGTAAAATTATTCTCTCTCTAAGACTGTAGAATAAATGGTGTTTAGACTATTATATGTTTTTGCATGGTTTTTCATCTTCTTTTGATGGACTTGTACAGTCCTTTGAAATAGCTACCAGTCGGGGGTTTTGAATCCCTCACTAGGAGCACGTTAGACTCTGTCGAACAGGCGATCTTTTCAGGGAGCACGCCAAACACCGTACCTTCCAGCCTGGCTCTTCTAGCCGCGCCCAAACAGATCGTATCATATCGTTTCAGTACCTTTTTCAAAACCCTGTCTCGGTCGTCAGAAACGATGACCTTTACTTCATACTCTTCAGGATCTATCTCAGCTTTCTCTGCTATGCTCTTGACGTGTCTTTCTCCTAACTCCTTCAATCTCTTCCTTGAAGGACCGTCTTCTTCTTGGACCTGGACATTCAAGAGTGTGAGTGACTCACCGTCCTCCGCCTTACTCATTTCGTAAGCCCTTTTCACCGTAGCCAAGGTGTTAGGTCCTTCTCCTACGGCTGCAACGACTTTTCCTACTTTTTCATCTCCGAGCCTAACGATGACTAGATCAGTTTTCTTGATATCTTCCACTATAAGATCTAAATTTCTTCCCAACTTCTTTCCCTTCCATCCTGCTGCTCCTTTCCATCCTAAAAAGACTTGGTCGATATCTCCTTTTTCCAAGAGCTTGTTGACAGCGGTCCTCAAGTCCTTTTCTATCATGCCTTCAGCTTTGATACCGATGGAGAGATCTTCTGCGTACTTTCTACCTATCTCGAATATCTCTCTTTCTTTATCTATCCTTTTCTCTTCAAATTCTGGTATATTCATCACGGATCTTCCTTCCATAGGTTGTAACACATGCAGAATCACTATCTCCCCTTCTTTTCTCGCCGAAGCGCTCAGGGCTGCGAATCTTAAAAGCTGCTTTTCTTCCTTTGGATCTTCAGTCGCTACCAAGATCCTCCTCTTTTTCTCTTTCGTTTCAAGTTCTTCTTTTTTAACATACCAGTCTAAAGTTCCATGTTCTTCAACACGATCTTTTGAATAGATACCGTACCAGATAGAGCCGAAGCCGACTATGATGAAACCTATCAGTAGGACCCATAAATTTAGTTGAAGCAGGATCAGAACACATCCTGCCAATCCCAAAACAGGAACCGATGGATAGCCGGGAGTTTTGAAGGATGGACGATAAAATTCTGGATCCGTTTCTCTCATGACTATTATGCCAACGTGAACAAGGGCGTAAGTCAAGAGATAAGCGAAACCAGCGACTTCCGCAAGCATGTCTACCGTAGCTCCAGATGCTATCATCACAAATATGAGGATTCCTGTGATGATTATAGATTTGTGTGGAGTTTTGAATCTTTTGTGGACTTCGTCAAACCAAGGAAATAGAACTCTATCTCTAGCCATGGCGAAATTTATCCTTGTGGCGGCGAGGATAGACGCGTTGGCACTGGAGATCGTAGCCAGTAAGGCGCCAATTATCATCGCTAGAGATCCACCATCGCCTAAGAACGTATTGGCTACGTCAGCTAGAGGTACTGTAGAGCCTCCAAGGTCCGCTATATTCATCGATCCTACACTGACGAACATGACCAAAGCATAGATAGAAGTGGCGGTAACGACTGAAGCGACCATGGCTAGAGGGATGTTTCTAGAAGGTTCTTTCACCTCTTCCGCTATATCGGCAATGACTTCAAAGCCTATGAAGCTGACGAAAACAGTACCAACCGTCATGAAGATCGCTGGGAAACCCTCAGGGTTAAAGGGACTCAGATTCTCCATCTCGACGCCTGGTATTCCAAATACAAGGAAGACGAGTATAATCCCCACCAAAATACTAACTATCAAATTCTGTAACTTTCCAGCCTCTCCCACGCCGTAGATGTTCACAAAGATGAGTATAGCGGCCATTACAAGAGCAGCCAAGGAAACTATTTCACCGCCGATCAGCTCAGCTAAGTACTGACCGAACCCGAGCATGTAAAACGCGGAAGCAAAAGTGAGACCTGACCATAGGATCATGCCTGAGATACTGCCTAGGAAATTTCCTAGAGACGCGTGGATATAATGATAACTACCTCCAGTGACAGGCATAGATGTTGAAAGTTCTGAAAGAGATAAAGCTGCTAGAATGGAAATTATCCCTCCAAATATGAAAGAGAGCATGCTCGCAGGACCCGCCTGTTCACTCGCTATACTGGGTAGTATGAACACTCCTGCTCCAAGCATGGTCCCGAGACCTATCGTGAAAGCTCCGAAGAAGCCGATATCTCTAGCTAGCTCAGATTTAGCCAATCGTATACACCTTTTTTTTGTGAAAAATCTTTTAATTACTTAAAACTTACCTCAACTTTAAAATATAGTCATTAGATTAAAGATACAGTGAAAAGTTGCAGCGGCTCATCGAGATGATCATACCTGCAGAAGAGCAGGATAAAGCGGAGCGTATCGCAGAGGAAGACGACAAAGTTTTCGAATTCTGGAAGGAAGAGATATCCGAAGAAAAAGCCGTGGTAAAGTTACTGGTACACGCGGAGAAGAGTCAGACCATAATAGACAAGCTCAAGGAAGAATTCAGTCATAATGATCCTTTCAGGCTGCTCCTTTTTAGAGTGGAGGCTTCATTACCGGTGGAGGAAGAGGAAGAAGAGAAAAAGGAGGAAAAAGAGGAGGAAGAGGGAAAAGAGACCGCCGGGGTGAGCAGGGAAGAATTGTATACAGAGGTCAAAGGTCAGAGTGAACTCAGCCGAGTCTATGTACTTTTGACCGTGTTGGCGGCGGTTGTAGCTTCTATAGGTGTTTTGCAAGACGATGTCGCTGTGATCGTAGGTGCTATGGTCATCGCTCCCATGCTCGGTCCTAACGTCGGTCTATCTTTAGCTACGACTCTAGCCGATATAGACCTTGCGAAACTAGCGGCGAAGACTACAGTGTTGGGTATAGCCCTCTCCTTTTTGGTCTCTATAGTTTTGGGTATGATGTTGGAGGTCGATCCTGCAACCACTCAAATAGAAGCAAGAACCAGTGTAGATCTGCTTCACGTCGTTCTAGCTCTTTCTGCAGGAAGCGCGGGAACACTGGCCTACACTAAAGGACTTTCTTCTGCCGTTATAGGAGTCATGGTAGCCATAGCTCTAGTTCCTGCTATCGCCGCTTCCGGTCTACTGATCGGTACTGGAGAAATGTGGAAAGGTTTCAACGCATTTTTACTCTTCTCTATCAACCTGATATGCATCAACCTGTCAGGAGTTTTGACCTTCGTTGCACAAGGGTTTGAGCCGAGTACTTGGTGGGAAGCCGATAAAGCAAGAAGGATGACCAAAAAAGCTCTTTTACTTTGGATAAGTTTATTAGGTATCCTGATAGCTGTCATAATATATTCTCAATACCTGTGAATTTCGTATGGAAAAGAACATAGAACTCGTCGCATTAGATCTGGACGGCACCCTTGTTCACGACGGTGAGATCAGTCCGGAGGATAAAATGATGGTGAACAGAGTTTTAGAAAAAAACTTTCCCTTGATACCTGCTACGACAAGATTGAGGAGATCGGCGGCGGAACTACTCTCAAGTATCGATCTAAACGATCATCCCATAGTGTGCAACAACGGTGCTAGAGTTGTAGGCCCGGGTTGGATGTATGCTAGGGGATGGGAACAATGGAAATTGACCAGGTTGAAAGCTGAGGTAGCTCGAACCGCGGCAGAATATTCCGATGATAGAGGCTACAAGCTCTCCACCATCTTTCCTGAAAAGGTTTACAGGAAAAAAGAAAAGTGTGAGGGTAAGAGATATCCTGGAGCTGAAATAGCCTACATAGAATCTAACGTTATTGCGCTTTCAAAGGGAACGCCGATCAACTTGATGATGCACAAGTCTGAAAATGATCTACGATCTTTAAAAGATATGGAAAGATTCGTTAGAGATGAATTTGAAGATGAGGTCAGGATCGACAGGCATCACAGAGGAGAAGAGTATCGATCTTTGACCATCTATGATAAGGAGGTTTCTAAAGTTGCGGGCCTGCAGATGGTCTGTGACGCTTTAAATATATCTCTTGAAGCGGTACTGGCGATAGGAGATGATGAGGTCGATAAAGAGATGATAGAGCAAGCAGGAATCGGCATAGCTATGGACGATGCACCTGAGGAAGTTAAAAGAGCCGCGGATGTAGTCGCGCCGGACTGTAGAAGGAACGGGGTTGCCTGGGTTTTGGATAGGTACATCTTCAACAGCTGAGATCTTAAGGATAGAAAACCATATAAAAGACCCCTTTCCTCATTCCTGCATGAGCCTGAAACTGAAAGAGATCTACGACACAGCGGTCGAGATGGGGATTGAGAAGGACATCAGAGGGAAAGAGACCCTAGAAGAACAGATGGAAGATGCTAAGGAGAAATTTGAAGAACTTGAGGGTGAAGATAAAGAAGTGTTCGATGAACAGCGTCTTGAAAATCCCTTCCACGACTCTAGGTTGTTGTACGGTGATCCTGAAACGGAAGTGAAAAGAGTATTGGTCGGGATAAATATAGATACGGGTGAGGTGCTACTTGCTGACAGACTCTCCGAACACGGAAAGGACGTAGACGCCATAATAGGTCATCACCCCCGAGGCGTAGGATTGGCCTCGCTTTATGAAGTCATGGACCTTCAGAAAGATATGCTGGAAGAGTACGGAGTACCTATCAACATAGCAGAGGGACTGGTCAACAAGAGGATGAAAGAGATAGAAAGAAAACTCAAAGGTGCGAATTTTAACCAGAGTTTGGATTCTGCTAAATTACTTGATATACCTATGATGTGTATACATACACCAACAGACAATCTCGTTGACTCGTATCTCAGCGATGAGTTCGAAGGTAAAGATTTCAATAAAGTTAAAGACGTTATCGAACATCTGAACGATATACCGGAATATCACGAAGCAAGGAAGTTCAAAGGCGGTCCATACGTGATGGTCGGTAACGAGGACAACAGAGCCGGTGAAGTGATCGTAGAGATGACTGGCGGTACGGCTGGTAACAAAGAATCGTATGAAAAGTTGGCCGATGCGGGAGTAGGGACCATAATAGGTATGCACATGAGCGAGGAGCACAGAAAAAAAGCCGAAGAACATCACATCAATTTCGTGATCGCAGGACACATGGCCAGTGATTCTCTCGGTATGAACCTTTTCCTAGATGAGATCGAAAAAGAGGGTGTGGAAGTGCTGCCCTGCAGCGGCTTCATAAGACATTCTAGAAATTAAAATATACGATAAGTTTTAATCACACCCTTATACATCTTAATAAAGGATGATAGAGATAAAAGGTCTATCGAAATGTTTTGGAGACATAAGGGCTGTGAAAGATGTAGATTTTCAGGTAGAAGATGGCAATATTTTCTGCCTTTTGGGATCCAACGGAGCGGGCAAGACCACCATAATAAAAACATTGATCGGTTTATTGGAAGGTAGCGAAGGTAGAGCCCTTATAGATGGAAAAGTGATCAGAAACGATGTGAGATGTAAAACTCTTTTCGGATATCTTCCTGAGCAGCCTCATCTTTACGAAAGGTTGACTGGGAGAGAATTTTTGGACATAATGGGTTCCTTGAAAGGTGTGGATAAAGAAAAGCTTGATCGCCTTATAGAGCGATGGTCGAAAGCGCTTGAACTCGATAGGAGGATAGACTCAGAGATGGGATCTTATTCGAAAGGGATGAAGCAAAAAGTATTGTTCATCAACGCCATAATCCACGATCCTCCAAATCTTATCTTGGATGAACCAACGGTCGGTCTGGACCCAAGGTACAGTCAATTCATGAAAAAGAAGATAAGAGAGCTGTCAAGAGATGGGAAGACAGTTTTGATGAGTACCCATATAACTTCAGTGGCGGAGGAGATAGCCGATGTCGTTGGTATAATAGATAGAGGGGAACTACTCACCGTCGGTACTCCTAAAGAACTGGTAGAACGAACGGGAAGAAACAACTTGGAAGGAGCTTTTGTCGAAGTGATCGATGATGAAAGAAGGAACGCTTGAGCTGTTCTCCACCGAGATCAAGCAGTCTTACAGAGGTTTTAGAGGAAGGGTTGTAGAAAGACCGTTGATGACCCTATGGTTCATCATACTTCTCGTCGGTGGATTTTGGATGGTCCTGATGATGGTCGAGCTTGTACAAGGCATAGATGATCTTCCATTCACCCTTTCACAGGGCAATGTGCTTTTCGTGATCTTCTTCGTGATCATGTCCAAAGCCTCGGTCGAAACGGTGGAGAACACGATGAAGAACGATCAACTGAAGCATTATTTTTCCGCTCCTGTTTCACCACGTAAAGTGCAGTACTCCCGTTTTCTGAAGGTTTTCTGGTACAATCTATTGTTGGTCGCTCTCTCTTTGGCCATCGTTAGTTTTTTGATCTCTGGTTTTGGGTTCGAACCCCCTATCGATCAGTATTTCCTCTACCAGCTTTACGCTTTAGTCGTCGCTGCACCCATCATCGGCTTCAATATAGGAGTGATGACACAGTTTAAAGACCTTCTAAAAAAAGTTCTTCTCTTACTGTTCTACGGACAGAATATAACTCTAGTTTGGTTAGCGCTTCATTCCGATATAGCCGCTTCTTATATATTTTATTACCTCCTTGCGATAATCTTCCTTTCTTTTATCGTACTTCTATGTTCAAAAGAGGTGTTCTGGAGAGGATGGAAGAATGGAACTTCAGCTTCCTCAACTAAGGATTTGCGTTTACACGACAATAGTGATTTCCTGCCGGATTTTTTGGACCCCATGACCAGGAAAGTAGCTGAAAAAGAGATACTCATAAGGTGGAGGAGGAAGGAAAGTCTTTCAACTGTAGGGGTGACCGCACTGATCGGAGGCGGCTTGATCTTTTTCTATATCCAACTCGGTCCTGATCCCGACCTGGGACTGGGACTCGACGAGTTCTTCTATCCCGTATTGATAGGTATGGGTCTTTTTTTGGCTTGCACCCTACAGATACTTTTTCCCTCTTTGTCTCTTTTTGGAAGAGAAGGTAAGGCGTTCTGGTTGATCAAATCTCTTCCTGTGAGGCCTAGGAACATAATCAGAGGGAAGATCCTAGCTATCCTTATTTTCGGTCCGGCGATACCACTACTTGTTGCGGTGCCGGTACCCCTCCTATTGGGTTATTCATTAGATAGGATCCTCTTCCTTTTACTTTCATCCATCTTGATGATGCTGCTTTTGGGATCGATAGGGGTCTGGGCAAGTGTAAAGTATCCAAATTTCGATGAAAGCGTGAACGGCGCTCCAGATGTGACCACCATGTATACCACGATGATGGCCGGCCTGTTCCTTTCCGGGATCTTCGTGTCTATACCCGCGTCACTATTCAACTTGGACGTCACCATGGGACTCATCGCTTTAGTGGTTGCTTTAGGGGTAGTCTCAGTGGTCTTTTTCATGCTTTCTGAGCTAGCTGCGGAATCGTATGAAAAGATGGAGATGGACTTTTGATAGGCCAAATCGTTTATATCTGAGGAAGATTATAGTGTTATGGTAGGCTTGAGGAAGATGAAGATATTATTGGCTATGACAGGGGCATCCGGGATCGTTTACGGAAGAAGATTACTAGAGTTTTTGAGTGATAAAGAAGATATACATGTGGATCTCATAGTTTCTAGATCCGGCAGGGAGCTCCTGAAGACGGAATCGAACATCTCATATGAAGATCTTAAGGAAGAAGCAGATCGCGTATTTGATCCTTCAGAGATGAGTAGAGCTCCGTCGTCTGGAAGTTCGAAGTACGACGCGATGGCGATCGTACCGTGTTCCATGTCATCCCTATCTAAGATAGCTAACGGTATCTCGGACAACCTGATAACCCGTGCTGCGGCGGTTTTCTTGAAGGAGGATAGGAAAGTCGTTGTTACTCCAAGGGAGACGCCTTTGACTTCTATCTGGCTCGAGAACATGCACCGAGTTTCCAGCGAAGGAGCCGTGATCCTTCCAGCGATGCCAGCTTTTTACAGTGAACCAGAAGGAATAGATGATCTGGTGGATTTCGTTGTTGGGAAGATAGTGGATTCGCTAGGGATTGAGAATAACCTTTACAAGAGATGGGATGAGTAGAAGCATCAGCATCTGATGGTGGATAAACGTGTGTGGAGATAAGGTCCTGGTCAGAGGTAAAAATATTCACAAGACTTACAAGACCTGGTTTCCTTTCCCAAGGAAGATAGAGGTATTGAAAGGTGCTTCTCTCGAGATAAGGAAAAACGAGATTACAGGTATAATCGGTGAGAACGGCAGTGGGAAATCTACGCTGATGAAGATCCTGGTCGGAGAACTGAAAAAAGATGAAGGGGTCGTGGATCGTAGAGGGACCATCGGGTGGTGTCCCCAGGAACTGAGACTGTACAACCGCTTGACGGTAAATGAGACATTCAGATTGTTCGGTGAAGCCTACGGCCTTTCTAAAGATGAGATCTACCGGAGTAAAAGAGCTTTGTCGGTTCGATTAGATTTTAAAGAATATTTGGATCAGCGTGTTGATCGGCTGAGTGAAGGTAACAAGCAGAAAGTAAATCTCAGCATCTCGTTGATGCACAGTCCTGATGTTTTGATGCTGGACGAACCCTACACCGGTTTCGATTGGAAGACATATGAATCTTTCTGGGAGATAAGCGAAGAGTTGGTGAAAGACGGTACAGCTATAGCTCTGATATCCCACATCATAGAGAAAAAAGAAAAACTCGATAGGGTTTATGAGCTTGAAGGAGGCAAACTGAAAGAAGTCAAAAAGGTGGTATGATCGATAAAGGGATGGTAACTACCGGTGTGCGCTACAACCTGATGACCTTCTTCCGAAATCCTTTCAACTTGGCGGCTCTTATCCTACTTCCTTTGATCGCGATCGAAGGTATGGGGTACGCTCTTGGGACCATGCCGGAACTTCCAGGGATCATAGCTATGCCGGAGGAAGAAGGAAGGATGATGGGGGCTCTGTTCAGCACCTCTTTTTTGACAGGTCTCATGGGCCTTTTTCAGGTGATCAGTTCCCGAGAAGCCGATAGGAGACTGAATGTGGTCGGAGGCGGTAGATTCGGATTGCTATTCATGAGGGTATCCACCATACTGATAGTGGGGATATTCGTTACGATGATAAACTATCTGATATTCATCAGAGGAGTCGATCCAGCTTCCCATCATCTCATCGTTCTTTCGCTACTGAGCGTCAGCATAATGTACGGGTTCTTTGGAGTGATAATTGGCGTTATCGTACCTCATGACCTTGAGGGGTCGCTAGTAATGGTTTTTTTAGCGGATATGGATGTTTTCCTTGGAAGTGGTGTTTTCGAGACCGAAGAATGGATACAGCGAACATTTCCTACACATTACCCCTCTAGGATTTTAGAGGAAGGTGTTGTGGAAGGGACCTTCACTAGCGACTATGCACTGTTCTCGATACTTTACATGATAGTCCTTTTTACCGCAGCTTTATCGATATTTTACGTGACCTCTAGAGGTGATCTAGGGTGAAAGAGAACAGTGGTTTGAAGAGGACTTGGTTAAGTTTTGTTGTTAGTTTTAAAGAGAAGATGAGGAATCCTATTCTTGTATCTCTAATACTTTTCCTACCGGCTTATTTTATCTTCATTGCTGGAAGAGTGATGCCAGAAGAGGAGGTTTTCATCAACCATCTGGGAGAGATGAAAGAAATTGGAGACGTGTTTCAGGCAACTTTTACTCCCGTCACCGCTTCTCTGGTAACCAGTATATTCGGGCTTTACACGGTTTTGGAAGCTAGAGACGCGGATAAAAGGTTGTTGATCTCAGGTTATTCTTCTCACGAATTATTGCTATCTAGATTTGGGATGATATTTGCCGTAGGCGTACTGGTTTCTACTTTCTCTCTTGCGATCATGATGATCAGCTTTTCACCAGATAATTTACCAGCGTTCTTCATGATGGTGCTACTTTTTTCGATCATCTATGGACACATAGGAGTGATAATAGGTACTTTGATGGACAAGATGGCCGGAGTCTACACGATCCTTCTGCTGATAACTATGGATGCAGGTATCTTTCAGAGCCCTATTTTTCTGCAGGAAGAGCCGGCTCTATGGATCAGGATATTACCGGCATACCATCCGATGAACGTTGTGGTCGAGACTTCATTTCTAGACAGTATTGAAAGTATCGGTCATCTAGCTCTATCTCTCGCTGTACTCTTTTTGGTAACGATCTTAGCGGTCTACATCTTTTGGCTAAGAGTGAAGAGTTGAAGATATCATATCTCTTCCCCTTTGTACTTACCCAACTCGCTCTGTATCTGGAAAGCCTGCATTATATCCGACCTGGTGACTATACCGACCAATTCTCTTTTATAAAGGATCGGGAACCTTCCGATTCTCTTTTTCGTCATCGTCTTCCAGGCTTTGCTCGCATCGTCATACGGCTGAAGACAAACTATGTCTGTCTCCATGACTTCTTTGACCCTTGTAGTGTGTAGTCCCCTTTCAGGGATCTTTTTGGCGTCATCGAGTGTGATTATACCCACTATCTTGTTGCCTGTTACTACTGGAAATCCGGTGTGCTGATGGGTGGTCACCTTATCCATGAATTCTGCTATAGTTTCGTCCGGATCTATGGTCTTCACGTCTTTTGTCATTATCTTGGCTATAGGGACGTCACTGAGCGCGTAATCGATCAAAACGTTCTGCGACTCCTGTGAGGCAGCGATATAGATGAAGAAGGCGATAAGGACTAGAAAAACATTGATGAACAAACCTATAACGCCGAAGATGACCGCGAAGACTTTTCCGATGGTGGAAGCTTGTTTGGTCGCTTTTATGTAAGAGTATCTTTTCGCTAGGAGAGCTCTTAGGATCCTTCCACCGTCCATGGGGAAAGCCGGTATCAGGTTGAAACCTGCAAGAAAGAAGTTCAAGAAACTCGTGTAGATCAGTAGAAATATCAAGATGTCGTTAGGAGCGACCAACCCGGCGGCAAGGGTTCCAAAAGCTATGCCTAAGCTGGATAAAGGTCCTACGGCACTGATCCTTATCTCCAGGTTTGGATCCGTTGGAAGTTCCTCCATCTTGGAGACTCCTCCGAAGAGCCATAGAGAGATCTCTTCAACCGGAAATCCGCTCTTTATACTTACTATAGAATGAGCGAGTTCATGGACGAAGACACTAGCGAATAAAGAGACCGCTACTGCGATACCTAAAAGATAGCTTTCAAGGCCGAGAGGTATATCAGGATCGGGGATGTTAAGCAGTTCGGCTATCATGTACACGTTCGCGCCGACTGACCAGGCTATCAACGCGACTATGAATATAAGAGTGAAATGCAGCTTTACAGGTATCCCATAGATACTTCCCAACTTTATCGACGTTTTCATATCCTATCACCTCTTAGACTGTTACTTCTTATAGATATATCAATAGTTTTCTCCTTTATAGGTATTTTTCTGTAGAAATGATTTTTATCGTTACTGATGATATCTATTGGAAATCGAAAAATTTCCTTGGATCAACGGAAACTAAACTGTTTCCGATAGATCAGACGGCGATTGTAAAATTTAGCGAGAGGTTCTGGTGCGGTTTGATTTTCAATAGGGGAGTAAGGAATAAGAAAGAAGTAGGAAGAAGAAAAAAGAAAATGGCGTCGTAGTTCGGGAGGGATCGGGGTGTGGGGTATATAGAACGGGTATAAAAGGACAGTTTATGGTATAAATGTTTTTGTATGATTTTTATCACAAATATCCAAAAGTATTATATATCTTAATGTTAGTCGGTTGGTGGAGGATAAAAAAACATGAAATCTAGTAAGATTTCGAAGAAGTTTTTGGCGTACTTGATACCAGTGATACTTGTGGCCGGGACGGCTCTCGGCGCCGGTGTATGGCTTTTGAATGTTGAAGTTCCTGTCGAATATGACGAGCCGTACACTATATCGATGAGTCAAAGTGAGATCGATGAGAACAACGACGGTTATGAATGGTATGAGCTACCGTTCAGAGAAGTGACTAGATTTGAGGAAACAGCCTATTTTGGTGAGAATGCACCGGACTTTGAATACTACCAGCACGTGAGGATCGAAAATCCAGAGGACAGTGGTCCCTTGACAATAGAATACGAAGTAGAATCAGAAGAGCACGTTGAATTCATGGTGATGGACGAACTTGTAGAGCCAGGAGACGTTGGAGAAGGAGAATTCCCTGAAAGAGAGGA
>PWHR01000032.1 GCA_003554965.1 Thermoplasmata archaeon | reverse complement strand
GAATATCCGAAGCAGGAATGGCCAACCTGCTTCAGGCCATGACGTTACCCAGGCTACATATCGTTGTGCCTCGTTGCACAACGAGATTTGACATTTGCGCTTAAATTGTGATTGATTATAGTGTATTTGTCAGTTTTGGTTAATAAGCATAGCCAGCCCGCAGTGAGTGGGCACAGGCGCAGGCGTAAATGTTGCCTGTACGCAACGGTTATGCTTTATAGGCTAGACAAAGGGTTAGAGAAACTCTCTACAGGAAAACATTGAGTGGATCAGACCCTTATGTATGGCAGGGATAGGGAATGCGCACCCGACAAGACGGTCAATCCCACCGTCTTCCCTGCTATTTTTATGGGATAAAAAACATGAAGGGATGATGTTTAATGCTTAATGATTCTGTTTTGGAAAGGTTTTGGGAGAAGGTTGATAAGTCAGATGGTTGTTGGGAATGGAATGCGGGATTGACTACAGGATACGGTGGCTTTAAGTTGAACGGTAAAAGGGTGCTCGCACACAGGATGTCGTGGTTGATAACCAACGGCTCAATACCGTCTGGAATGAATGTTTTGCATAAGTGTGGTAATCGTAAGTGTGTCAACCCCGAACATTTGTATATTGGAACACAGGTGGACAATGTTGCAGATGCGATGAAAGCAGGAACACATCATGTACCACCAAAAGGCTACTGTCATCCCCACCTTATCAGAAAAGGAGCGGAGCATTCCAATGCAAAACTAGATGATTCCAATGTTAGAGAGATTAGGCTTTTACGGCAAGATGGAATGAGTTGCAGAGAGTTAGGTAGGGTGTATGGTGTTGATCATTCAGTAATAAGCGAAGTCGTTAATAACAAAATTTGGAAGCATGTAGTATGACATGGGGGTGTCATGGGTAGACGGTTAGGTAAAACCGCTTGCGGAACCTGACTGGACGGGATGTTCGACTCATCCCCACCTCCACCACGTAGGCATAGTTTAATGGCAAAACAACGGCCTCCAAAGCCGTGAGTTGTGGGTTTAAATCCTACTGCCTGCGCCAGTTATCAGCCGTTGTCTAAGGCAGGGTGGCGAAATAAAAAAACACAAGCCCTGCCTACATAGGAGGAACTATGGACGAGTTCAAACGATACAACGTAAAACTCGCTACTGGGCAGAACTATAATTCCCGGTGTGTTCGTCTGCCTGACCGCAGTCGGGTCGGGAAGATGCTCCGTAGGTACTCCAGGAGAAAGATGAGACAAGAACTGGAGGAGGGGTATAGTGGGTAATCCGCTTAAAGTCGTGCGACATGATTTGGGAATCGACACGACTGAGGCTTATATTGTGCCATTATCTGATTTGCATATCGGTTCTCAATTCGACCAGGATAAGTTCCTGGGATACCGACAGTGGATCCTGGACAGACCCAATGCGTATTGTGTGATCAACGGTGACATTATTGACAACAGCACCACCGACAGTATTGGAGACACCTACGGCACACACAGACCAGACTGGCAGATGGAAATGGCAGAGGAGTTACTTCGGCCCCTCGCTGATGGTGGGAGGATACTGGCCTTCCTGGATGGCAACCACGAACACCGCACCAGTAAGAAGGTAGACCAGTTCCCCGGCAAAACCCTATGTAAGTTTCTGGGCATACAGGATGTGTACGACCCCGATGGGATATATATGTTTATCACTGTGGGATATGACCACAAGAAGGGAAACCCCAAAAAGAACCGTATCACCTACACTGGGTTCCAGTTACATGGCTCCGCTGGAGGTAAAAAAATGGGTGGAAAGGTGAATGCCCTCCAGGACATGGCGAATGGAGTGACTGCGGATTTCTACATCGCCTCACACACTCACACCCAGTTCGCCTTCCCTGGTAGAGTCATTGTTCCGCAGAACAGAACCAAGTCCCTCATGTTTAGAAAACAACTGTTCGTCAGTGCCGGTGCCTTTGCGGAGTGGGCCGGGTATGCGGTTCGTCAGAACTACAACCCAGCACCGTTAGGCAGTCCACGCATCCGCTTAGACGGCACTCGGATGGACATGCACTGCAGTATATAGGAGGTCAGCATGGAGATACCGACACGCGATGTACACTGTGAGCAGTGTGGATGTAATCATAATGTAGGCACTTACCCTATCCCTGAGAGGAAGTATGAGTTCATTGTGCTATGCAGGGGATGCCGCTTAATGGAGGGAAATAATGGAGTTTTTCAGTCCTCAGCCCAAACCCAGTCGCAAGAAGAGCAAGAAGACCAGAGAGAAAGCACGGAAGGATTGCTGTGAATACTGTGGGAAGTATGGTTCCGTAGAAGTCCACCACATCAAGAGCAAGGGTTCAGGTGGGCAGGACACCCCGGAGAACCTCGTGTCATTGTGTGGTGTGTGTCATACAAAAGTCCATAATGGAGAGATAGAGAAAGCTGAACTGCAAGCACTAAAGGAGGGATAACGTGGTACCCACGTATGAGGAGTTGATCCAGAATCTGGTAGACGCTGTCAACCAGGAGGGTGATTCAAAGTGGAAGCAAGCGGAGTCCATGGCTTTACTTGTCCACCGTCACCAGGTAAAACCGGGACAGGTAGCATCGGAGGTGGGTTGTTCCAGCGAAAAGGTCAGACAATATGTAAAGGCGGCTATAGCTTTCTACGACCCGGACACCCGGGCACAGGATTTATCGATGAGGCACCACATCATAGCCGCGGATACCGAGGATCCTGAAGCCACCATACAGGAGGCCTTAGAACAAGGTTGGTCGACTAGACAGATGACACAGGCCTTGAAGGGGGAAGGTGAAGAGCAGCCCCTTAAGAAAGCACAGAAGATATTCAAGGATTTGTGTGAGCTAGTCGAGCAAGACGAATACCCAGGGCAGTGGTTGAAGGAGCAAGTCCACACCCTCGCACTGTCATGGTAATAAAAAAGACCCCCAGCCCGAAGGCCGGGGGTGCGCTATCCATCATGATGCCTCCTTAAAGTAGTCGTCCAGTAATTTTTCAATGATCGCTAAACCCTCTTTGACACCATCCCGAGCCGCCGTGTTTACTACTTGCACATACGTACTGGGG
>PWHR01000070.1 GCA_003554965.1 Thermoplasmata archaeon | reverse complement strand
TCCAAAAGAATTAGAACGGCTCATCCGTGAAAAAAATGAAATTGACGGAAAAGCTCGTCTGTTGGCTGGCTACTGCTGGGAATGGATAACAAAACAGAAATCCGATACGCAGTTTGACATAAAAATTGGTGAATTTGAAATGCCTTGGAATTTAAGCGGGGACAAAACCTATGCGATTTCAAGAGGTTCTATCGATCAAGTAGGATGCATTCATACTACCCAAGGACTTGAGTTCAGTTACGTTGGAGTAATCATCGGAGAAGATCTGAGGTATGAACAAGGGCAAGTAATAACCGATTATACAAAAAGGGCAAAATCGGACAAATCATTATCTGGTTTGAAAGGTTTGGCCAGGAAAAAAGATCCACGGGCGCTTGCTGAAATTGATACTATCATAAGAAATACATATCGTGCTTTAATGACTCGTGGGTTGAAAGGTTGTTATGTCTATTGTGTAGACCCTCAGTTGGCTAACTATTTAAAAAGATATTTCTCCCAGATTATTCATCATGGAAGGACCAATACATAACATTACCTGGTGGAACAGAACCCCAGTTTCTGGATTAAAATCCGCCAAGATGAAAACCCCCATAATTTATCTTTAATTACTAAATACTTACCATAAAGTTATGAAAAGCATAATTACAACTAATTTATAAGCTGCTTCACCAAAAAGCTTTATAAGCAAGAAGATACTGCATAAAAATGCTGTTTTTCCCAAAATCTACCAACTATATGAGGCGGCAAGGACACTCTTCATTCAGAAAATTGGAAATACATTTAATGCTTTTAAAAATGTTTTACCCCAAATGGCAGTCTATGTAGACTGAATGGACATAGCTTAATGCTTTAGAGTCATTCAAACCCAGCCAGTCATACTCTGTTTTTACTGCTTTCTCCCAAGCTTCTTTAGATTCAACACTTTTGTTTTGGTTTAGATTCTCATATCCATTTATAAAATATATATTTAAAAGTAAAGCATCAAAATCGGGTTTAAGTTCTTCATTCATGAAGTAGATGAAAGCAAGCCTGTTTGCCAGTTGATAATATTTATTCTTCCAAGACTCAACAGTACTTGATGACCCGTATTTTTTTATTGTCTTTTCAAATGCATTATTAATTTCTCCCAAACTTTTCTCGGAGGTAGCCCCGCATTTACTTTTGAGTTCTCCTATATGAGCTTTTGCCTCAACTAGAACATATCGATTATTGATCTTTATCACCCCATCCCAGTTATGGGTATTCCCTCTTTGAGGCCAAAAATTTTTCCATTTTTCTTTTATATCGTAATATTTAGGTTTTGTAGTTTCATCAGTAAGAAATTCTATACCCTTGAATTCTTTTGCTTTTTTATTGACATCGGGAAACTTCCACTGAAAATCCCCTGTTAAACAGGTCTGCTGCTTGATTAAAGAATCCAGTTCCTTGCAGCGATTATCCCAAAAGTCCAATAGATGGTATTTGCTTCCATAGCCATTCCCTATATCTCTCATTGATTCCTCCTATTTTTATTAGTCCCATTTCCCAACGTTTTCAAACTTCAATGTGAGCTTCCCGCACTGAGGACATAAATTATCTTCCTCATTTAGCTTCATTTCTTTTTCTAATTCCATTACAAACCAGCTGAATGAACTTTTCTCCTCCCTAAACCCAGTTCTTTCATCTTCATAGGTGAATACAGCATTATTCCCACATTCAGGGCAGAAGATATTTTTCTCTAACAGGTTTCCCTCAAACAGCGCATTACAGGATTCACAGTAGAAGGGAAATATACAAGTTTCAAGAAAACTCATCCTTCCTCCAAAAAGAGCCATAGTATCTTTCCTATATCCGCAGGATTTACAAACCGCATTTACCAACGTTCCCATAACAATTCCCTATAGTTTCCCTTCCTCAATCATAAACCCGCTCCATGTATCTGCATATTGCAGAAGTAATGTGAGGGGCTCCTCCTTTGCTGCAGAAGACCGGTTATCTTCCACATATTGGCCATCATGATAGACAATTGCCTGTACTTCTTCCTCAGTGAGGTACATATGTGGTAAAGCTAAGTAAATACTTCGGATTGGTACGCTGAGATAGGTCAGTTCTGTATTAAACCGATAGGGAAAACTTGGTTTATACCCATACCGTTTTTGTTTCTCAGATGGTTCATTTACCAGGTATTGCGGGTTACCAGGCATACCAACTTTCCCTAAATCATGGAGCAAAGCAACTATCACGCAGCTTTCATCAGATAAAGACGGCATTAGAGCATGTTTAATCTTCAGCATGGTTTCTGCCACATTAACTGAATGCTCAAGCAGTCCGCCTTCTCTGTTAAGATGGTATTTAGTACTTGCCGGGCAAGTCAGCCAAGAAGTTTTCTTCTCCATGAAATTTATGAGGTTTTGGAATTCATCCTTTCTTGAAATCACTTTTCTCTGCAGTGATTCATATCGTTTAATTACATTCACTATGAATCCCTCAATATGTTCCTGCAATAATGATAACACAGCATAACCCGGAAAGATACTTGTTGATACTTTAATAAAATGAAAATTTTGTGTTTTAGCTTATGGGTAACCACAAGTGACAATGATGCAAAGAAAGCTCTTGCAGCATACCGGAGACGTAATGATATTGAGCAACTGTTTGATGATCTGAAAATCAGCCTGGACTGCAAACGACTTCGGGTGCATACCAAGCCAGCCATGTATGGGAGACTGTTTATTCAGTTTATTGAGCTGATCATACTTACAAAACTGAAACAGCAGCTTCGTTATCACCATGCCCAACTGGTAAAAAATGGAAACTACACCTCAATCCTGTATCTGGCAGCTTTATTCTCGCGGAGTTGATTATCCGAAACAGTAGGCACCATGTTTAAAGCTGTGAGAAATTTGCGATTAAATAGATCTATAGGCCATAGATTAGTCTTGGTGCAAAAAACTCACCGTCTCTTAGCATTCCCTCTCCTGGCAAGATGGGAACCTATTCATCATAAAAAGTCTCCCAATCCCAAAATTCATGTTCACAGGTATTTGCATACGTATCGGAGTGGTATGACATATCCTTTACTGAACCTAATTT
>PWHR01000084.1 GCA_003554965.1 Thermoplasmata archaeon | reverse complement strand
GTACTTACACGGAAAGATACGGAGTGCCCTTGGGAAGCGCTAAAAGATCCATCGTCAAAAAATACGATGGCGATCCTCAAGAGCTGTACGTAAGTACAGAAAAGAAGATTGAGGATATAGAGGGTGATGAACAAGGATTGAACCTCAAGTGCAGAGTCGTTTCTATAGATGATAAAGAGATAGAAGTTGACAACGAACCAAAGCGTATATGGTACGGCATTCTAGGCGATGACACGGGAACTATACCTTACACTTTATGGGAAGCTAAGTCAATTGATCTTGAAAAAGGAGATACTATCAAACTAGAGAACGCTTACGTAAATATGTGGAACGACAAGCCGCAGGTGAATATAGGATCAAAAGCTTCTGTCAAAAAGATAGATAAAGAGGAAGTTCCTCAATTCGAGAGACGACCTCAAAAACTTGATTTGAAAGATATCAGAGAAGATATGAGAAATCTCGAAGTCAAAGCTAGGATATTGTCTATAGAGGAGAAAACTGTAAACACTGATGATGGAGAGAAAACCCTTTACTCAGGAGTCATGGCCGATGAAACTGGAAAGGCTCAGTTCAGCGCATGGCATAACTTTTGTATAGACGAGGACGAAGTTGTTAGAATCAAAGGAGGATATGTAAGATCCTGGAGAGGAATACCTCAGTACAGCTTCGATGAGAACGCAGATGTCGAGAAATTGGATGATGATGAACTTCCTGAGGCTCAAGACCTTCAAGGATCATCAACTTATACTATCTCCGACCTCGCTAAAAGAGGCGGAGCCGTCGACGCGATAGTAGAGGCGGTCATGATAGATATCAAGAGCGGCAGCGGCCTTATTTTCAGATGTCCTGAATGTAATAGGGTCATACAGAAAGGAGCTTGTAGGGTGCACGGCAAAGTCGATGGAAAAGCTGATCTTAGAGTTAAAGGTATATTGGATGACGGCACTGGCGCTTTGACGGTAGTGGTCAATAGGGAACTTACAGAGGACATACTCGGTTATGATATCGATAAAGCCATGGAGATCGCCAAGGATGAGATGAACCAGGACGTCATAAGAGACGAGATAGAAGAGAAACTGATAGCCCAGCCCTTGATGGTTAGAGGTAATGTTACCAGCGATGATTACGGATTGATGTTGATAGCTGATGAAGTCGACAGTAAAACGATAGATGTCGAAAAAGAAGCTAGAGAGATGTTGGACGAGGTGAGAGTATGAATCTCACATCCCCAACATCCCTACCTTTTTATTATAAACAAAAGGAGGTTTTAAGATGAGCAGGATTGATATCCCTTCATCCTCGTTACCACTACGGATGAGCAGGATTAACATCCTTCCATCGTTAAAACAAAAGGAGGTTTTAAGATGAGTATGATAAATAGAGAAGTGGCCTGGAGGGTATTTGCAAGCGAATTCAACGAGTCAAATCTTGAGATAAAAGGTTCTGAAGAGAGAGCCCCTAGTTACCTTGTGACACCTCTAGGAGCAAAAATCAATCGTATATACGCCGTCGGTGTTCTGACAGAAAAAGAAAATATCGGAGATCCAGAAGAACCGATGTGGAGAGCTAGGGTCACAGATCAAACCGGGACCTTTTTCGTATCTGCGGGTCAATATCAACCAGAAGTGACTTCTACTTTAACCAACATGGAACCACCGATATTTGTTGCTGTAGTAGGAAAAGCCTCTACTTATGAACCAGATGAAGACACCTTTTTGACCTCGATAAGAGCTGAGATAATCAAAGAGGTAACTGAGGATCAAAGAAATAACTGGATAATCGAAGCCGCGCGCTCACTAAAAAACAGATTGGAAGTCGCGATCGAAGCTTCAAAGATGGATAAAGTATCTGTTGAAGAATTGGTCGAATTAGGATTCGACGAAAGGTTGTCTGAAGGTTACAAACTCGCTTCCGAACATTATGACAGCGTGGATTTCAATCGATATGAGAGGATGCTTGAAGATTCTTTAAGACATGTTTTACCTGAATACGAAACGAAGACTATCCAGGATATGGAACAGAAAACCGAGGAAGAAAGAGATGAAGACCTAGAAGATTTCATTTTGGAATTGATAGGAGATATAGAAAAAAGTGAAAATCTAGACAATGGAGTGGATTACGAAAGGGTCAAGGAAAAAGTGATGGAAGAAAAAGAGATATCTCAAGACGACTTTGAAGAATCCGTCAACAACTTAAGAACGGATGGAAAATTATACGAGCCAGTTTTGGGCAATCTTAAGAGGATAGACTGATCAATCTTCTTCCTCTTCTTTTTGCTCTTCTATCGCTTTTTCCATCTCTATATCGCCTTCGACCACTTTTTTAGCCAGTTTTTTAGAGATAGTTATCTCTCCACTCCTTATCCGACTCCTTCTTTGAATCTCTCTCATCTCTCCTTCAGTGGCTTCAACGTCATAAGTTCCTTCGGCTAATTCACCTACGCTTAACGCTATTTTTTTCGCTGCTTCGATATCTGGTTTTTCAGTAAGTTTAGTCGTATCTTCCTCATTAACTATCTCTATTCTGATCGCTAAACCCTTTAACGAATTTATCGTCCGATTTCTATTGGTCTTATCTCCGTGTCCTATCCGGACTGTCATCCTATGAAAGCTGTAATCTTCGATGAATCCTTCTACGATATTTTTAACTTCTTCAGGGGAATCAGCATGCATCGTCTCCAAGATCTTTCCATCACCGACAAGTGCGATACCTGGCTTAGAGCCTGGGTCGATACCAACAACTATCTTTTGATAGGTCGATTTACCCTTCAATGTTGATAAAGCTCTACGAACCCCCCTCCTGATATCATCTTCCACGCTTATTATATTATCAAAATCTATAGCCTCGGATTCCTGCTCGGTCGTTATAACAAGATCTACTGTAGGAGGTATAGGATCGGTAGGTGATAAACTAACGAAGGCTATATCTCTTTGTTTCAGTTCTCTGACTATTTCGTAGTAAAATTCGAAATTATCCGTGGCAACAGCTAATATCTTCACATTATATTGAACAATTTTGAGAGATATAATCTTTTTGAAAGAAGAAAAAAGAGAGAAAAATGTTTTAGCTCAGATCAACATCTGGAGCTTTTTTGATGTCTCCTGAAGCCATCATATTTTTGGT
>PWHR01000068.1 GCA_003554965.1 Thermoplasmata archaeon | reverse complement strand
GTCATTGGTGCGGAGCGCACACCCCACTTCCCTTTATCGCGTCCTCACCCTCTTGAACTCAAATCCGAGGAATTTGAAGGTCTCCCGCCGTTTCATGTTCACCAGGCGGCTCTTTTCCCGGTTCAACTGGACATCCAGCTTTCCGGGCCCTTCCAGGAGCCTCTTTAGCACCATTTTCAGAAGCCGCTCCCATCGAGGATGACCCTCAATCAGTATCACGAGGTCATCCGCCCTTCAAACCGATTCGATGTGCGTGTACCGACCATTGCGCGTCACCTCTTTGGCCCTCTCCAACATCTTGTTCACCTCATTGAGATAGAGATTCGCCAGCAAAGGTGAGATCACACCGCCCCGGGTATCGCAGGGTTTCCAACTTACAAACATGGACGTACAGTCCGCAGAAGCGCCAAGATTACTCTGCCTTCGCCTTGGCATATATCCTTCTTCTCAGGTCCTGCAGACTGATAGCTGCTTTTGTCATGACGGCCCTGCCTCCCAGTGTTGTCGGGGGTCATCAAGGGGTTTGCCCTGAAGGTACATCCCATTCGTCACCGCAGGGGGGAGCGGGTGAGGGCTCACGTCTTTCTGTGCATGCTGGCTCAATACGTCCGGTGTAGCTGCTAGCGCCCAGGGTTGCCACGAACACCGGCGCCTGCCATACCTCCCCGGTCACAGGATCCACGATCCGGACCGTCTGCCCAGCAAAGTCCACAAACATCTTCTCCCCGGCACGATAATGGTGCCGAAGGAACTTCGATATTGACCAGCCACTGATCATACAGCCCGCAGAACCGACTGTAACAACAGAGCATCCCATTGATTGCTAATAGATTTGTAAGCACATCGTGCTTGATAATAAGGGAGAAGGACGGGAGGTTCTCTACGTAATCATCTAACCAAGTCTACTATCTTTCATCAATTTTCCTGCAACCTTTAGATTCCGCCAAGTATAACCAAATGGAGGGGTGACTGGAATGGGATTACTAACCTGGTTAGCTATAGGCGCAATTGTTGGGTGGCTGGCCGGCATAGCGATAAAGGGGAGAGGCTCAGGGCTGCTTGGTAACGTTATAATCGGGGCTATTGGGGCGCTAATAGGCGGATGGGTAGCCGGTTCTGTGTTCAATATCCACGACCCGATCAGCGGTTTCAACCTTACTACATTCACCGTGGCTTTCCTGGGATCTGTAGTAGTGCTATATGCATCCAGGATGTTGAAGATTGGTTAACAGAGTACACCCAGGGGAAAAGCTAATAACCGGCTGAGAGGAGAACAACTGTGGCAATGCTATATCTTGTATTTGCACTACTTTTCAGTCTACTCATCGCCGTGGTCGCTATGGCCAATGGTGAAATCGTGACAGTAAACTACCTTTTCGGCCAGGCGGATCTTTCCCTAATTGTGCTGATCCTGGGTTCTGCTTCAGCGGGAGCCCTGACGTTAGGTTCTTTCAGTCTCTTCCGTGGTATTCAAACCCACCTGCAGTTTCGTGAGGCACGACAGAAGCAAGCAGAGCTGAGGCAGCGTGTAGAGTTATTGGAAGGGGAAAAGAGCAGGCTGGAAGCTGAGGTGGGCAGGCGGCAAATGGAGAACGAAGCGGTTGCTGCGAAAGAACATGCCGAGGAGACCCTGCAATCTGTAGATGAGCCTAATCCTACGCTTAGTTCACAACTCAGGCCTGCAGAAGGGCATGAGCAGAACGACAGCACGCACAAAAAGCATTCGGAGGGGAATAAACCGGGATGATTTCCGCTAAACACCTATCTTTGTTGGCCTTAGCCTTAGCTGCCATCATTCCACTGACAGGTTGTCAGGCTGTAGCCAGCTCTGCACATTCTCCCCTGGTGTATAACACCGAAGGAACCACGCTAGACACGTGGGAGATAGATCCCGTGATGAATCTACTCGGTATGAGATTTGATGAAATAGAGCGATTATTAGGGAGTCCAGATCAACGAGGGTATGATGATTGGCTTGGGCCGCACTATTACATTCTCTTCAGACATGAAAGAGGGGTCATACGTATCTGCTCTCCGGAGCATATGGAAGAAAGGATTGCAGTTAGCATCATCCTGGGGCCAGGGCACCAAGTGCTGGGTGCAGAGGTGGGAATGCCTCTCGAGGAAATAATGGCAATGCTGGGAGCACCCGATTCCGGCCCTGATCGTGGAATGGACAACCTATATCATATGGATTACCACTTTGGAGAACCACTGGATTATGGAATGCCTGAGGTTTTCGTCAGTTTCAGTGCTCCAACCGTCGACTCTCCCACTACTGAGGCCTTCATCAAGTGGGAATCCTTTGAGAGTCACGTGGTGTCAAACGGTGTAAGCAATGTCCCCAGGCGAGTACGCGTCATCTCTGAGAGCCCGAGATTGTCCCGTTGAATGTTGAACTTGTGTTGGCCCTTTGCTTCGGACTGATCCTATTTCGCAGGATAAACGTCACTGGGAGGGAGTTCTCAACTGGTTCAATGGCAGACTCATCACGGGATTACTCGAAGGTTTCAACAGTCTCATTCAGGCAGCCAAAGCCAGAGCGAGAGGTTGCTGCACCAATCGCAATCTCATTGCCATGGCCGACCTGATCGCTGGAAAGCTGAATTATGGTCTAATTATGGTTTGCCTGTGTGAAACAGCGAGGAACCGATCTTTCCGCCAATTCTGCTCTGGATGCAGCACGGAATCCGGGGTACTGTAGGGAAAATATAAACTTGCGAACACCATAACTGAGGTGGGGAGAGAACACACTTTGGCAGAACTAATAGTCCGTGGTAGCAACCCGTTGTTCGGTGAAGTTTCCATTGGGGGACGCAAGAACTCCGCCCTGGCCGTGATTCCTGCAACCATGCTGGCTTCAGGTACCAGCACCCTCAGCAACCTTCCGGCCATCAGTGACATTGCCACCTACAGCAGTATTTTGCAACATTTTGGAGCTACCGTGCAGAAGCCATGCAACAGTACTATGCGGATAGATACCTCGAATATCAACCCCGGCAAGAGTCCACCCCTCAAGCTGGTAAAGACCATTCGCGCATCCTACTATGTCCTGGGTGCTCTGCTGGGCCGCTGCGGTTACGCCCGGGTGGGACTGCCGGGAGGTTGTGATATAGGGCAGCGCCTCATAGATCAGCATT
>PWHR01000098.1 GCA_003554965.1 Thermoplasmata archaeon | reverse complement strand
TCTTACCCAGATCGTATCCTTCCTCCTCATCTATATCGATGAACGCACGCAGGGAATACACTTCATCCATACTATCGAACAAAGTGCCGTTCACATCCACATAGAGATATAGGAATCCACGCTCCACGTGGAGCTTATATTCATCGATCTCCATACTGGGTTCGTCGAACCTCTCGATCGGAGGCTCGTAGTATGCTCGGATGCCCACCCAATCATCGAAATCTCCATCGATGCCGATAGTCCGTTCTTCGTCAAGAGGGGTGAATACTAAGTAAGCCGAGGATATCAGTCCAACAGCGATCACCACTATCAATAGGTACGTAAAGATCTTCCTTTTCTTCTTTTTCCGAGGTCGCCTTTTCTTCTCTGTTAATCCGTTAATGAATCCTGCTTTCTTAGCCTCTTTCCTTTTGGAACTCAAACCGTTTATCATCCCTTTTTCCTTTTCTTGTTTGTAATCGTCCCTCCATCTCGTCTTGCTACGCCGGATCTTTTCTATGTCTCTTTTAAGATCGGTGACCAATTTTTCAACTTCCTCGGAAGCATTCTCCAACTTCCCCTCCTCACACATCTCTTCAACCCGTTCCAATCTGCTCCGATAAGTCAGTTCGTCTAATCCCCCCTCATACCTGACGAAAAGCTTCTCTGCAGTTCTTATGGATCGAAGTATTAACAGGATCAATTCTTTCTGTTTTTCTGCATACTGCAGCAAGTCTTCAACTTCATCTAGTTCTCCTTCCTCTTTTAAAAATGAAGCATCTTCAAGGATATTTCTAAGTATTTCTAGTGCACCACCAGGCACACCGCCGCTCAGTTCTTCTATATCCTCTTCAAGTTTTCTCAACCCGCGGGAGATTCGTCTTTGTTTACTTTTAATGTTTAGAAATTCTTTGATGAGGCTTTGTTCTTTCCACTTTTTCTTTTTTCTCTGTTTTTGTATCCCCCTCTCTCTACGATGTCTAACGAATCTATGGACGATATCATCTGGACCTATCAATTCTTCTCTTTCCTCATCCATGCGTTGGTGTGCTGAAGAGTTAGGTGGGTTGATAACCCCATTTTTTTCTAAGGTATCGATATCTCTATTTTCCACCTTAGAATTATTATCTATATCTTTCTCCATTTTTGGGATCCAAATAGAAATAGGGCTACGGCAATCTAAATAATTTTTGTAGGCTTAGAGCTTAAAAGTGTTCATCTTCCTTTCCATCACAGCTAGTTCCTTTTCCGAGACTATCCTTGGATCTAGATTCATAACAAGTACGCCTTCACTCATACCCACTACATCCACTAGGTTATCCATAAATCCAACGAACCTTTTGAATGAATTATCCCGTAGAAGGGCATCTACCCCTTCGATCAATACGGTTTTCCCACCTTGCTCATAGTACCTGATTATCAGATCGGCCGTAAGTTCAAGATCCACTGGATCGATGTTACCTCTACCGCTCATCTTGGTCAGCCATCGATAGTCGATCTTTTCTTCATCGAAATCGTATTTTTGCTTCAATTTGTTGCGATGGAGTCTGGTGATCAACAGACCTTCTCCTATGTCCTTCATACGTTCAAGGGATATTTTAAAAGTCTCGTTAGGTTTCTGTTCTTCGAGCAGATATGCGTTCCCCTCTTCTAATCGGATATCTTCGCTGTTCTCTTCTGAACCCGATCTAAGAAGATGTAGTATAGTAGCTCTCAGTTCTTTTTGGTTCCACGGTTTTTCTATGTAGTTATGAACCATGGCTTCATTTATCGCGGCCCTTGCTAGGTCCAGTTCCGAATAGGCGGTTATCAGGACCCGTTTTATATCTGGATATGTCTGTCTAACCTTACTCAATAATTCTACACCGGTCATTTCGGACATCCTGTGGTCAGAGATGATCAGATCGTAGTCGCTGTCAACTTCTAGTATATCTAAAGCGCTCATAGCGTCTGGGACGACCGTCACACTGCATTCGAAATCTTCCGCCCTTTCTAGAGTTAATTTTAAAAGTTCTCTCACCTGTTGATCGTCATCAACAATTAAAAGCTTATACCTACCATTTTCCATGCTGCGTTTGCTCCTCCCCATCTAATATAGGGGCCATATTACTCTCATGTTATGCAAGTATATAACTTTTTACAAAAAATGTATCATCGATCGTCCTCCACCAATATATTTATCAATTTATGATAATATTCACTTGGCTTCCCTTTTTTTCTGACGAATCCATCCGCACCGTGAGATATAGCTTTCTCATCCAATCCTTGGTTGTCGATCCCTGTGAACAGAATGAAAGGCAGGTCCAATCCTTTATCTCTGATAATATCTAACAACTAGATCCCATCGATGTTAGGCATATGATAATCAGAGATGATGGCATCGAAGTCCTTCTTTGTCATACATGATAAGGCTTCGTTTGCTGAGTCAGCTGTGCAGATCTTCAAATCATCGCTCAACTTCTCAAGGAATATTTTTGCCTGATCTAGGAAACCGGGTTCATAGTCCACGATCAAAACCTTGAAACACTTGATTCTATCTTAGGACAGTTCAATTTATTTATACTTTATCTATCAATACTAATCAAAAAGCGCGTTGAAGCTTTACTTTGAAACACGCTCCTCCCAGTGAGGACCTACATACATCTATGGTTCCGCCGTAATCGGTGATGATCCTATGTGCCAGTGATAGCCCTATCCCTGATCCAGACGACATCTTACCTTTTTCTCCTTCTTTAAAAAGAGATCCTCTGAGTTCTTTTGGGATACCCGCCCCGTCATCTTCCACACTGACGTTCACCATTTTTTCCTCTGTACTGACGTTGATAATGATCTTAGAGCATTCGGCATGTTTGATGGCGTTGTCTATAAGGTTGATAAAAACTTCATTTAGAAGAGAGCCCGATAGCACTTTGGCTTCACAATTTTGATATATAAATTCGATCCCGGCGTCCTCTATATTTTTCCCCATCTCCGACTGTACCTGATCGATAACTCCATCGATATTGACAACCTCTAAAGACTCTCTATTCTTTAGCTTTCGAAGCAATCGAACGGTTTCGATCAGTTTTCTACAGTTATCCATCGTGGAAAGCGCTTTATCAAGAAATCCGGATTGTGGTTCCTGTAGTTCGGTGTCTTCTAAAAGTTGTAGATAACCATGAAGCACTTGAAGTTTATTTCTTAGATCGTGTCTTAGAAGAGAATGGAGGAATTCCTCGTTGTCCTTA